>NZ_RCOC01000026.1:338-207698 GCF_004307515.1 Pseudomonas sp. Sample_14 | reverse complement strand
CCCCTGTGGGAGCGAGCCTGCTCGCGAAAGCGGAATGTCAGCCGCAGATGAGCTGACTGGACGAACGCCTTCGCGAGCAGGCTCGCTCCCACAGTTTTGCAGGCTGTACCCAATAAAGTGGTAACACAGCAGACCCCCTGTGGGAGCGAGCCTGCTCGCGAAAGCGGAATGTCAGCCGCAGATGAGCTGACTGGACGGACGCCTTCGCGAGCAGGCTCGCTCCTACACGGGGATGTGTGTCAGTTCAGGCGCCATCCAGCGTGCGGCGGACCTTGTCGAGCAGTTCGCTGATCTGGAACGGTTTGACCAGCATGTCCATGCCGGTGCCGAGGAAGACCTGGCGGTTGAGCGCGGTTTCGGCGTAGCCGGTCATGAACAGGATCGGCAGCCCTTCGTGCCAGCCACGGGCAACATCCGCCAGTTCACGGCCGCTCATGCGCGGCAAGCCGACGTCGGTCAGCAGCAGATTGATCGACGGGTCGTTCTGCAAGCGCTCCAGCGCCGATTCGATATCCGCCGCTTGCGTGCAGCGATAGCCGGCATCTTCCAGCACTTCGGTAACGAACAAGCGCACCGTGGCCATGTCCTCGACGATCAGCACATGTTCGCCACTGCCTTTGGCATCAGGCACCGGCACAGGCGCGTCGGCCCCGGTCGGGTCGTTGGTGCCGGGCAGCATGATCGTCACTTCGGTGCCACGGCGGGCAACGCTGCGAATGTGCGCGTCACCGCCGGACTGGCGGGCGAAGCCGTAAATCGTCGACAGACCAAGCCCGGTGCCCTGGCCCAGCGGCTTGGTAGTGAAGAACGGCTCGAACACCTTGTCGATCACGTTGTGTTCGATGCCGGTGCCGTCGTCGCGTACCGACAATGCCACGTACGCGCCATCGGCCAGATTCGGATCGCCGTGGGAATAAGCGGCGTAAGTATTGACCCAGATATTGCCGCCGGAGGGCAGTGCATCGCGGGCGTTGATCACCAGGTTGAGCACGGCGCTTTCCAGCTGCACCGGGTCGACCAGCGCAATCGCCGGTTTGTTGGTCAGTTCCAGCTTGAGGGTGATGCGCTCGCCGATGGTGCGCACCAGCAATTCTTCCAGCGAGCGGACATGCTCGTTGATGTCCACCGGGCGCGTATCCAGTGGCTGCTGACGGGCAAATGCCAGCAGACGATGGGTCAGCGAGGCCGCGCTCATCGCTGAGTTCAGCGCTGCTTCGGTGTAGAACTGCACCTTGTCCAGACGCTCATCAGCCACGCGTTTCTGGATCAGTTCCAGACTGGTGATGATCCCGGTCAGCAGATTGTTGAAGTCGTGGGCGATACCGCCGGTGAGCTTGCCCAGTGCATCCATTTTCTGCACTTGCAGCAATTGCGCTTCGGCGTGCACGCGCTCGGCGACTTCCTTGGCCAGCTGCGTGGTGGTGTCATCCAGCCGCGCCAGATGCGAGCGCTCGCGGTGGCGGTGTTCGGTGACGTCCTCGACGAACACCAGGCTCAGCTCTGGCGTGCGATACGGCGAAATCTGCCATTGCGTCTCGCGAATCTCGCCCTGCACGCGCATGTTCAGCGTGCCTTTCCAGCGCTCGCCGTCGACCAGACGCAGACGCAGTTCATCGAGGATCGAGCATTGATCTTCGGCAAAGCATTCACGCAGCGCTTGCGGATCGCGGTTATCGACGATCAATTGGGCGAATGCGTGATTGCACTCATGCACTTTCAGATTGGCATCGAGCACGGCGATCGGCGCCGAGACGTTGGCGAAGATCTCGCGGAAACGCGCCTCGCTTTCGCGCAGGGCATTTTCCGTGTCGCGCACCCGCAGCAGGGTACGCAGCGTCGCCAAGAGCACATCGGGGTCGACCGGGTGAATCAGATAAGCATCGGCGCCCGCGTTGAGGCCGGTGATGATGTCGCCGGTCTGGATCGACGCCGCTGACACATGAATCACCGGCAGCAGCGCGGTGCGCGGGTCGGCGCGCAACAGGCGGACGATGTCGAAACCGCTCATGTCCGGCAGGTTGACGTCGAGGATCAACGCATCAAGGGCTTCGCTCTCGATCAGGGCCAGGCCGTCGCTGCCGGTGCCGGCTTCGAGCACCGTGTAGCCGTGGCGCTCCAGGCGCCGACGCAGGGCGTAACGGGTGGCGACGTTGTCATCGACGATCAACAGGCGGATGTCACGATTCATCGACGTTCTCCAGAGCGATTGCCAGCGGGATGATGACAAAGAACGTCGAGCCCACGCCCGGCGTACTGTCTACCCCGACTTCACCGCCGAGCAGGGCGGCAAAACGCTTGCATAGTGACAGACCCAGACCGGTGCCGCGCAGACGTTTCTGCAATGGCGAATCGACTTGGGAGAAGTCTTCGAACAACGTGTCATGCAGCTCGGCCGCGATGCCGATGCCGGTGTCGCTGACGGCAAAGCGCACCTTGTCTTCACCTTCCAGTCGCGCCGACACGCGCACTTCGCCACGGGTGGTGAATTTCAGCGAGTTGGAAATGAAGTTGCGCAGGATCTGCCCGAGCTTCTTGTCATCGGTATACAGGCGCGGCAGGCCCAGCGGCTCTTCGAAGATCAGATCCACCGCCGAAGCATCGACGATTGGCCGGAACATCCCGCGCAGGGCCGAAAACAGGTCGAACATGTCGAACCAGGCCGGCGAGATGCTGATGCGCCCGGCTTCGATCTTCGCCAGATCGAGCAGGTCATCAACCATGTCGCTGAGCTCGCGGGCAGCGGTGCTGACGAAGGCTACCTGCTTGTGCTGTTCAGGGCTGAGCGGGCCGTCGAGTTCGTCAGCGAGCAGACTGTTGATGCTCAGGATCGAGCCCAGCGGCGTACGAAATTCGTGGCTCATGTACGACAGGAAGCGGCTCTTCAAATCCGATGCCTGACGCAGTTCTTCTGCCTGAGTGTCGAGCTCGGCGTACAGCGCCAGCACGCCCTGGTTGGTTTCATCGAGCTCTTCGCGCAGGGCAGTGGTTTCGCGCTGCAACTGAGCGATGAGCGCCGCCTGTTCGGCATGGCTCAAGGTAGTCGATTCAGCCATGAGCGGCCTCCAGAGCAACGACCAGCACCGTCACGTCATCGCGACCGCGACAGAAGTCGCGGTGCAGGACGCTGGCTATCACGGCGGGATGGCGATGCACCAGTCCGGGGTAGTCTTTGAGATTCCAACGGGACTGTAAGCCGTCGCTGTACATGATCAATAAATGTCCGTTCACGTGAGCATAGTCAAAGGGTTTGGCTTTACGGTACTGGCCGCCAACGATACCGGGATGCGAGGCCAGGCCACGGGATTTGCCAGCCTCGAGCAGACTGGCGCCAATGTTGCCGACACCGGCGAAGGTCAGACCATCGCGCTGGCTGTCGAACTGCGCGAAAGCGACTGCGCCGCCGCGAGTGCCGAGCATTTCCTGATGCAGGTCTTCCATCAATACCACTGGATCGGCAAACGGTGCCCGGGCGAATGCCTGGGCCCCGGCCAGGCCGGCACGTTCGGCGTCCTCGCCATGGCCGAGGCCATCGACCACCAGCGCGCTGATCCGCGAGCCTTCATACGTCAGATGCCAGACATCGCCGCAGGCTGGATCGGCATGCAGCGAATGCTGGCTGACGCCGAAGCGGATATCGGCCTGACGATCGCTGCGCGGAAAAATTCGCGCCAGCAACACCGCGCCACGGTGGTCTGCGTAGACATCGAAGACATTGGTCTGCCGCGATACGGCGCCGAGGCCGATGCCTTGTGTGCCGCCAGTGGAAAAGCCATCCGCCAGACAGGCATCCAGATCAAAGCCCTGCGCCCGATCCACGGTCTGCATTTCGATGCCGAAACCGTTATCCGGACGAGTCAGCACACGCAGATGAAACTCGCCGCGCTGGGCATGCTTGAGCACGTTGCTTGCAAGTTCCGTCGCGACCAGTGCCACGCGGCCGGCATCGTTTTCGTCGAAGCCATGCTGCTCGGCGAGTTTCTGCGCGGTGCGCCGGGCGTGGCCGATCTGGCTGCTGTCCTCGATCGGCAGAACCTGGGTCAACGACCCGGTGATATTCATGTCCATCGTGTGATCGTAATGCGCGTGCCTTTGCCGGGCTCAGTGTCGAGTTCGAATTCGTTGACCAGGCGCTTGGCGCCGGTCAGGCCGAGGCCTAGTCCGCTGCCGGAAGTCCAGCCGTCGGTCATCGCCAGTTTGATATCGGGGATGCCCGGGCCTTCGTCGCGGAAGGTGATGCGCAAACCGACCCGGCCGTTTTCCTCGAGGATCTGCCAATCCATGTCGCCGCCGCCGCCATAGACCATGGTGTTACGCGCCAGCTCGCTGACGGCAGTGACCAGTTTGGTCAGGTCGATCAGGCGCATGCCGCATTCGGTGGCGAGCTTGCGCGTGGTCTGGCGGGCCAGTACCACGTCCTGTTCGATCAGGATGGGTTGAGTACCACTGCTGCGTACGGTCATTGCAGGCGTACTCGATCCTGCAGCAGTTTCATTCCGCGTTCGACGTTGAGGGCGGTGCTGACGCCCGGCAAGGTCATGCCCAGCTCAACGAGCGTGATCGCCACGGCCGGCTGCATGCCGACCAACACGGTTTCGGCGTCCATGATTTTCGACAACCCCGAGATGGTGCCGATCATGCGTCCGATGAACGAGTCGACCATGTCCAGCGCCGAGATGTCGATCAGCACGCCACGGGCCGAGGTCCGGCTGATGCGCTCGGACAGATCGTCCTGCAGGGTCATGGCGAGCTGGTCGTGCATGTCGACCTGAATGGTCACCAGCAGCAAATCGCCCATTTGAAGAATCGGAATACGTTCCATCGGCTCAGACCGCTTTGCCGAGGCTGATGCCCAGGCGAGTCAGGGCCAGTTTCAAGGCGTCGGCCAGGTTGGCCTTGGTCACAACGCCTTGCAGATCCAGACCCAAGTGAACGATGGTCTGGGCGATCTGCGGACGCACGCCACTGATGATGCAATCAGCGCCCATCAGGCGAATCGCGGTCACGGTTTTCAGCAGGTGCTGGGCGACCAGGGTGTCGACGGTCGGCACGCCGGTGATGTCGATGATGGCGATCTCGGAACCGGTGTCGACGATGCGTTGCAGCAGCGATTCCATGACTACCTGGGTGCGTTGCGAATCGAGTGTGCCAATCATTGGCAGGGCGAGAACGCCATCCCACAGCTTGACCACCGGCGTCGACAGTTCCAGCAGCTCTTCCTGCTGACGCTTGATCACCGCTTCACGGGATTTCTGGAAGGTGCCGATGGTGTGCATGCCGACTGTGTCGAGCAGTTCGGAAACTTCCAGCAGTTGCTCGGCGAGCAGTGCCGGCTGGTCCTGATAATGGTTTTGCAGCAGGGCGAACAACGGGCCCTTCAGGGCGAAGATGAAGTTGGCGGTTTGCTGGGAATCCTGGCCGAGCAGGGCGCGGCTCTGCGACAGCTTTTCAAGAAACTGACGGGTGTCTTCCCAGCCTGCGGCGGCAATCTTGCTGCCGTTGCCGTTTTCCAGACCGGCCAGCAGCAGGGAGAGCAAGTCGCGGGTTTGCTGCGCGAGGTCGTGTTCCTTGAGATTGCGCGTGGCGCCGCTGGCTTCGAGGCGTTTGGTCCATTCGCTCAGCAGTTGAGCCTGGTTGTTCCTGATTGCTTCAACTGTGCTGTTCTGCAGTGCTGCCATGTGCGTGTCGCTCCGTTACGTAATGGTGCCGGCTCAGCGAAATGACCGGCGCGAATTGACTGACATTTGCCGCTTGAAATAGTTGTTCATTAAGCAGCGAATTTTTCTGCCTGCCGCGTCGAACGCCCCGGTAACTCTAGTCGGCGTGGCAACAGGCAACGATGTTTTGAACGAATCTGCTGCGTCAGGCTTCGAATCTGCATGCCCGACGTTTTCCAGTCGTGCTGGAAGAAGGAGGCAGGACTATGAATGAGGTGGATATGAACGAGCAAGCGCCGCAACAGCAAAATCAGTCCTCAGAGTCAATTAACCGCAACGACCCGGCCATCGGCCCGCAGACACCGGGACAAAATACCCCCGCGCCGGCTGAACAAGGACAGGCGGACAGCGCGGCTGCCGAGGTCGATCAGAAGCAGCATCACAGTGACAACAGCAACGACTTCAGCCCCGGTTTCAAGCCTGACCCGGACCGTCCTGAACCGGGCGAGAGCACCGACGCCGATATCGACACCGATGGCGGTTGATCGCTGAAACGCAAAAAGGCCGCATCGAAGGATGCGGCCTTTTTATTGCCGGGCGGTTACTTGCTCGGATGTTTGGCTTGCAGCTCTTTGGCGTGGGCCAGGTGTTTTTCCAGCGCTGGCAGCATCTTCTGCGCGAACGCTTTCAGTTCAGTGGCGCCTTTGGCCTTGTCATCGGTCACGGTGTTTGCCTGCTTCTTGAACAGCTCGATGGTTTCTTCGTGAGCCTTGACCTGGTTGTTGGCGTAGGCCGCATCGAAGGATTCATCGCGCATGTCGAGAATCTTTTCCTTGGCCTGTTTGACCAGGGTGGTGGTGTCCGGGACTTCGATGTCGTTGGCCTTGGCAATTGCTGCCAGCTCATCGTTGGCTTTGCTGTGATCGGTGATCATCTGGTTGGCAAAGGCTTTGATGTCAGCTGACTGGCTTTTTTCCAGAGCCAGGCGGCTGGTTTCGATTTCAGCGATGCCACCGGCGGCGGCGTTATCGACAAAGTCATTGTCGGTCGCGGCAAAGGCGCTGCCCATGCCGGCAGACAGTGCAACAGCCAGAGCGAGATGACGCAGGTTGAATCCGTCCATTGGGTGTCTCCACGCAGGTTTTTGTGAGCGTTATCCAATGGAGCGAAGGCACAAGCCAAAGGTTTTATTGCATTTACGACAGGGCGACGAACGGCAACCGCTGGTCTGACAGGGTGTCGACAGAAGCCATTGCGCAAGGCCATGCTGATAACGAGTCAGCGCATCGGTCGCGCTGGTTGTCGATCAATTTGATGGAGGTGTTTCATGCCGGTTTCACATGATCTGTATCAGGACCTGGGCTGCAAGAAGGAAGAGATCGAGCAAAAACGCTCCGAGGATGCGAAGCTGGATTCGCTGCTCAACAAGTATTTCGAGGTGGATGCTGAAGTGGTCGAGGCCGAGAACGCCCAGTCAGACGCCCCCAGTGACGACGAATTGAAGAAGCTCAAAGAGAAGCGCGTGATCGTCAAGGAGCAGATCGTCGCCCGGTTGGCCGGGCAGCCGCTGACCGGTCAGTAATTACCTGACCCGTGGTCGCCATCCGAAGGGAACGGCGACCCCCGCGGCACCTCCAATGTGCAGAGTCTGCAAACCATCGACTCGTTGCGAGGTGCCTCATGAACGATCCGAAATTCCCCAGTGAGGAGCAGGGCGGCTTCGACCCGATTCCGACCCGCCCTGAACCCAACAGCCCGGCGCATACCACAGCGCATCCGGAAAAAACGGTGAAAGAACTGCCGGAGGATGAAGATCCGGAGAAGTTCGACCGGTCCAGCAACTGACAGGCCGCCTTCGCGAGCAGGCTCGCTCCCACATTTGGAATTCGTTTCCCCTGTGGGAGCGAGCCTGCTCGCGAAGACGCAAGTCCATTCCCCCGCAAATCCCGCAGGCTCACTTCAGCGCCGCATCCAACCCCATCCGCCCCATATGCCTCGCCTTCAACGAGCCGAAATACAACCACTGCCCATATTCGCGCACCGTGGTAATCGGCGAATAATTGCCATCGCTCGCGTCCTGCAGATTGGCAATCACCTTGCCGTCCAGATCCAGTCCCAGCACAAACCCACGCTTTTCGACAGGCTTGGGCAAAACCGTCAACGCCCGCACGATCATCTTGCGCACGAACGGGTGCTGCGCGGTGCCGTCGAGTAATGCGTTGCGCGGCGCGTACAACGCTACCCAAAAGCGATTGCTGCCATTGAACGAGAGGTTGTCCGGAAGCCCCGGCAAGTTGTCGATGAACACATCATGGGTACCGGCCTTCGGCCCGCTCAGCCAGTAGCGGCTGATGCGATAAGCACCGGTTTCATTGACCAGCACATAGGCTTCGTCGGGGCCAAGGGTGACGCCGTTGGCGAACTGCAACTTGTCGAGCAAGACGCTGGTCTTGCCGCTCTGAAAGTCGTAACGCAGCAAACGGCCGTCGGCGCCGTGCTCGATGATCGCCTCACCGTCATGGCCATAGCCCCAGCGGCTCGAGGCATCGCTGAAGTAGGCGTAGTGGCCTGACTTGTCGACCGCCACATCATCGGTAAATCCAAATGGCACGCCGTTGGCCTCGGTGGTCAAGGGGATCACGCGGCCCTGCGCATCCAGCGACAACAAGCCTTTGACCGCATCGGCGATCACCAGCATGCCGTTCGGATGACGGGCGAGGCCCAAGGGACGGCCACCGGTGTCGGCGAGGACCTTGCGCTGCGCGCCGTCGAGGCTGCTGCGGATCAGCCTTCCGTCATGCAATCCGGTGATGAGAAATTCGTCTTCCAGCAGCAGCGCCTCAGGCCCTTCGATGTCGCTTGGCCCGACCTTCGCCACAGCTTTGAGGCGCCGGTTGTCCGCGTAGATGCCGTCTTTCAACGAGGGCGCCGGTGATGGTGTCCATGCTACCGGTTCGACTTTGGTTGGCAGCAACAACAAGAAGGCGATGACCAGAACGATCAGCAGGCACAGCAGATAACGTAATTTCACGCGCTGGCCCTCGCCGCGCCGATGTACTGCGCGGTCGTGTCGCGCAGGGCAAGCATGGACGCGGCAGATTCGCGCTCGATGCGTCGCTTGAGTAACAGGCGATTGGCCAGACGCATGAGCAAACCGTCAAAGCGATATTCCAGCGTACGCACGAATCGCGTGCCACCAGCCTCCGCCGAGGACTCGTAAGTCAAACGCAGGGACAGGCCCTGATCACTTTGCGCGCGTGCGCACCAGCGCCGGCCCGGCAGATATTCAGTGACTTCCCAGCGCAAGTGACCGGCACGTCCGCCGGCATGGATATCCTCTTCGAAACGCGCACCGGCATGGAGTGGACCGTGCGGACCGTCAATCTTCAATGAGGAGGGATGCCAGTCCGGCCAGTGACTGACGCTGGCGGCATAGGCCAGCACAGCGACCGGCTCGCCGGCGATATCGATCTGGTGCTGCATGCGCGTCATGGGCATTTGCGAATTACTCAAAGGGGCGGGTTCCGGCTCGAGGTACAGCGTGCCGAACAGGTAGTCCATCAAGGGCAGAACGATGTTGAAATTGCGCTCCTGCATGCGCTCGCGTCGGTGATGCAGTTCATGCAGACGGCGCATCTGGCGGATCCATGGCAAGCGGGTCAACGGATTTTGCGGTGGCAGATGTTCACAGGCATGGAACACCTCATAGAGTAGATAACCGAGCACCATGCACCCGGCAAACAGCCCGGCGACATTGGCGTTGACCTGCGCGAGCAGCCACCACAGCGGCAGGGTGATCAATAGCGTATGAATGACGATTAGCCAGGCTGGAAACAGGATCACCCGCCAGTCCCGCGCGCTGTCGTAGGTCATGTGCCTGGGGGTGAAAAAACTGTGATGGTCGCCGGCATGCCGCGCGTAGAACATCTTTGCGAAAGCTTTTTTGTGATGGCCCAAATGGCGATGGACCATGTATACGCCGAAGTTGAACAACAACAGGCTCAGCGGCACCGTCAGCCATTCCAGCCAGCTCACTGAATGCACCGTGCGCCAGAACGCAGCGACGGCGAAAATGCCGAACAGCAGCACGAACGCGCCATGCAGCCATGGGTTGTACAAAGGATGAATGGCCGCCCGGTAGCGGCTGCGGAATGCCTCGGTGGTCTGCCTCAATGCGTTTCACCTGCGGGTATTGTTGTTATACCCGGCAGATTAGCCGATCCGCTGACTTGTGCAGCGCGAACCTTGCGGCCTTAAGCGCCATGCTCTGGACTGAGGCTGTCCGTCAGCTCAACGGATTCCAGCGCTGCGACCAGTCGTCATCGGTGCGGATCACTTCGCGCAACAGATCGAAGGCCTGCTGCAGCACTGCCGAGTCGCGATCACGGGAATACACCAGATAGGTCGGATAGCCGAATTCCGGCGCTTTGGTGACGGCTTCCAGGGCGCCGGTCTCCAGGTAAGTGCGCACAACGCGAGTGCGGAAATAGCCGCTGCCGCCATGTTCGAGGATGTATTGCAGGGCCAGCGGGCCAAGGTTGAAGCTCAGCGCGGCTTTGGCTTTTTCCGGCAGGGCGGCGTCGTGCTGGCGGCGGAAATCCGGGCCCCAGTCGATGTAGACGTAAGGCTCCGGACGCTCGGGCGCGCGCACCAGAATCAGTTTTTCCTCCAGCACTTGCTCGACCTGCAGACCCGGCCAGTATTCCGGCTGATAAACCAGCGCGGCATCGAGCACACCGAGTTCGAGCTGACGCAGCAGATTTTCGCCATCGCGAATTTCCATGCGCAGTGCGTGGCCGGGGATTTTCTCGCGCAGTTCCGCCGCCCAACTGAGCATCAACGGGTTGCACAGGCTGACCTCGCCACCGATATGCAGAACGTTGTGATAACCCTCGGGCAGCGGCAAGTCGCGGCGCGCGGCTTCCCAGGTCTGCACCAGTTGATTGGCGTAGATCACGAACGCTTCGCCATTGGCCGTCAACTTCGCCCCGGCGCGATTGCGCACGAACAGCGTACTGCCCAACTGGCTTTCGAGTTTCTGCACCCGCGCGGTGATGGCGGTCTGCGTGACGAACAGCTTCTGCGCAGCGGCGGCGAGACTGCCGTGACGGACGATTTCGAGGAAAGTGCGAGCGAGGTCGATGTCCATGGGGCAGGGCCGGTGTCTGGAGGTGGAGCGCATTGTAAGTCAAAAGGCTCTCTCCCCAACCTGAAAGCAACAACGGATTGAACCGCTGAAAATTGCGTTTGAGTCCTACGGAAACAGGAGCGTTTTGATCAGATTTGGGGATATTTCCGACGACTTTTTCAGGTTGGTCGTCGGACGCCGGGTCTATAGGATCAGTCCTGACATTGAAGTCATCGAGCGCACAGATCGCTCTGGACCCGGACAAAGGATGGACTATGCGAATCCCACTGATTGAAAGCCATACGCCTGCTTACTCGCCTCGCCATTACTGGCGCGACGATCGCGCCAGGTGTCCCTCGGAGGACGTTGCCATGCCGAGCGCCAAAGTGCCCCGGCTCACGGGCTTGAAGAAGCTCGAGGGCAAACCTCTGGAGTTGCTGTTGCGTGGACAGGATACCGGCGACGATCCGATGCTCATCCTGCGCTGCACAAGCGAAGGATTTGAGCTGCTTGATGTAGTGAACATGATCGCAACCTCCGAGCTGTACCAACAGGGAGAGATGGTCAAACGTATCACCGGCAAATCCGTGAGAACCGTGCGACGCCTGCTCAAGGAAGGCGCGTCGGTGCGCCTGGACACGCCGCAGAGCGTCATCGCCTACCAATATGCCGCTGCGCTGGAACTGGCCATCGAAGTATTCGGGCGTCAGGCCAAGGCCGAGTCATGGCTGGAGCAACGCGCTACTTACTTCTACGGTTATGTGCCGCTCGATCTGGTTGGACATGCGCTGGGCTTCAGGATGGTGGAGGAGTATCTGAACCAGATCAAATACGGGGTTTATCAATGAATCCCTTGCCCTGGGATGATCGCTGGTACGCCTGGCGGCTGGATCGCGAGGTGTACAGCGAGACCTGGGACAGCGGCCTCGGATCGAAACGGGACGGCGGCCGCTGGAATACGCCCGGCCGCAGAGTCGTTTATGCGTCGGTCGACCCCTCCACGGCGATACTGGAGGTGGCCGCCCATGGCAGCTTCGATGCGCTTGATCAGGAACCCTATGTGTTGACCTGTTTTGAAATCACCCACGACGCCAGCGTCAGAATCGTGCAACCGGAAGATGTGCCTAATCCGCATTGGCTCACCCCGATCAAAACCTCACCCAACCAGCGAAAGTTTGCCGATGCACTGTTGGCTGAACATCCATTTGTTCTGGTGCCTTCGGTAGCCACCCGGCACTCGTGGAATTTGCTGGTGAGTTGCGATCTGGCGGAGGGTCAGTTCAGGATGGTTTCGCAAGAGCGGTTTGGGCTGGATACGCGGTTGTTGCAGGAGGGTTGATCGTATTTGTGTGGGCCTGCGAATCCGACACGACAATTTCCAGGTTCCGGGAGCGATCAAGGGCCGATGAGTCGCTGCCAGCTACATTCGCGGCGGCTCGCATTCTACGTCTGGATTCAGGCTTTCAACCAATATAAAGATCCGGTACATTTCGCGCCCACGCTTACTACAAGGAAGTTAAAGATGGCAAAGCCTGCCGCTCGACTCAGCGATCTTAATGCATGCCCGATCACAGGCCATGGCACCAATCCCGGTAACAGCGGTTCCGGTGATGTAAACATCAATGGAATGCCAGTTTTGCGTGTCGGAGACACCACAGCGTGCGGAGACACTGTCACCGAAGGCATCAGCAATATTTTGATCAATGGCAAGCCTATGCTTTCTTGGGCAGTGCGACGGCCCACGGAGGCATGATAATCACGGGCTCTGGCGACGTTTTTGTCGGCACCCAGGTCGGTTCCGCACCTTTCTCCCCGATTATCACTGTTCCTAAACACAGCGAGCGCTTCCAACTGGTTGATGAGGCCACTGGCGAAGCTATTCCCGACATGCTCTATTGCATCGAAACGGGTGACGGTCAGCGTCTCGTAGGCCATACCGATAGTCATGGTAACGCCGCGCGAGTGTTTACGGCCAACCCGACTTCGATAGTTGTGCAGTGGGGTAAGGAAGCTGCCGCCCATCTCGACGCGCTCGGCCTAGATTACTAAGGGAGGTGGCAGGTGGCAGCCCCCAAAAAGAATCAAGCTCGAACAAGCGATCAACATACAACGACCCAAGTGAAAGGTACGCTGGCACAGGATTACGTAACGGTTGTGGGTGCGTCTTACATGTCCCTTTATGAAAAGGTTCGTGGCCAGAAGGGCAACAAGATGCGCTTTATCAATCAGGGTATCCGCCAACTCACAAAGTATCCAACCGGCACTCCAAACTTCACGATCCAGCGTGTATTTCTGATTTTCAAAAATGACTATCCGGAGAACTTGCTGACGGCTTTGAAGGACGTTGTCGAAAATCAGCACGGGGCCCAGTACCGAGAGATGGACTCGATATCCGGTCTTGTGGATTTCATCGCAGCTCGGCAACGCCGCGGGCGCGAGATCAAACAGCTCGACTTTTTTTCCCATGGTGTGGTGGGCAGTATCGAGTTGGGCTACGAGCTGGATAAAAACGATAGCTACCGTCTGCGTGATGCACAGGCGAATATGTTCAAACCCGAAGCGTTTGCCTATGGTGCGAAAATTCACTCCTACGCTTGTCGCACAGGTTTGGGTATCGATGCCGACTTCAAGGTCAATGAAACAGAAGATCCTCATTACGAGCGTAGCTTGGCGCAGATTCTTGCTAATGCGACCCGGACCACCGTGTGGGCATTTCCAAGACGCAGCAACTACGACACAACTTATGGTACTGCCGCAGAACGGGGATCTGTGCCGGGAATTCGTGAAAGAGAAGCAGCTGATGGGCGAGCGATGCGGAATTATTTGAGTCGAAAAACCGCTTATGAACGAAAGCTGATCGAACATCGCAAGACCCTCAAAGACCCAACGGCGCAACTACCTGATGAACTGGCGCCGCAGGCGCCAACGCCAACAGTCTCTGAAGAAGAGCGCAATTTGCTGGCGCACGATGACAGCCGAGCATTGTATGAACGGAAGATTGGATTTCCGCTGGATGCCTTAGGCGCACATCGTGACGTTCGATCAGGTGATACACCGGACGGCGTACCCAAACACCTGCTTGCCTATAAACCGCTATGACGCTCCTGAAGCTTATAGGCAAACGTCACGTCTTATGTGTCTTGTTGATTGCTGTCAGCTTTGCAGGACTATTTATTTACGCCAAGGAAGCCCAGATGCCAGCCAAAGTAATGATGTATTACGGCCCGTGGAGTCCGGAAGAAAACCGTTTCGACGCCAGCCGGTGGTTCAGTTCAGGTATGTATCGCCCGCGTCTCATGGTTACTCCGCCTGAAGAGAGCCCAGTGACCATGCTGCGCAATAGGCCTGAAAGTTTGCGACATATTGAGAATGATGTTCTCTTGACAGAAGCGTTATTCGCTGTAGGGCGACAGTTTCCGAGGTTGGACACCGAAGATCTCATTCTGAATACGCCGGACCTGCACCGCCAGATACGGTATGCCTATAGTTCATTTGCCGAGCCTGACAGGCCGGTGGATTCCTATTGGCTTTTCATCACGTTTGCAAACAAGACTGTGGTCGTTACGATCGATTGGGACGTGACAGAAAAGAAACTCTTGCCCCGCTCGATGGCTTCGAATCTGATCGAAAAAAGTGATGAAGAGGCGGCATACCTTCAGGTAAAAAAAGAGCTTGATGGGACGGCTTCAGCCAAGCGTTAACTCACGTTGCCATGTCTTCAATGGTTGAAACGACAAATCCCGCCAATAAGCGGGATTTGTGTTTTACCAAGAAGCTTCTTACGAAGGGAACAGCTCGGACAGTTTCATCGACAGCATCATGTCGCCTTCAACGCGCAGCTTGCCGCCCATGAAGGCCTGCATGCCGTCGGTTTCGCCGCTGACGATGTCTTTCAGGGTCTGGCTGTCCAGCACCAGCGTGCAGTTGGCGTCCGGGTTTTCACCTTCCTGAATTTCGCAGGTGCCGTCTTTGACGATCAGTGCGTATTGCTTGTCTTCGTCGGTGATGTTGAAACCGAAGACCAGGTCCAGACCGGCAGCGGCGGCTGGGTTGAACTTGGCTTGCATTGCTTTTACGGCATCAGCTACGGAGGTCATGGTTCGATCCTTTCTTGGTCATGGGAGCTGGGTGGTTACAGCCAGGGTCACAGTAAGCCGGACTCAGCGAAAAGTGATGAGTTCCGGGGCCTTCAGCAGTTGCAGGTGTGCGTGACTGTTGAAGGAAGCCAGAGCCACCTCGCGACCACGAAACTTCAATTGGTTGAGCGAGGTGTTGACGATTTGCCAGTTCAATTCAAAGGCCTGTCTGGCAGGCATTTGCGTAATCAGGTGGAGCAGGGCAGTGATGGTACCGCCGGAGGTAAACACGGCGATTTTCTGGTTTTTTTCCGCCAGGTCGAGGATGCGGTGCAGCCCGGCTTGAACCCGTTCGACGAAACCCAGCCAGCTTTCCAGTCCGGGTGTGTCGTAGGTACCGGCAAGCCAGCGCTCGACGATCAGGGCGAAGATGCGCTGGAATTCACCGCGGTTCTGCGCGGCGTTGCGCAGGATGTCGAGGGCTTCCGGCTCTTCCGGCAACATGGCCGGGAGCAGAGCGCGGATCACCGCATCGGCATCGAATTCGTTGAAGGCGGAATCGGTCTCGAGGACTGGAACCGGCAGGCCTCTGGCGCTGAATTGCTCCAGTGCACTGGTGGCCGTGTGCTGTTGGCGACGCAGGTCACCGGCAAGGCAACGATCGAAGCTGATACCGAGGTCGGCGAGGTGCTGGCCGAGGATTTCTGCCTGACGCACACCGGTCGGCGACAGCACGTCGTAATCGTCTGCACCAAAGGAGGCCTGGCCATGTCGTATCAAGTAGATGCTGCCCACGTCCGCGTCGTCCCGGTACGTTGAAGGTCAGGCGAGGTTATGAGGATGGCGTAAGGCTGTCAATGAAAAAACATACGCTTGTTTGAAATGCCCGTTACAGGCGTGTTGCCAGAGGTTTCACGGCTGGCCGATGAGCCAGCGCATGGGTATGCTGGAGCCATTCCGCGTGTAATACACCGTCACGCATTGCTTTGAGGAGTCTCTGTGGATTTTTTCACCGAATACGCCAGCTTCCTGGCCAAGACCGTCACGCTGGTGATCGCCATTCTGGTGGTGCTGGCCAGTTTTGCTGCATTGCGCAGCAAGGGCCGGCGCAAATCGGCGGGCCAGTTGCAGGTCAGCAAGCTCAACGATTTCTACAAGGGCCTGCGTGAACGCCTGGAGCAGACCCTGCTCGACAAGGATCAGCTCAAGGCATTGCGCAAGGGCGAAGCGAAAACAGAAAAAAGCGCGAAGAAGCAAAAGAACAAGCCTGAGACCAAATCCCGGGTGTTCGTGCTCGACTTCGATGGCGATATCAAGGCTTCCGCCACCGAGAGCTTGCGCCACGAGATCACCGCGCTGCTGACCCTGGCCACGCCGAAAGACGAAGTGGTTCTGCGTCTGGAAAGTGGCGGCGGCATGGTGCACAGCTACGGTCTGGCATCGTCGCAGCTGGCTCGAATCCGTGATGCGGGCGTGCCACTGACCGTGTGCATCGACAAGGTCGCGGCCAGCGGCGGTTACATGATGGCGTGCATCGGCGACAAGATCATCAGCGCTCCGTTCGCCATCCTCGGTTCGATCGGCGTGGTCGCGCAATTGCCCAACGTTAATCGCCTTTTGAAGAAGCACGATATCGATTTCGAAGTGCTCACCGCCGGTGAGTACAAGCGCACCCTGACCGTGTTTGGTGAAAACACCGAAAAGGGTCGCGAGAAGTTTCAGGAAGACCTCGACATTACCCATCGCTTGTTCAAAAACTTCGTCGCCCGTTATCGCCCGCAACTGGCGATCGATGAGGTGGCTACCGGTGAGGTGTGGCTCGGTATCGCTGCGCTGGAAAACCAACTGGTGGACGAACTGAAGACCAGCGATGAATACCTGGCACAGAAGGCCAAACAGGCCGAGGTCTATCATCTGCACTACGCCGAGCGCAAAAGCCTGCAGGAACGCATCGGCATGGCCGCCAGCGGTTCGGTGGACCGCGTGCTGTTGAGCTGGTGGAGCCGTCTTACCCAGCAACGCTTCTGGTAAACCGCAGACATAAAAACGCCGGTCACATGACCGGCGTTTTTATGTCTGCAACAACGTCCGACGCTTAGCGGCGACGGAACAGCGGCAGTGGTTCGTCAGCGGCAGCCTGGTAAGTCACCGAGAAGTCCTTGAGGCCTTCCAGTGCTTCGTACGGGTCTTTGTCCGCGCGAATGGCAAAGGCGTCGAAACCGCAGCGATGCATGTAGAACAATTGGTCCCGCAGTACATCGCCAATCGCACGCAGCTCGCCTTTGAAACCATAACGGTCACGCAGCAGACGGGCATTGGAGTAGTTACGGCCGTCGGTAAACGCCGGGAAGTTCAAGGCGATCACCTGAAACTTGGCGACGTCCTCACCGATTTCCTCGGCCTCTTCATCAGCATCCAGCCACACACCCAGACCACCGTCGCGGGCCAGGAGCATGCGGCTGTGTTCGCGCCACAGCTGCAGCGGCACGATCAGATCGTCGCAGTTGCTGATTTCATCGATATTGAAATCCTTCGGCAACAGATGCCAGGTTTCGTCGACGACTTCGTTGTTCTTAATGATTCGCTGCATAGACGCGTTCCTTGAAGAGGTCGATGCCAATACGCTGATAAGTGTCGATGAAGCGCTCGTCTTCGGTGCGTTGTTCAACGTACACGTCGATCAGCTTCGAGATCACGTCAGGCATGGCTTCCTGTGCGAAGGACGGGCCGAGGATCTTGCCCAGGCTCGCATCACGGCTGGCGCTGCCGCCGAGGGAGACCTGATAGAACTCTTCGCCTTTCTTGTCCACGCCGAGAATACCGATGTGGCCGACGTGGTGATGACCGCAGGCGTTCATGCAACCGGAGATGTTCAGGTCCAGCTCGCCGATGTCGAACAGGTAGTCCAGATCATCGAAGCGACGCTGGATCGATTCGGCAATCGGGATCGACTTGGCGTTGGCCAGCGAGCAGAAGTCACCGCCTGGGCAGCAGATGATGTCGGTCAGCAGGCCGATGTTCGGCGTAGCGAAACCGCCTTCACGCAACTCGCCCCACAGGGTGAACAACTGGCTCTGCTCGACGTCGGCAAGAATGATGTTCTGCTCGTGGGAGGTGCGCAGTTGACCGAAACTGTAGCGCTCGGCCAGATCGGCGACGGCGTCGAGTTGCTTGTCGGTGATGTCGCCAGGGGCAACGCCGGTCGGCTTCAACGACAGCGTCACAGCCACATAGCCGGGTTTCTTGTGCGCCAGGGTGTTGCGGCTGCGCCAGCGGGCGAAACCCGGATGCTCTTGGTCCAGATCGGCCAGTTGCGCAGTCTGGTTGTCGAGGGTTTTGTAGTCCGGGTCGACGAAATGCTTGGCGACGCGATGCAGTTCGGCTTCGGTCAGCGTGGTCTGGCCACCGCGCAGGTGCTCCATTTCCGCATCGACTTTCTGCGCGAACACTTCAGGCGTGAGCGCCTTGACGAGGATCTTGATCCGCGCCTTGTATTTGTTGTCGCGACGGCCGTAGCGGTTGTACACACGCAGGATGGCGTCGAGATAGCTCAGCAGGTCTTGCCAAGGCAGGAATTCATTGATGAATGCGCCCACCACCGGCGTACGACCGAGGCCGCCACCAACCAGCACGCGGAAACCCAGCTCGCCAGCAGCGTTGTAGACAGGTTCCAGGCCGATGTCGTGGACTTCAATGGCAGCGCGGTCACTGGTCGAGCCGTTGACAGCGATCTTGAATTTGCGCGGCAGGTAGGCGAATTCCGGGTGGAACGTGGTCCACTGGCGGACGATCTCGCACCATGGACGCGGGTCGATCACTTCGTCGGCAGCGACACCGGCGAACTGGTCGGTGGTGACGTTGCGCAGGCAGTTGCCGCTGGTCTGGATCGCGTGCATCTGAACGGTCGCGAGTTCAGCGAGGATGTCCGGGATGTCTTCCACCGCAGGCCAGTTGAACTGCACGTTCTGCCGCGTACTGATGTGGGCATAGCCCTTGTCGTAGTCGCGGGCGATTTTGGCCATCATGCGCACCTGGCGCGAAGTGAGCTGGCCGTAAGGCACCGCCACGCGCAACATCGGCGCGAAACGCTGGATGTACAGGCCATTTTGCAGGCGCAGGGGGCGGAATTCTTCTTCGCTCAGCTCACCTGCCAGATAGCGTCGGGTCTGATCACGGAACTGCTTGACGCGGTCCTCGATGATCCGCTGATCGTACTCGTCGTATACGTACATATAAGTCCTGTTCTCAGGCTTGGGCTACTCGGAAAACGCTGCGTTTTCGCTTGCTGGAGTCCGATGTTGCCTCTGCAATTCTGCGCGCACGGCCGCGCACTCCGTCACGGAGCCGGGGCAATATACCCGTTTGCAGTTATGCGCAAAAGTGATGTTTGAGTATATGTAAAGAACCAAATCGCCTAACGCGAATGCCGGTCATCTAATCCACATTTGTCGTGCGGACAATCATCGTCTTAACTGTGATCGAGTCTTTGTGCAATCACCGATAAAACCGACAAGAGGCGATGCAATGAGCAACCCGACCAAAGCCAGGAAAAGCGACAGCAGCGTCGACGCGTGGGCCATTTTGTTCCTGATCATTCTCGTTGTAGGAACAGCGGTCTTCTGGGTCAGCCATCAGTAAAAATCAGCGTTCCGGGCCTTTCTTTCAGGGCCCGGATAGCTCGAGTCGGTGCCCGGCCTGGCACCATCACACCCCGGCCAGATACAACACCAGTTTGACGATGGCAAACAGCGTCAGGCCAAACACGGCTGTAAACAAAACGCCGAGAATCACGAAGTGGCTGGGTTTGCCGTGGGTAAAGTCCCTTTCCCGGTTCTTGCCGCTTTGCACGCCGAACGCCGCGGCCATGACGCTGTGCAGCATCTGCCAAAAACTCGGCGGTTTGTTGTCGACTGGATCGTCCATAAATCCCTCTGCGAAAAATCGTCCCCCGAAGCATAGTCAATCGCTGTGGTCACGGATGCCGCGTTACAACTTTTGCGCACGGGATATAGCCATGTACCGCCGGACAGCGCGGCGTCAGTGATGTGCTGTCGCTCCATTTACAGGAGCGATGTATGTCCACCGATTCAGACGTTTCGACCGTAACCGAGCGCCCCCTCAAACCTGCGGCGTCCGAGAGCCTCCACGCACCCTGGCTCGAATCCGTGATGCCGCATTGGCTGACTCAGGCGCCGGTGCACAGGAAAACCGAGCTCAAGCAGGCGCAGACAGTGTTCCCGCGCTGGTACACGCAGGCGACGCCGGCCCAGCGTCAGGTGGTCAATACCAGCTACAGGATGAGTTTTATTGCTCAGACGAGGCTGGACCGCTCCATGTCCACCTTCAAAGACATCGAAACCTTCGCCCGGCCGCTCCTGGCGCAGGCGCTGAAACACCGCTACCAGGTCGCCGTGGATCTGGATAACACGCTGTTGTGCCTCAGGCGGCCAATACGCGCTGGCATTCTCGGCGAGGAAATCGGTTCATTCGAGGCATTGACGCTGCCGATGCTCCAGGCCGCTTTGCACAACTTCGAAAGTGATGAGTGTGCTTATGGCGCCTTTCACAGCAGCTCTGGCTTCGCAACCGCGACCGCCGTAAAAGGTGCCCTCAAGGCTGTTCCGGTGAATGTGTCGGTCAGGAACTACCTGAACCTGTGCCGCGAACTGGATATCGGTGCCCGGTACCAGGCTTATCTGACAAGGTTTTTCCATCCGCTCGATCCGGCCGCGGAAGCCAAGTTGCGCCGGCACTTCATCGCCAGTCAGAAAACGGCCATGCGCGCGGCAGCCGAACGCGCACTGTTGACCAAGGATATTCAACCTGAAGATCACGCGATGATCCTCGCGGTGATCAACGGCGAAAGGCACCCGCGAATCGGCGACAAGCAGGTGTGGTTTCAAGACTTGGGCTTGATGCGGCACCGGCTGGTCGGATGTGTGGTGTTCAAGATCGCGCAAAAGTATGGCCCGGTGGACGCGGTAATTCTGTACGTCCCCAACGATCCGGAACACCCGCTCAAGCGCTATACCGGCACGCAAATGCAGGACACCTTCAAGCGCCTGTTGAGTGCTCGCGATGCGCAACAGGCGGACAGCACGGCCCCTACGTCCTATCAACGATTCTTCAGTCAGTTCTTCCCATATGAGAAGCGTGCGTATTACTTCAGCCAATTCGTAAAGTCTGCAGACGGCGCGTCGGATTGGCTGTCGTCACCGTGGCGCAAAATCCTGCAGACAACGTTGATTTTTGTAGAGATCTGGAAGACTTCACCGAAATATCAAAAAATGATCCCGGATACCGATCCTTACGTGGCAGTTTCGTTGATGCCGCACCTTCAGGTATATCCGTGGGCGAGGAATAGCGACCTCTGGGCGTACTTGTACGAAAAACATCGTGACAAGGTCATCAACGACGCTCGTGGTCACGCGGTACCTACCGCCGACGTCGACGCCAAGGCGCGCGATGCCAAGCTGTCCGGGCTGCTGCAATTTGGTCTGCTGGCGCTGAACATGGCGTCCATGTTCGTTCCGGTACTGGGCGAAGTCATGCTGGTTGTCATGACGGCCCAGTTGCTCTACGAAACTGTCGAAGGCGTGATCGAGTGGAGCGAGGGGGATAAACACGCCGCCAGGGCGCATCTTGTCGACGTGGCTGAAAACCTTGCGCAGATCGGCGCGATGGCCGCCGCAGGAGCAACATTCAATCGGGTGACAGCCGTTAAACCGGAGCCGCTGATCGAAGATCTGCACCCGGTGACGCTGCCTGATGGCAAGAGGCGCCTGTGGCGGCCGACCTTGCGCGGCTATGAACAAGCGCTCAGCCCCGGCAAGTTGTCGCGGCCCGACGCGGCGGGGCAGTACCGCGTCGCCGGCACAACCTGGATGCGCCAGGGCGGCAGGCTCTATGAGCAGACGTTTGACCGCTCCAGCGGGCACTGGCGGTTGAAACATCCCACCGATTCTCTGGCTTACCAACCGTTGCTCAGCCATAACGGCCACGGTGCCTGGCGCCTGAGCCTGGAACAGCCCATGGCGTGGGATCGCCTGACCCTGCTGAGACGCATCGGGCACCTCACCGATGGTTACTCCGATGACACCTTGCTGGCGCTGGCCGATATCAGCGGTATCAGCGATGGCGCCCTGCGCAAGATGCATCTGAATCAGTTGCCCCCGCCCCCTGAACTGCGAGACGCCATGCGCCTGTTCGATGCCGATGCACAGGCGAGGCAAATGGTCGAGCAATTGCGCGGAGCCAGGCCCATCGACGAGCACTACCTGTATGCAGTCCCGCTGGTCACCGAGATGCCCCGTTGGCCTGCCGATCGGGTTCTGGAGATGACAGCTGATCCGCACGGAGCAGGGCCGTCCATCCGCTATGGTGCGCAGAATACGCTGCCCGGTTTGGGCCACAAGCCCGCTATCCGCCTGACACGCACGCAAGTGTTGAACGGGGAAATGCCGGCGCGGATTCTGGCTGCGTTGGAAGAGCAGGAAATCAACTATCTGCTGGGACGAACGGCAGCACAATTTCGCCCGGCACGGCCCGATGAGTTCGGCAAACAACTCGCCGAGTACGCCTATACGCGTCAACCGGCGATTTTTGACAGTCTTTATCGGGGTACCGAATCGTCGAGTGCGCCTGTGCGCCTGTTGCAGCGTGAATGTCCCGCTCTCAGCGACGTGGCTGCCCAGGATGTGATCGAGCATGCTTCGACGCACGAGCTGGCCCGAATGGATGCGACCGGGCGTTCCCCTTTGAGAATGCTGGAAGAGGCTCGCTGGCATGTCCGCCATGGCCGCCAGGCCCGCGCATTTGCCGGTTTGCACAGCGAAAACCTGGCGTCGGCGGACAGTCGGCGACTGGCTTTGCACGCGCTGGAACAATTGTCTGGCTGGCCGCACTCGCTACGTCTGGAAATTCGCGAGGGGAGCGTGACTGGCACCTTGCTCGACAGCATCGGCGAGCCGATGGCGCCGGTTAGACGCTATCTGGCGAAAAACGGACCTTTCTATCAAGCGTTCAATGATCACGCCCAGGCATTGAACAGAGTCTCGAGGGTCCAGGACAGCTTTTACAGTTCGCTCATGCACGCGTTGCCTGAGGACACACGTTCATCAATCGGATTGTCTGTCGGCAACGCCCATGGTGAGCTGCAACAGAAAATCATCGAATCGGCCCACCGTCATCGAGCCGAAGCTGCGCGATTGCTGTCGCCGGCTGCAAAGTGGTTCAAACCGCCGGTACGCGTGGGCGCACGACTGCTGGGTTATTACGCCAGTGGCCGTGGTACAGGCCTCAATCCATCCCTCGAATCACGCATTGCGCATCTATACCCCGAGTCGCGCCAGGCACGGGCATTTCTCGCCCGGCAACACGGCCAGAGTGAAACGCAGATTCAGCTCGAACTGGAATCTCGCCGCCAGGATTGGGACGCGTTGAACGTTGCACTTGAGCGATGGCAGGCAGCGCCGAGTGATAGCCGCACTGCAACGCACAGGGCGCAACTGGCACAGACACTGCGAGAGACATGGCGTAATGGTCCGCTGGCCGGGCAGGCGGCGGAGGCGGCCCGCCTGACAATCCATTGCGACACGCCATTGCCCGAGCTGAGTACAGGCTTTCCCCACGTGCGTGAACTGGCCATCACCGGCATCGGCATAACCGACGCCAATGCGGACGGGTTTCTGACGGCGTTCCCGAATGTCACCGATTTATGGCTCGGTGAATTGAGGCGCTATGGCCAGACACCTGTCACCCGACCGCTTAGCACATTGCCAGAGGCCGTTGAGCGGCTGCCCGGGCTGAGACGTCTGCGTTTCTCTACCGATGCGCCATTGCTCGCGGAAAGCTTTGCGCGAAGGCTGGGTGGACTGACTTCGCTGGAGGAACTGCGCATCGACTATCACGGATTCGATTCCACCACCTTGCATGGTCTTGACCTGCAATCGCTGACACGACTGCGCAGATTACGCATCGATGCGCCCCACGCGTTATGGCGGTGGCCAGCATACGTTGAACGACTTGAGCAGCTCAGACGCCTTGACCTCACGCACACCTTGATCGAAACCTTGCCCGACTCGCTCTACAGCGGCCATGACAGACTCTGGGCCGGGCTATCGCTGGATTGGTCACGTGTCACCCCAGCGACGTTCCGTCGGGCCTATGAGTTTGTCAGCCGCCACTCCGGCCCGCGCGGCCAACTGCTCGATGTGCATCAGATGGTCAGTGAATATTGCCGCGCCGAACTCGATAGCATGGCCGTCGCGCCGGATAGCGCCGACCCTTTGCCGCAGGCATTCAACGCGGCCTGGTCAACACCGTCGGCAAGGGTGGCGGCGATCGAGCAGCTTCTGGCCGAACATGAGGCCATCTTCGCCGCGTTTTATCCGCCATCCCCGCGCCAGGGATCACGCTATGCAGCGCCCGCGCGGCGCTGGTCGACAGGGGGCAGCGCGGACCTGTTACATACGCTGAAAAGCAGCTGGCACGGTGCGATTCGTCAGCGCTATGGCCTGGCAGCCGACGTTGAGCGCTTTAGCTTCGTCGAGCTGCCCGGCGCCACCACCGGTGTCGAGCTTCCTTCGTTGCCGGCCGGCAGTTTCGCCCATGTGCGCACGCTGCGTCTGGGAGGGCTGAACGTGCCCTCCGGCCAGGCGCGGGATTTTATTCGCGCCTTCAGTCATATCGAAACGCTTGAACTGGAGGGATGTACGTTCACCGAGCTTCCTTTTGCAGCGCAGACGTTGCCCGCGCTGCGTCGGCTCGACGTGTCCGGTAACAGAATCACCGTGACGGCAATGGTCCAGCGCCAACTCAATGCGCTGCCACAACTGGTACGGCTGAACCTGAGTCATAACCCGCTGGGGCGACTCGATGCCACGGCTTTGAGCGGGCTCGAGGCCTTGAATCTGAGATCGACGGATTTGCTGGCCTGGCCCACCGGGGCGGAAACTCTGCCACGGCTGTCATGGCTCGATTTACGAGACAACTGGATCGCGTCCCTGTCGCCGCAAGCGCTGGCGCATCCTGACGCATTGATGAGGACGAATCTGTCGGGCAACGCCTTCAGTGCCGACGGTGAGGCAGCTTTTCACGCGGCGCTGCAGCGCATCGAGCAGCAGCGGGGGTTGGGCCAGGGCACGTTGTCACGCTTCGCCGCAGAGCCGGTGCCTGAGCATTTTCCGCCGTTGGAAACCGGCGGTTCGTTCAGTGATCTGCTGCTGCCACTCCCGCAGCCGGCGCCTGTCAGTTCAGGCGCTTCGGGGCATTTGCAGCGGTTGGCGGTGATCCTCAATCGCGAACGGGCACAACGTAGCCTGCTGGTGCTGCGAACACGGGCCTTGAATGACGCTCAGATCGATGCGCAGATCAGCCAATGGCATCTGAGCTGCGAGGCGCTGACCCGTCAGTTGAACGATTGGCTCTATACCAGGGAAGCACGAACGAACACTGTCCTGGTCAGTGCGCAAGTGCGTTCGCTGGTGGCCCGGCGAATCAGCGAGACGTGGCGCGACACCCTGACCCGACACCCCGGCGGCGATGGCCTGGAGCTCGAATTGGCAGGATTGCAGACCGGAGAACTGCCGGCGCTTGGGGTGCAGTTTCCGGGCGTGACGACGCTCGATCTGAGCGGTGCAGGGATCACGGCGCAAGGGAGCGCGGGTTTTCTCGACGGTTTTCCCGACCTCGAGACCTTGTATCTGAGTGGTAACGAACTGGGCGCGGTGCCCGCGCCGGTGCTGCACATGCGTCATCTCACGCGCCTGGACATGCAGTATTGCAGCTTGCGCAGTGCGACGAGTGTTTACCCTTTGCTGGGCAACGCGCGGCTGCGCACGCTGGATTTGAGTTACAACGAACTTCGTGTTTTCAATCCGCCCGATTATGGCGTGATCGAGTCTCTGGATCTGCGCTACAACCAACTGAGCGAATGGCCTGACGGAGTGTTGCGGGCGCCCGGGTTGCAGGCCCTGAACCTCAGCGGTAACGCAATCGCGGAAATCCCCACGGCGCTTTTCGATGGCGATCATTCGGGTCTGATCGCAGGCTCGGATCTGTCAGAAAATCGCAATTTGTCGCTTTCTGCATTGCAAGACCTCAGGCGTTACAGCCGCGAGCGCGCCATACCGCATGTGCTGGGCATGACGCGCGCGCAGATTGAGACGATGATCAACCGTCAGGTGTTCGGTGATCTGTTCGGGATTCCTGAAGACGGTGCTCCAACCGATACCGCTGGCGGCGTTGTCGACGATCCCCATGCGCAGGTATTTCCTGCCGAGAAAGTTTTTGATCCAGCCAACGATGTCGCGCCACGCTCACGCGATCCGTGGCTTGTGGACAGCGATCCGCAGTGGGTTGCGCGCAGAACCGAGCTCTGGGCGCAATTGGCGCAAGAGCCGAATCACGAGCGGTTTTTCCAGTTACTGCGCTTGTTGCTCGATACGCAGGACTACAGGCTGATGCGAGGCGACCTGACGCAAAGAGTCTGGTGTGTCATGGAGGCCGCTGAGGAAAATACCGAACTGCGGCAACTGTTGTTTCAGGGCGCCGAGACCCACGGCACCTGTCCGGACGGGCGGATTCTGACATTCAGTGATTTGGAAGTGCGGGTCGCGGTCTATCACCAGTTGCGTGACATTCCGTTGAATCGAATGGCGTCCAGAGGTCGGGCGCTGCTGCGTCTGTCGCGGCAACTGTTTCGCCTGGATCGCGTCGAGACGCTGGCTGAAGCTGCCGGTCTGGGTATGGATCGTGCTGAAGTGCGCCTTAAATATCGCATCGGTTTGACGGGCGGCTGGGGCGACGGTGTCGATTTACCGGGCCAACCCGCGTCGATGATTTATGACGTCCCGCTGAGTGATGAACTGCTGGAGTACACCCGCGCCTCGATTCTTGAGGCAGAGGGCACCGATGCGCTGTCCGTAAGCATGGCAGAGCGCGACTACTGGATCTCTTACCTGCAAGATCTCCACCCACAAGAGATGGCCGCGCTGGACGTTGCGGTTGACGAGCGACGCCAGCAACTGTGGGACCAGCTCAATCAGCGTCTCGCCCGCAATGAATTGAGTTCCGAGGAATACGACCTTGAGCTGAACAGGTTGGGCAAGGCCATGGACGTGCTGCGCACACAGAAACGCGCCGAGCTGACACGCCGGGTGATCAGCGAGCTGAACAGCTTCGCCGCGGAATCTGAACAACCCGGCCGCCTGCCACCAACATCCGGTTCCTGAGGGCACCTTGCTGAGGCGGTCCGAGGCAGGCCAAGTCACATCCGCTTACCACTGCTGGTTGCGCAATACCCGGATAACGCAGAAGCGATAACGCGACATGGTTTGCTGGGCGCTCCATCAACAAGGAGTGACCATGATCGCTATTTCCCCAAAACCCGTGTCGACGCAGCCTGCGTCGACCGATCAGCCGGCAGACGCCAGTCGGTCAGAAAAGCTCGTTGCAACGCAAAGCCTGCACGGCGAGTTTCTCGAAGCTTCGATCCCGCAATGGTTGACCGACGCTTCGCCGCAACGGCGCGAAGCCTTCAAGGCGGTTGCGACAGCATTGCCGGCCTGGTATCAGGATGCGACGCCGGCCCAGCGCAAAACCGTGGACGATACGTTCAAGGCCAGTGTCATCGCCCAGAACAGTCTCGACAAGCGCATGGCGAAACTTCAGGACGTCGAGACGTTTGCCCGGCCATTAGTCATCAAAGCGCTGAAAGACAAACACTCGCTGGATATCGATGTCGACGAAACGCTGCTGTGTCTGCGCCGCCCGGTGGAGATGGGTATCCAGCAAATCGAACTGGCCTCATTCGAGGTGCTCAAGCTAACGCTGCTGGAAGCCGCACTGCACAACTTCGAAGCTGGCGAATGCGAAGGGACCTACCATTCGAGCTCTGGTTTTGTGGTGGCAGGGTCCACGGCGCAGACGTTCGACCATGTGAGCATCGGTATTTCGGTCAGCCAGTTTCTGCACCTGTGCCGCGATCTGGATATCGGCCAGCAATACCAGACTTACCTGCAAGAATTTTTTCATCCTGAGGAGGCGGTGGCGGAGGCAGTGCTTGCCGAACGCTTCATTGCCGCGCAGAAGGCGACGCTGCGCGCTGCGGCCGAGCAGGCGCTGTTGCAAAAGGATATCGAGGCGGCGGATCAGGCGATGATTGTCTCGGTGATTGACGGCGAGATGCATCCCTGGATGGGTAAAAAACAGGTCTGGTTCAAGGACCTGGGGTTGATGAAAAAAAGACTCACCGGCTGCGTCGCGTTCGTCATCTGCGAGAAATACCGCTATACCGACGAACTGATTCTTTACATCCCGCACGATCCTGAACATCCGCTCAAGCGCTACACGTTCCAGCAGATGCGCGACGAACTCAAACGCTTGCTTACTGCACGCGACGCTCCGCAACAGACGGGCGCGGTGCCCACCGCCTACCAGCGCTTTCTCAGCCAGTTTCTGCCTTATGACCAGCGTCCCGAGTATTTCAGCCAGTTCAGGCAGAAGGCGGCTGACTCACCCGGCGATGGCTGGGATCTGCTGCGCTCGCCATGGCTGTCGGTGCTGCAAGGCTTCACCGCCGGCTCGGCGTTCACCCGCATTCAGCAGGTACCGCCTGAGCGCCAAGTCAAATGGGAGCCAGTGGCGGACCCTTACATCGCACCGTCCACCCTGGGACGCAAGGGGCAGGGACTTTGGGCTCCCAACGAGGATCTGTGGCAATACCTCTATAGCCAGAACCGCACCAAGCTGATCGATGATGCCCGAAGCCATGCGGTACCGACTGCCGAGGTAGACGCGCGAGCAAGGGACGCCAAACTGGCGCATCTGATGCAACTCGGCATGCTCGGTCTGAACATGGTCTCGATGTTCGTGCCTGTGTTGGGCGAAGTGATGATGGTGGTGATGGCCGGGCAACTGCTCTATGAAACGCTTGAGGGCGCAATCGAATGGGCCGAGGGCGACCGGAGGGCGGCCAAGGATCATTTGATCGATGTGGCAGAAAACCTTGCGCAGATTGCGCTGATGGCCGGTGTGGGCGCCGCAGTAAGGAAAATCTCAAGCGCCAAAGCCGTGCCGGTCATTGAAAGTCTGCATCCGGTGAAGTTGCCCAACGGCGAAACCCGGCTGTGGAAACCCGACCTGAGCGCTTACGAGTCGGCTGTCGCACTGCCTGTCAGTCCCGGGCCAAACAGTGCCGGCCAGCACGTGCTTGAGGGTAAAACCTATATTCGCCAGAGCGGCAAGGTCTATGAGCAGTTTTTCGATGAATCGATCGGCAAATGGCGGATCAGCCATCCGACCGACATCAACGCCTGGCAGCCGGTGCTCCACAGCAATGGAAGCGGTGCCTGGCGGCATACTCTGGAACGTCCGCAGGATTGGGATCGTCTGACCCTGTTGCGGCGCATCGGCCATGCAACCGAAGCGTTTTCCGATGCACAGCTGATCAAGGCTGCCGATATCAGCGGTGTCAGTGAAGCCGCGCTGCGCAAGATGCACATTGATTCTTCGCTGCCGCCACCGGAACTGACCCAGGCCATGCGCATGATGCAAGCAGATGGCAACGCGGCACTGGTTGTCGAGCAGTTGCGCGGGACAAAACCGATCGATGAACTGTACCTCTACGCGTTGCCGCTGATCACCGAAATGCCGCGCTGGCCGGAGAACCGGGTGCTGGAAGTCTTCGACGGCGAGCAATTGTCCGGCAAGTTCGTCAGGTATGGCTCCGCGCGGCGGTTTCGCGATGTCGGCGTCAAGCCACCCATTCAGATATCGCGGGCCGATATCTTCAGCGGTGAACTGCCAGCACGTATTCTCGCAGGGCTGGACGAGTCAGAAATCACTCGGCTCCTCGGCGAGCAAGGGGCACGCGTGCGCAATGGCCGACCGGCAGAGTTTGGCAAGCAGATCGCCGACTACGCCAACACCCGCCAGCCGGCGATTTACGACAGCATTCATTCGGGCACCGACCCCGTCGATCCGCAGGTCGCGCGCTTGCAGAAGGCCTGCCCGGGACTCAGTGAACCGGCGGCGCAAACGGTGCTGGCACATGGTCGACCCGATGATCTTCAGCGACTCGGCTCAGGGCAACGAGTACCGCTGCGCCTGTTGGAGGAGGCCCGCTGGTACGCGCGGCAAAGTCGACAGGTAGCGGCATATGCCGGTCTGCGCAGCGAAAATGTCGCCTCTGCGGACAGCCGGCGCTTGGCGTTGCACACGCTGGAGCAATTGGCGGGTTGGCCCGACAGCCTTCGCATTGAAGTACGCGAAGGCCACGACGCCGGCATGCTGCTCGACAGCATCGGCAGTGAAACCGCCGGCGAGAAAAAATACCTGATCAAAACAGGCGTTCAGTTTCAGGCATACAACGAGCGCGGTGAGGCACTCAACAGCCTGCCTCGCAACGGCGACAATTTTTACTCCTCGATCATGCATGCCCTGCCTGATCATGCGCGCCGCAGCCTCGGTGTCCCTGAGGTTGGGCAGTCCGCGAGGTTGCAAGCAAAGATCATCGATCACGCCGACCAGCACCAGGCCGATGCATCCGCGTTGCTGGCGCCTCAGGTCAAGTGGATAAAGCCCCCGGTGCGGGTGAACGCTACCTTGATCGGTTATCCCGCCAGTGGACGCGGCGCCGGATTGGCACCGAACCTGCTGGCTCACGTGCAAGATATCTACCCGCAATTGAGCGACGAACAGGCTCGTGGCTTCCTCCTTGACCAGTATCGGGCAGGAAAAAACGACCGGGCCATTTTCGAGCTGTTGCAATCACGTCGGCGTGAGTGGGAACAGCTCAATGCGACGCTGGATGAATGGGCGGGGACAGCGACGGCGGCGCCCTGGGAACGCTCCGGAACGAATTACAAGTTTCGCACCGCGCAAGCGCTGAAAACCTGCTGGCGCAACGCCTTGTCCACTGGGGTCGCGGGTGCCGATCAACTCTCGATTCTCACCTACGATCCTCTGCCAGAGATGACCGTCGACTTTGCTCACGTGCGTGAACTGTCGATTGGCGGCGGAGGTTTGACCGACGCCAACGCCGATGCCTTCCTGACGCGATTTGCCAATATCGAAAAGTTGTCGCTGGGGGAGCGGGGCAGTCTGTTCGGCACCTACATGGAGCACGAGCAGTCACTGACGACGTTGCCCCTGAGCGTGACTCGCATGTCCGCGTTGAAAAAGCTCAAGTTCCGAACGCCAGCGCGGGTGATGGCTGCCGATCTGTCGACAAGATTGCGTAGCCTGACCGCGGTTGAGGAGCTTCATCTCGATTTTCCCGGCGGCGCAGGCAGCCCGCCTGAGCTGGACCTGACTCCCCTTGAACGACTGAAGAAACTCAAGATTGAAGCGCCGGGCCTGACGCAGTGGCCGGCTTATGTGGAACAACTGCCTGAGCTGGAACGTCTGGATCTGACGCAGACCGCCATCGCATCCCTTCCACAGACCCTCTATGTCGGGCACGAGAAGCTCTGGGCCGGTTTGTCCCTGGACTGGTCGAGGTTCTCCCACGGAGCGTTCAAACCGGCTTACGACTATGTGAAAAACTACATGGGGGAATGGGGGCATCTGGTTGATCTGGACTTGATGGTCCGCCGCTACTGCGCCGGCGAACTGCAGTTTCTGACGGGTGAGGCCGGCCGTCTCAACCCGTTACCTCAGCGCATCATGAGTCTGTGGAACACACCGGAGACCCGACTTGGAGCCGTGGAGATTCTGCGCGTGGAGCACAGCGCAATTTTCCGCCAGTTCTACGAGGCCAGCGCATCCGCAGAGTTGCGTACGGCGACGCCGGCAGCGCGCTGGCAAGCGCCGCCCAATGCCCGGGTGGTTCGTGCACTGGAAAAAAACTGGCGCGCGGCCATACGCCGGCGTTATCGCTTGAACGATGACGTTCGTCCCTTCAATGCTGAGGACTGGATATCCGCCAGCGATCTGGACGACGCCAGCATGTTTGAACTGGTTGACACCGCCTGGGCGCTGGGCGCGGAGTCGGTGAGTGAGCTGCCGCAATTGCCGGCCGGTACGTTTGCTCATGTACAGCGGGTTCGGCTGGACCGCTTGACTGTGCCGGTCGAACAGATCCGCGGCTTTCTCCAGGCGTTCAGTGGCGCCACAAGCCTGGAGGTCACCGCCTGCGGATTGACCGAAGTGCCGGTGCGGCCAGCCGATTTGCCCCGGCTCACACAGCTGGACCTGTCTTTCAACCGAATCGCCGTGACCCCTGAGGTGCAAGGTCAATTCGACGCGCTGAGCAATCTCGAACATCTCAATGCCCGCCTCAATCGGCTGGACACACTGGACGTTTCTCGCCTGACCGGCCTCAGGACGCTGAACCTCAGCTCAAACGGGCTCAATGAGTGGCCGAAGGGGGCGGAGAACCTGGCACATTTGCAAGCAATGGATTTGCGGCATAACACCATCGGTTCGCTCCCCGATCACGTGCTTGCCGACAACGCTGTGCTGCTCAAGACCCGGCTGCTGAACAACCGCTTCAGTGTCGGCGGCGAAGCGAGCCTAAAGGCGGCGCAGCGACGTATAGAAATGACCTTGGGTTTGCCCGAAGGGGCGCTGCAACGGTTTGAATCGCAAGCGCCGTCGTTACCCGCCGGTTCCAGCGGTTCCAGCGGTGCCACGCCTGACACGGCACTCAATCGCGCCGCTCATCTCTTGCCACTGCCATCTGTCTCGGTCATTCAGCAAGGCACCGACATGCATCGCGCAGTGCTGGAAATCTTTCCGTCACTGTCGCTTGAAAAGGCCCAGGCCAGCGTTGAGCGTTTGCGCACTGAAGGCCTGTCCCCTGAGCAAATCGTCGGCAGACTGAATCAGTGGCGAGCAAGTAACGAGGCGTTGACGCGTGAGTTGAACGGCTGGATCTTCAACCCGGCGCAAGGGGCTGGTGAAGGGGCGTCGTCAACAAGATTCTTTGATGCCTCCAGGATCCGCGCTTGCTGGCGGGACGGGCTCACCGGCCATACCGAATCCGCCGGACGCACGCTGAGCCTGTCAGCGGGCGGCTTGGGTGATTTGCCTGCGCTGTCGAATGTGTTTTCCCATGTGCGGACGCTGGACCTGCCCGGGGCCAAATTTTCCGTCGAGAGTTTCAACCTCTTCTGCCCGGCGTTTCCTGAGTTGACCACGCTGATGCTCAATGGCACGGGCCTGGCACGCCTGCCGGACGCTGTCGGCAGTCTTAGCCGGCTCGAACGGCTGGAATTGAGCGGCAATCGCCTGGCCGTGGCGCAATCGGTGTATCAGCACGCGAGCGGGGCGCGGCTGCGCTGGCTCGACCTCAGTCACAATCAGCTGGAAGAATTCAACGCCGGAACTTTCAGCAGTCTGCAAACCCTCAACCTCGGCCAGAACGGCCTGGATTTCTGGCCTGAAGGCGTGCTTGAACTGGCGCATCTGCAAAGGCTGGACCTGTCGGGCAACAACGTCATGGTTTTCCCGGACCGGCTGTTGGGCGGCAATCATGAGGCGCTCGTGGCAGGCACCGATCTGTCGGAGAACTCGCTGTCGCTTAACGCATTGGAGCAGATCAGGGACTACAGCGTCGCGCATGGCGGCAGTGACGTGCTGGGCTACACGCCGGAGTCCTTGCAGCGCTTGATCGCCGAGCGTATGAGCGACTCGGAAAGCGATAGCGGATCCGAATCGGATTCGGATCGGGGTTCGGACCCCGACTCCGATAGCGACGATGGTGATGATCCGCGTGGCGGAGGCGGTGGCGGTAGCAGTAGCAGGCCCGTGGATATGCATGCCGGTGTGGAGGCTGCGGAGGTGATTGCCAATCCGGCGCAGGACGTGGCGGCGCCGGCGATGGATATATGGATGACCTATACGCATGCAGATGCGCGTGCAGCGCGGCAAGCGCTATGGCTGCAATTGGCTCGACAGGCCAACCATGAGGCGTTCTTTCATTTGCTCTCGACCTTGCCCGACACCCTGGAATTCAGGTTTGCCGGTGCCGATCTGACCCACCGGGTCTGGCAAGTGATCCAGGCTGCCACGGAAAACGCTGAACTGCGCGAGCTGTTGTTTTTCAACGCCGAAACCCACGGCACGTGCCCCGATGGCCGGATCCTGTCGTTCAGCGAACTGGAGACCCGCGTCTACGAATACAACGCTCTGCGCGACATTCCGCGGCATCGTCAGCTGCAACGCGGCAGAGCGCTGCTTGATCTGACTCGACGGCTGTTTCGCCTGGAAAGGGTGGATCGACTGGCCGAAGCCGCCGCCAGGAACAAGGATCGCGCGGAAGTCCGCCTGCAATACCGCATCGCCATGACACGCGGCTGGCCGGACGACCTAGAGTTGCCGGCGCAACCCGAACACATGTTGTACGCCTCACCGATTCGCGGGCGACGATTGCTCAATGCGCGTGCCTCGGTTCTCGCGGACGAGGCATCACCCATGTTTCTGGAGGATCTGATTGCGCGGGACTACTGGATCCGCTATTTGCAGGATCGCCACGCCGAGGCGTTCGAGGCACTTGAACGCGACGCTACCAGGCGGCACGAAGCGGTCGAGGATGCCTACCCGGACAGAGATAGCAGCGATTATCTGGACGCGATGAGGGTGCTTGAAATCGAACTGGCGGACGCGCGCATCGAGAAACTCAAGGCTCTGACTCGCACAGAACTGGAGAGCATGGCGTCGCAGGATGCGGGAGCGTCGCCATCGGCCCCGTCGTCACCGAAACCCGGACCTTCGTGGCGCCGCGACTGAGTGATCGAGCAGACCTGGGAGCAGCGCGCTCCCAGGTCTGCTCGACTCAGCTGTCGTAACCCAGATTCGGCGCCAGCCAACGCTCGGTCACGCTCAGGTCCTGGCCTTTGCGCGCGGTGTAGCTCTGCACTTGATCCTTGTCGATCTTGCCCACGGCAAAGTACTGCGCCTGCGGATGGGCGAAGTACCAGCCGCTGACCGCTGCGGCGGGGAACATTGCGTAGTGTTCGGTGAGGAACACGCCACTGCGCCCGGCGCGCATTTCCGCAGCCTCTGGATCGAGCAGGGTGAACAGCGCGGCTTTCTCGGTGTGATCCGGGCAGGCCGGGTAGCCGGGAGCAGGGCGGATGCCACGGTATTGCTCTTTGATCAGCGCATCGTTGTCCAGGGTCTCGTCCTTGGCGTAACCCCAGTGTTCTTTGCGCACCTGCTGGTGCAGCCACTCGGCGCAGGCTTCGGCCAAGCGGTCGGCGAGGGCCTTGACCATGATCGAGTTATAGTCGTCGCCCGCGTCCTGATAGGCCTTGGCCACTTCTTCGGCGCCGATGCCAGCGGTGGTGATAAAGCCGCCGACATAGTCGGTGACTTCGCTGTCCTTCGGCGCCACGAAGTCGGCGAGGCAGAAGTTCGGCTTGCCGTCGGTCTTGATGATCTGCTGACGCAAGTGATGCAGCTTGGCCAGCGGCTTGCCGTTGTCGTCGTACAGCTCGATGTCGTCTTCGTTGACCTGATTGGCCGGCCAGAAACCGAACACCGCACGGGCGCTGATGAGTTTTTCGTCGATGAGCTTGGCGAGCATTTCCTGCGCGTCCTTGTACAGCGCAGTGGCGGCTTCACCGACCACTTCGTCTTCGAGGATGCGCGGGAACTTGCCGGCCAGATCCCAGGAAATGAAGAACGGTGTCCAATCGATGTACTCGGCCAGTACCTTCAAATCGATGTTGTCGAGCACCTTGCTGCCGGTGAAGGTCGGTTTCACTGGCTGATAATTGGCCCAGTCGAATTGCGGCTTCTTCGCGATCGCGGCGGCGTAGCTCAGGCGTTCGGTACGGGCGCTGCGATTGGACGTACGCTCGCGCACGTCGATGTATTCCAGACGGGTCTTCTCGACGAAACCGGCCTTGAGTTCCTTGGACAACAACTGTGTCGCCACGCCAACGGCGCGCGAGGCGTCGGTCACGTAGACCACGGCATCGTTGCTGTACTTCGGCTCGATCTTCACCGCGGTGTGCGCTTTCGACGTGGTCGCGCCACCGATCATCAGTGGCAGATGGAAATCCTGACGCTGCATTTCACGGGCAACGTGGACCATCTCGTCCAGCGACGGCGTGATCAGGCCGGAAAGGCCGATGATGTCGCATTTTTCTTCCTTGGCGACCTGCAGGATCTTCTCGGCCGGAACCATCACGCCTAAGTCGACAATGTCATAGCCGTTGCAACCGAGCACCACGCCGACGATGTTCTTGCCGATGTCGTGGACGTCGCCTTTGACCGTGGCCATGAGGATCTTGCCCTTGGCTTCCGGCTTGTCGCCTTTCTCCAGTTCGATGAACGGAATCAAGTGCGCCACGGCCTGCTTCATCACGCGCGCGGATTTCACCACTTGCGGGAGGAACATTTTGCCGGCGCCGAACAGGTCGCCGACGATGTTCATGCCGGACATCAGCGGGCCTTCGATCACTTCGATCGGCCGCGCAAACGCCTGGCGGGATTCTTCGGTGTCTTCAACGATGTGCGTGGTGATGCCCTTGACCAGCGCGTGTTCCAGACGTTTGTTGACGTCCCAGTTACGCCACTCTTCGGTCTCGGCTTCCTTGACACTACCGTCGCCCTTGTACTTGTCGGCGATGGCGAGGAGGGCGTCGGTGCCGTCCGGGGTGCGGTTGAGGATCACGTCTTCGACCGCGTCGCGCAGCTCGGCCGGGATCTGATCGTAGATCTCCAGCTGGCCGGCGTTGACGATGCCCATGGTCAGCCCGGCGCGGATCGCGTAGAGCAGGAACACCGAGTGAATCGCCTCACGCACCGGGTTGTTGCCACGGAACGAGAACGACACGTTGGACACGCCGCCGGAGCTCAGCGCGTACGGCAGCTCATCGCGGATGTAGGCGCAGGCATTGATGAAGTCGACGGCGTAGTTGTTGTGCTCTTCGATGCCGGTGGCGACGGCGAAGATGTTCGGGTCGAAGATGATGTCTTCCGGCGGGAAGCCGACTTCATTGACCAGAATGTCGTAGGAGCGTTTGCAGATCTCTTTCTTGCGCGCTTCGGTGTCGGCCTGGCCGGCTTCGTCGAAGGCCATCACCACCACCGCAGCGCCGTAGCGCTTGCACAGCTTGGCGTGATGGATGAACTGCTCGACGCCTTCTTTCATGCTGATCGAGTTGACGATGCCCTTGCCCTGGATGCACTTGAGGCCGGCTTCGATGACTTCCCATTTCGACGAGTCGATCATGATCGGCACGCGCGAGATATCCGGTTCGCCGGCGATCAGATTGAGGAAGGTCACCATGGCCTTCTTCGAATCGAGCATGCCCTCGTCCATGTTGATGTCGATGATCTGCGCGCCGGCCTCGACCTGCTGCAGAGCGACTTCGAGGGCTTCGGTGTAGTTGTCTTCACGGATCAGGCGGGCGAATTTTGCCGAACCGGTGATGTTGGTGCGCTCGCCGACGTTGACGAACAGCGAGCTGCGATCGATGGTGAACGGCTCCAGACCCGACAGGCGGCAAGCCTTGGGGATGTCTGGAATCTGCCGCGGCGCATAACCGGCCACGGCTTTGGCGATGGCTTCGATGTGGCCCGGCGTGGTGCCGCAGCAACCGCCGACGATGTTGAGAAAACCGCTCTGAGCGAATTCTTCGATGACTTTGGCGGTTTGCGACGGCAGTTCGTCGTACTCGCCGAATTCATTCGGCAGGCCGGCGTTCGGGTGCGCGGATACGTGGGTGCTGGCCTTGTTCGACAGCTCTTCCAGGTACGGGCGCAGTTCGCTGGCGCCGAGGGCACAGTTCAAGCCCACGGAAATCGGCTTGGCGTGAGCCACCGAGTTCCAGAACGCTTCGGTAGTCTGGCCCGACAGGGTTCGACCGGAGGCGTCGGTGATGGTCCCGGAAATCATGATCGGCAGTTCGAGATGCAGTTCTTCGAACACGCCCTGCACGGCGAAAATCGCCGCTTTGGCGTTGAGCGTGTCGAAAATGGTTTCGATCAGGATCAGGTCGGCGCCGCCCTCGATCAGGCCTTTGGTGGCTTCGGTGTAGTTTTCCACCAGCTCATCGAAGGTCACGTTGCGGTAGCCGGGGTTGTTGACGTCGGGCGACAGCGAGCAGGTACGGCTGGTCGGGCCGAGCACGCCGGCAACGAAGCGCGGCTTGGCCGGGTTTTCGGCGGTCTTGGCGTCGGCAATCTTGCGCGCCAGACGTGCGCCTTCTACGTTTAACTCGTACGCCAGCTCTTCCATGCCGTAATCGGCCATGGATATGCGCGTGGCGTTGAAAGTGTTGGTTTCGAGAATGTCGGCGCCGGCGTCCAGATAGGCTTTTTCGATACCGCCGATCACGTCCGGACGGGTGATCACCAGCAGGTCGTTGTTGCCCTTGACGTCACTCGGCCAGTCCGCGAAGCGCTTGCCGCGATAATCCTGTTCTTCGAGCTTGTAGCTCTGGATCATCGTGCCCATCCCGCCGTCGAGAATCAGGATGCGCTCTTTGAGGGCTTGCTTGAGAGCTTGAAGGCGGACGCTGCGATCGGACATGTGGACTACTCGAAAAAGACCATTACGAAGGAGCGGGATCATAGCAAACCTGTGCGCTTTTGGAGCATGTGCAGCTTTTGCATGAATATCGCTCATGTTGGTACGAGCGTCATAACGGTAGAATCGCAGCCTTTTTTATCATCGAGATCAGCAGCATGCCGCACCGCTTCATCAGTTTATGGTTGCTGGTCCTGAGCGGGAGCGTTGCGGCGCAAGATCCCGCCATTTCTTCTTCCATCTCCTACAGCCGAGATATCCAACCGATCTTCACCGAGAAGTGCGTAGCCTGCCATGCCTGTTACGACTCGGCGTGCCAGCTCAATCTCGGCAGTGGCGAAGGCGCCGCTCGTGGCGCGAGCAAGATGCCGGTATATGACGGCGAACGCACCCAGGCGGCACCGACCACGCGCCTGTTTTACGACGCCTTCGGCAAGCGCGCCTGGCAGCAGAAAGACTTCTATTCGGTGCTCGACGCCCAAGGCAGTCAGGCCGCGCTGATGGCACGCATGCTTGAACTCGGCCACAAGACGCCGCTGACGCCGAATGCCAAGCTGCCCGAAGACATTGTCTTGGGGCTTAATCGCAACAATCTATGCGCAATGCCTGCGGAGTTCGACGGATATGCCGGCGCGCACCCGAAAGAGGGCATGCCGCTGGCCGTCACCGGGCTGACCGACCAGCAATATCAGACCTTGCAGCGCTGGCTGGCGTCTGGCGCGCCGATTGACGAGCAGAGCCTGGCGCCGAGTGCCAAAGAGGCCATGCAGATCCTGCAGTGGGAAAACCTGCTCAACGCCCCCGGCGCCCGGCAGAGTCTGGTCGGTCGCTGGCTGTTCGAGCACTGGTATCTGGCGCACATTTATTTCAAGGACGGCGAGCCGGGGCATTATTTCCAGTGGGTACGTTCGCGTACGCCGAGCGGCCAGCCGATCGACCTGATCGCCACGCGCCGCCCCAACGACGACCCGGGCACGCAGGTGTATTACCGCTTGTGGCCGGTGCAGGGGGTGATCGTGCACAAGACGCACATCACTTATCCGCTGAGCGCGGCGAAAATGGCCCGGATCAAGAGCCTGTTCTACAGCGGCAACTGGCAGGTCAATGCGCTGCCGGGTTACGGCCCGCAGAGCCGTGCCAATCCGTTTGCCACTTTCGAGGCGATTCCGGCGCAGGCGCGCTATCAGTTCATGCTCGATAACGCCGAATACTTCGTCCGCACCTTCATTCGCGGCCCGGTGTGCCGTGGGCAGATCGCGACCGACGTGATCCGCGACAACTTCTGGGCGCTGTTCCAGGCCCCGGAGCATGACCTCTACATCACCGACCCGAACTACCGCGGCCAGGCCACGCCGTTGCTGGCGATGCCGGGGCAGAACGACGATGTCGGCAGCGTGCTGAGCCTGTGGCGCAACTACCGCGACAAGCGCAACGAATACGAGGCACTGCGCCGTGACAGCTACGCCGATCTGCCGGGGCCGAGCTGGTCGACGCTGTGGGCCGGCAACGACAACGCCTTGCTGAGCATTTTCCGTCACTTCGACAGTGCTTCGGTGACCAAGGGGCTGATCGGTGAGGTGCCGCAAACCATGTGGCTGTTCGACTATCCGCTGCTGGAGCGCACCTATTACCAGCTCGCGGTCAATTTCGACGTGTTCGGCAACGTCTCCCATCAAGCGCAGACCCGTCTGTATTTCGACCTGATCCGTAATGGCGCGGAGCAGAACTTCCTGCGCCTGATGCCCGCCGACTCACGTGAGGATTACCTCAACGATTGGTACCAGGACGGCGGCCAGTTCAAGATGTGGCTCGATTACGAGGCCATCGATGACGACAAACCGACCGCGCTCAAACTCGACGAAAAAGACCCGAAACACGATTTCGCCATGCAGTTGCTGGCGCGCTACGGTGATCTGAACGCGCGGCCGGACCCGATCAATCGCTGCGACGGCGCTTATTGCTCGCGACCGAATATCGATCCGGCGTTGCAGAACGCCGAGCAGGCCCTGAGCCGTCTAGCCTCGCGACCGGCAGCGGGACTGAAAGTCATCGACCAGTTGCCCGAAGCGACCTTGCTGCGCGTCGAAACCGCCAGCGGCAAGCGCGAGGTCTACAGCGTGCTGCGCAACCGCGCGCACAGCAACGTGGCGTTTCTGCTCGGTGAGTCGCTGCGCTATCAACCGGGTCTCGACACCTTGACGATCTATCCGGGCGTACTCAGCAGTTACCCGAACTTCATCTTCAACGTACCGGCCGAGCAGGTGCCAGCGTTTGTCGATGCCATGGAGAATGCCAGGGATGCCAATCGGTTCGAAAAAATCGTCGAACGCTGGGGCATTCGTCGCAGTCATCCGCAGTTCTGGCTGTATTTCCACGATCTGAGCCAGTACATACACGAAACCGATCCGGTGGAAGAGGGTGTGCTGGATATGAACCGGTACGAGAACCTTTGAGCATTCGCAGGCATATGCCGGGATTCTTTCCCGACAAAAATACTAGGACTTTGTCAGCCGCGCCGATTGGCGTAAACTGCGCCCAAGCCTGCGAGGAGTTTTTATGACCGCTATTACCATTACCGACGCCGCCCATGATTACCTGGCCGATCTGCTCTCCAAGCAGAACACCCCGGGCATCGGCATCCGCGTTTTCATCACCCAGCCTGGTACCCAGTACGCCGAAACCTGCATTGCCTACTGCAAGCCAGGCGAAGAGAAACCCGAAGATACCGCGCTGGGGCTGAAAAGCTTCACCGCCTACATCGATTCCTTCAGCGAAGCGTTTCTTGATGACGCCGTTGTCGACTATGCCACCGACCGTATGGGCGGCCAGCTGACCATCAAGGCGCCAAATGCCAAGGTGCCGATGGTCAACGCCGACAGCCCGGTCAACGAGCGCATCAACTACTACCTGCAAACCGAGATCAACCCGGGGCTGGCCAGCCACGGCGGTCAGGTCAGCCTGATCGATGTGGTCGAGGACGGCATTGCCGTGTTGCAGTTCGGTGGCGGTTGCCAGGGCTGCGGCCAGGCGGACGTGACCTTGAAGGAAGGCATCGAGCGCACCTTGCTTGAGCGCATTCCGGAGCTCAAGGGCGTACGCGATGTGACCGACCACACGCAGAAAGAAAACGCCTACTACTAAGGTGTTCGCTGCGAACAGAAAAAACGGCGCCCCGTGAGCGCCGTTTTTTTATGCCTGATATTTGCCAGCCCTTTGATCATGCCCACGCTCCGCGTGGGCATGCAGCCCGGGACGCTCCGCGTTCCACTCACGGTCGGTACAAATGCGCATGCCCGGCGCGATACAACGAAGACTCGCTGAACACCTCGCTGCCCAGCACCCGCCCGACCAGAATCAACGCCGTACGCCGAAACCCCTTGGCCTCGACCTTTGCGGCAATGTCCGCCAGTGTACCGACGACCCAGTCCTGATCCGGCCATGTCGCGCGGTGAATCACGGCAATCGGGCAGTCCGCGCCGTAATGCGGCAGCAATTCAACCAAAATCTTTTCCAGATGATTGACCCCCAGATGAATGGCCATGGTCGCGCCATGCTGCGCCAGGCTGGCCAGCTCCTCGCCAACGGGCATCGCGGTCTTGTCGGCGTAACGGGTCAGGATCACGCTTTGCGAGATGTCCGGCAGAGTGAGCTCGGCGCCCAGCAGCGCTGCGCATGCCGCTGTGGCGGTCACGCCAGGGATGATCTCGAAAGGAATGCTCAGCTCACGCAAGTAGCGGATCTGCTCACCGATCGCGCCGTACAGACCTGGATCCCCCGAATGCACGCGGGCAACATCCTGGCCTTTGGCATGGGCCGTCCTGATCAGATCGATGATCTGTTCCAGATGCAGTTCAGCGCTGTTGACCACGGTTTCGGCCTGATGACCTTCCAGCACCGCGGCAGGTACCAGCGAGCCGGCATAAATGATCACCGGGCAGCTGCGAATCAGCCGTTGGCCTTTGACGGTGATGAGCTCCGGGTCGCCGGGGCCGGCGCCGATGAAGTAGACAGTCATCGTTGAATCCTTGTGAAGAGGCGCAGGCACACTGCAGATGAAACGTGCTCATGATCGATGGCGGGGATTATCGGGATTTTATGCAGCGCCGGCCAATGCCAGCGTGGCCTGCGCATATTTCTGCCGGTGGATCAGCAGTTTCGCCGGCGCCTGAATCAACTGCTCGGCCAGCGCCAGCGCGGCGCTTTCCGCCACGCCGTAGCAGCCGGTGCGTTCAAAGGCGATCTGCGATTGATGGCTGAGGCGCTGTTGATAGGGCGCCAGCTCGGCACTGTTGAAATACTGCAGCGGCAGGTTCAATTGTGTGGCCAGTTCCAGCAACCCCGGTTCGTCACGCTTGAGGTCGATACTCGCCAAAGCCTTGACCGCTCGCAAATCGATGCGGTGCGCCTGCAACGCTTGATCGAGTAGTGCACGCAGCGTACTGGCCGGGCAGCCACGCTGGCAGCCGAGGCCGACCACGAAGGTCGGCGCTGCGCGGTCATCGGTCATGCCTGATATCGGCCTGCGCTTTTGCGCCGGAACAACCATGCACTGATCAAGCCCAAGGCCAGCCAGAACGCGACGTTGGTCAGCTGCGAAGCAATTTTGAACTGGGTTTCCAGTGCCTCTGGGGCAAGCATCGAATGCACCTGCGGTTGCGGCGCGCCGATCACATGCGGCACGACGAGAATCGCCACACCGAGAAGCTTCATCAGCCAGTGACGACTGAAGGCGATCAGTGCCAGGCCGACGGCGGTCGAAGCGGCGGTGCCGATCCACCAGATCTGCCGCGAAGCCAGATCGGCAGCCGCAGTGCCCGGCAATTCAGGTGGCAGGCCCAAGGTCGGCGCGAGAACGAACGTCGCGTAACCGGCCAGACCCCAGAGCAGCCCTTGCGAGGTTTTGGTTGGCGCGCGCAAGGTGTACAGGCCGGCAAGCATCAGGGCGAAACCCACCGCCACCACCAGATTGCCGCCAGTGGTCGAGACCACGCGCTGCCAGCCGTCTTCCGGCTCCCAGGCTTCGCCATCATGGCTGTGGGCGGCGGTGCCGGCGGCGTGTTCGTGAACTTGCGCGACCGGTTCGGGTTTCTCGAAGGATTCGGCCTGCAGAATCAGTGGCGATACCCAGAAACTCTGCAGCAGGGTCAGCAGCAGGGCGGCGAGCAAGCCGGTGAAGCCTGCGGTTTGCGCGATACGCTTGATCATCTCGGCAGGCCTCAGTGGCACGGGAACGCGGCGCTGTGGCGGGTATCGTGGGCGGCGTTGTGCACCGCTTCGATGTGCGAGAAACCGGCGAACCAGACCAGGCTGGCACCGAGGATCGAGGCGAAGAGGGCGGCGGCGACGCGTTGGCCGAGTGTGGTGCTGCTGGAAATGTGGTCAGTGTGGCTGACGGTATTGCTGATGATCGACATAGCGCTTCCCTCTGAAATGTCAGCGGGTAAACAGAGCGCATGAAAATCCCTGCGAGCCGGGCACGCAGGGATTTCGAACAGCGCCCGCCCACCGCGGGTTTGTTTGTGGTCAGCGGCGCTTGCGCGCGCTGGGTGTTGCGGGCCGGTCTCCGGGCTTGCGAGGGGTTGGCACGAGGCCGACCTGCAAGCATCACCTTCCCATGCCGGGGCACAGTGGATCTGACGCTTCGCTCGCTTACCGTTGCGGGGGCAGCACCGGACTGACATGGCCTTGAGTAAAGCACATGATTCACCGGTTTCCCGTTTCACCCTGTGAAGGGCACCCGTAACAAGGTGGGCAGGAGAACATGGGTTTGGGTTTTTAGTCAATTTCCGGGGAGTTTTCGGTGCTGCGCTGGGGGTGTTTTTCTGATGTTTTTTGTGTGTATATCCGTCGCCGGTGGATCAAGATCAAGATCAAGAGCAGGCGAGCTGACACTCGGCTTATTGAGTGGTGAAAAGCGTGGGTGTTCGGCTTTTAATTTGTGTTGTTGCTGCCCCTCACCCCAGCCCTCTCCCGAGGGAGAGGGAGCCGATTTGTGTGGTGTTCAAAATCTGCATTCGACTCGGTAACGCAAGTCGGCGTATTTCGCCTAAACACCTCGGTCAGTCCCCTCTCCCTCGGGGAGAGGGCTAGGGTGAGGGGCTCTAGATCTGGCTTTTGCTTTGGCTTTGATCTTTTGCCCCTTCAGCAGGCTGCGCCCGGATCGGTCCCGTAACGAAGGTACCCCGAGCCCCAGCGAGCGGGCCGTGCGCCGGGGCAAAGCCTTTTGGTTTCTTTTTGCTGTGCCGGCACTCCGGCGTTTGAAAAAGGGACTCGCTGTAAGAGCGAAACCATAGGAAGCCGTTACCGCAGCAACGGATATACCCCCAGTTTCAGACTCACCGACCATTGACCCACGACGGACCCATGCGTAGCCTTGCGCTTTCGAGGTTCTTCGGCGCTCGCCGAAGCTAAGAAGGGAACGCGGTCAAAGCCGCGGCTGCCCCCGCAACTGTGAACGGTGATGTTCGTTGCCACGCCACTGCCAGCTCAACCGATGAGCCAGCGGGAAGGCGCAATGAACGCCAGGCCCTGCGCCTGAACGCCGTCAGCCAGGAGACCTGCCTCGTCACAGATTCTCACTACAACCGGGCGGGGTGATCCGGTGGCGAATGCTTCCGGCGTGCATGCGCGCTGCCGGTTCTCGTCCCGTATGCCCGCCGCTTGCCAAAGGGCATACCGATGAAAACACTGGCCAAACTCCCCGTCACCATCGTCACCGGTTTCCTCGGTTCAGGCAAAACCACGCTGCTGCGACACATGCTCGATAACGCTCAGGGCCGGCGCATCGCGGTGATCGTCAACGAGTTTGGCGAGCTGGGCATCGACGGTGAAATCCTCAAGCAATGCACCATCGGCTGCACCGAAGAAGAGGCCAGCGGCCGTGTTTACGAACTGGCCAACGGCTGCCTGTGCTGCACGGTGCAGGAAGAATTCTTCCCGGTAATGCGCGAACTGGTTGCCCGTCGCGGCGATCTCGACCACATCCTTATTGAAACCTCGGGCCTGGCCCTGCCAAAACCGCTGGTGCAGGCCTTCCAGTGGCCGGAAATCCGTAGCGCCTGCACCGTTGACGCGGTGATCACCGTGGTCGACAGCCCGGCCGTCGCTGCTGGCACCTTCGCAGCGTTCCCGGATCAGGTCGATGCCCAGCGCAAACTCGATCCGAACCTTGATCACGAGTCGCCGCTGCACGAATTGTTCGCCGATCAACTGGCCAGTGCTGACCTGGTCATCCTCAACAAGGCCGACCAGACCAGCCCGGAAGATCTCGCACGGGTGCGCGCTGAAGTCGCCGAAGAGCTGCCGCCAGCGGTAAAAATCATCGAAGCCAGCAATGGCCGCCTGCCGCTCGACGTGCTGATCGGCCTCGGTGCCGGCTCCGAGGAGCACATAGACAGCCGCCACAGTCACCACGATCACCACCATGACGGTGATGACGACGATCACGATCACGACGCGTTCGATTCGATCTCAATCGAACTGCCGCAAGCCGATGAAAGCCTGCTGCTCGACGCGCTGACGCAACTCGTGGTGCAACACGGCATTCTGCGCGTGAAAGGCTTCGCGGCGATTCCGAACAAGCCGATGCGCCTGTTGATCCAGGGTGTGGGCACGCGTTTCGACAAGCATTTCGACCGTCAGTGGGGCGCCGAAGAAGCGCGCGTCACGCGTCTGGTGCTGATCGGTCAGGAACTCGATGCCGCACAACTCGAAGCGCAATTGCGCGCTGCGCTCAGCGTTTAAACCATGCACCTGCTCAGGACCCAGCCCGGCGGATTCGTCTCGGACGACAACATTGCCGATCTCGGACAAACCCCCGCCGAGCTGGTGATCCTGTGCAGCGGCGATTCCAGCCTGGCGCTGCTCGCCGAGGCTGCGCAGCAATTGCCCGATGACTACCCGAGCCTGCGTCTGGCCAACCCGATGCAGGTGCAGAATCATGCTTCGGTCGATCTGTACGTCGACGAAGTGCTGCGCCACGCCAAGGTCATTCTGATCTCCCTGCACGGCGGCATCGCCTATTGGCGCTACGGTGTCGAGCGGCTGGTCGAGTTGTCCGAACGCGGCGTGCAACTGATTCTGGTGCCCGGCGATGACCGTCCGGACCCCGAGCTCAGCGACTTGAGCACGGTCAGCGCCGAAGTACGCGATCGACTCTGGCAATTTCTGCGTCAGGGCGGCATGGGCAATGCACTGGATTTCTTCCGTTGCCTGGGCAACCAATGGTTTGCCCGCGATTACCCGTGGAGCGAGCCGCAAACCCTGTCGCGCACGGCGATTTATCACCCACAGAAAAACAGCGCTGCCCTGAGCGACTGGCAAGCCGAATGGCTACCCGGTCAACCGGTGGCGGCGCTGTTGTTTTATCGCTCGCATTTGCAGGCGGCGAACACGGCGTTCATTGATGTGTTCTGTCAGCGTTTGCGGGCAGCCGGGCTCAATCCGCTGCCGATCGCGGTGGCCAGTCTGAAAGAACCCGGTTGCTTGTCTGTGGTCGAGGACTGGCTGGATGAAGTCGAGGCGGGGGTGATTCTCAATACCACCGGTTTTGCCCAGTCCAGCCCCGAAGCGCCGCATCTGCGGCCGTTTCGCCGCAACATCCCAGTGATTCAAGCCATCTGCGCTCAGGACAACGAACCCGGCTGGCGCGACAGCGAACAGGGCCTCGGGCCGCGTGATCTGGCGATGCACATTGCTTTGCCGGAGCTTGACGGGCGCATCATCAGCCGACCGATCAGCTTCAAGGATCTGGCCTGGCGCAGCGAGCGCAGTCAGTCCGATGTGGTCTGCTATCGCGCCCAGCCCGAACGCATGGATTTCGTCGCCGAACTGGCGCGGCGCTGGGTTGATCTGGCGCGCGTGGCCAATGGCAAAAAACGCATCGCGCTGATCCTCGCCAACTATCCGACCCGCGACGGCCGCATCGGCAACGGTGTCGGCCTCGATACGCCAGCGGCGGCGCTGAACATCCTGCGCGCGTTGCGCGAAGAGGGTTATCCGATCACGGCCGAGTTGCCCGAGAGCGGCACCGAACTGATCCAGCAACTGCTCGGCGGTGTCAGCAACGACCTCGATAGTCTCGACCTGCGCCCGTGCCAGCAGAGCCTGGCGATGGATGATTACCTGGCGATGTTCAACGCGTTGCCGGAGGCGAATCGCGCGGCGGTGATGGAGCGTTGGGGGGCGCCGCAAAACGATCCGATGTGCCGCGACGGTCGCCTGATGATCGCCGGTCTGCGTTTCGGTCTGACCTTTGTCGGCATCCAGCCGGCCCGGGGTTATCAGGTCGATCCGAGCGCGGTGTATCACGACCCGGATCTGGTCCCGCCGCACGGCTATCTGGCGTTCTATTTCTGGTTGCGCAACACCTACGGGGCCCACGGCGTGATCCACGTCGGCAAGCATGGCAATCTCGAATGGTTGCCGGGCAAAGGCGTCGGCCTTTCGGAGAATTGCTGGCCGGACGCGCTGCTCGGGCCGCTGCCAAATATCTATCCGTTTATCGTCAACGATCCGGGCGAGGGCGCTCAGGCCAAACGCCGCACGCAAGCGGTGATCATCGACCACCTGATGCCGCCACTGACCCGCGCCGAAACCTACGGGCCGCTGCGCAATCTGGAGCTGCTGGCCGACGAGTATTACGAGGCGCAACTGCTAGATCCGCGCCGTGCCCGCGAGTTGCAACGCGACATTCTGCAATTGGTGCGTGACACGCAGATCGACCGCGAGCTGCAACTGGACGCAGCGCTGGACAGCGATGCCGATGCGGCGATCTGGCTGCCGCGTCTGGACACTTATCTGTGCGACCTCAAGGAATCGCAGATTCGCGATGGGTTGCACATTTTCGGCGAATCGCCGAGCGGGCGCTTGCGTATCGACACCTTGCTGGCATTGCTGCGCATCCCGCGCGGTGACGGCAAGGGCGCGCAGTCGAGTCTGCTGCGAGCACTGGCCAAAGCGTTTGATCTCGGTTTTGATCCGCTGGATTGCGCCTTGGCCGATGCCTGGAGTGGCCCGCGTCCGACCGAGTTGCAGACCATCAGCGAAGAAGTCTGGCGCACCGCCGGCGACACCCGCGAACGCCTCGAATTGTTTGCCGCAGACCTGATCTCCCAAACACTGAATGTCCCCTGTGGTAGCGAGCCTGCTCGCGAAAGCGGTGTGTCAGTAAAAGAACAATTGTCTGACCCGACGCCTTCGCGAGCAGGCTCGCTCCCACAAGGGCCGGGGTGGGCTGAGGTTGATTCGATACTCGAGCATCTGCGCGAAGTCGTCGCCCCGCGCCTCGATGCTTGCGGCCCGGCCGAAATGCGCGGTCTGCTTGACGCCCTCAGCGGTCGTTTCGTCCCCGCCGGCCCCAGCGGCGCACCCAGCCGTGGCCGTCTCGACGTGCTGCCCACCGGGCGCAACTTCTATTCGGTGGACGTGCGCAATCTGCCGACCACCACCGCGTGGCGCATCGGATTCCAGTCGGCGACGCTTATCCTTGAACGACACTTGCAGGATCACGGCGATCACTTGCGCCAGCTCGGCTTGTCCGTGTGGGGCACCGCAACCATGCGCACCGGCGGCGACGACATCGCTCAGGCCATGGCGTTGATGGGCGTGCGTCCGGTCTGGGCCACGGGCAGTCAGCGCGTGGATGATTTCGAGATTCTGCCGCTGAGTCTGCTCGATCGTCCTCGGGTCGATGTGACATTGCGGGTTTCGGGGTTTTTCCGTGATGCGTTTGCCAACCTCATCCGCCTGTTCGACGCCGCCGTGCAAGCGGTGGCCGCGCTGGACGAGCCGGACGACCTGAATCCGCTGGCCGCTAAAGTGCGTGCCGAACGCGAGGCGCTGTTGCAGTCGGGCGTCGATGAAGACACCGCGCGGCGTCAGGCCGAGTGGCGCATCTTCGGCGCGAAACCGGGGGCGTATGGCGCCGGGGTGCAAGGCGCCATCGACGGGCGTTTGTGGCAGAGCCGCGAAGACCTCGCCGAGGTCTACCTGAACTGGGGCGCCTACGCTTACGGCGGCGCCGACGAGGGCACGGCTGCCCGCGAGCAGTTCAGCCAGCGTCTGAGCCAGGTACAGGCAGTTCTGCAGAACCAGGACAACCGCGAGCATGACTTGCTCGATTCCAACGATTACTACCAGTTCCAGGGCGGCATGCTCGCGGCGGTGGAGACGCTGCGCGGCGAAGCGGCGGCCAGTTATCACGGCGATCACAGCCAGCCGGATCTGCCGAAGATTCGTACCCTGAAGGAAGAGTTGAACCGCGTGGTGCGCTCGCGCGCGGCGAATCCGAAGTGGATCGACGGAATCAAGCGTCACGGCTACAAAGGCGCGTTCGAACTGGCGGCGACGGTTGATAATCTGTTCGCCTTCGATGCGACTACGCAGTTGATCGATGACCATCAGTACGCGCTGCTGGCGGAGGCATATTTGCTTGATCCGGCGACCCGGGATTTTGTCCGTGAGCATAATCCCCACGCGTTGCGCGACATGACCGAACGCATGCTCGAAGCGCAGCAGCGCGGGATGTGGCAGGAGCCTGGGGCTTATAAGGAGGCGCTGGAGAATTTGCTGTTGGATATCGAGGAAGATATGTAGCCGCTAAAAAGCTACCCTCACCCCAGCCCTCTCCCGGAGGGAGAGGGAGCCGATTTGTGTTGGTTTTGAGGCCTGAGTTCAACTCGATAATTCAGGTCGGCGCAACTTGCAAGAACACCCAGATCAGTTCCCTCTCCCTCTGGGAGAGGGTTAGGGTGAGGGCCACCCAACTGACACGCCACCAAAACTCAAGCACACCAAAGACCACGAAAGGGAAAACCAAAATGACCGACACCCCGCATTTCCCACTCTCCGCCGTGGTCGGCGCCGATGACCTGAAGCTCGCCCTGTGCCTGACCGCCATCGACCCGAAAATCGGCGGCGTACTCATCGAAGGTCCGCGCGGCATGGCCAAGTCGACGCTGGCGCGGGGCCTGGCGGATCTGCTCGCCAGCGGCCAGTTTGTCACTTTGCCGTTGGGCGCTACCGAAGAGCGGCTAGTCGGCACCCTCGACCTCGATGCTGCCCTGAGCGACGGTCGCGCGCAGTTTTCGCCCGGTGTTCTGGCCAAGGCTGACGGTGGCGTGCTCTATGTCGATGAGGTCAATCTGCTGCCCGATCACTTGGTCGACCTGCTGCTCGATGTCGCCGCCAGCGGTACCAATCTGATCGAGCGTGACGGCATTTCCCATCGGCATTCGGCCAAATTCGTCCTGATCGGCACCATGAACCCGGAAGAGGGCGAGCTGCGGCCGCAACTGCTTGACCGCTTCGGCTTGAACGTTGCCCTGAGCGGCCACACCGCGCCCGCCGAACGCGGACAGATCATTCGCCGGCGGCTGGATTTCGACAGCGATCCACAAGGGTTCTGCGCGCAGTGGGCGAGCGAGCAACACATCCTGCGTTCGCGCTGTGAAAGCGCCCGCGAGCGCTTGGCAGCCATTCCGCTGGATGACGCGGCATTGGCGTTGATTACCGAGCGTTGTTTCGCTGCTGGCGTCGATGGCTTGCGTGCCGATCTGGTCTGGTTGCGCGCGGCCCGCGCCCATGCCGCGTGGCGTGGGGCGGATGCGATTGCTGAAGAGGACATCGACGCGGTGGCCGAATTTGCCCTGCGCCATCGCCGTCGCGAGCAGCCCTTGGCTGGCGCAGAGCCACAAGCGCAATCTCCGTCAGGCGCAGACAGCAAATCCGGTGAAGGGCAGGGCCAGTGGGGCGAGATGCCGGCGACGGCGCAAGCCACCGGTGCCCGCCGCGAAGTTCCGAGCTGGCCGCCCCTGGCAAAAAAGCCCTAGGCATTCGCCCCCGGTCCGACGCGGGGGCGAATGCCAAGCCCCGTGCCGGACAACTCGACAATGGCCGCCAGGGCCAGCGGCATGGGGCCGGCAGCGGATCGGTGAACTGGCCGGGCACACTGCTCAATGGCCGCCCCCAGCGCCGCGCCGATCTGCTGTTTCAACAGCGCACCCGCGCGCCCCATGAAGTCTGGCTGGTGATCGTCGACGCGTCGGCCTCGACCCGTCGCCATCAGGCCTTGAGCGATGCCAAGGGCCTGCTCGCGCAGCTGTTCGACGATGCTTATCGCCAGCGGGCGCGGCTAGCGTTGCTGACCGCCAGTGGTTCTACGCCGAAATGGCAGGTGCAAGGCTTGAAGGCCTCAAGCGGCCTGGGCGTCTGGCTCGACGGTCTGGGCGCCGGTGGCGGCACGCCGTTGCTCGCGGCACTGGAGCAGGCGCAGCAATGGCTGACGCTGCGACGCAAGCGCTTTTCTGCCGAACAGCAACGCTGCCTGATCGTGACCGATGGTCGCGTGAAAGAACTGTCGGCGTTGCCAGTGCTGGCGTGTCCGGGATTGCTGATCGACATCGAGCGCGGGCCGATTCGACTGGGCCGGGCGAAGGATCTGGCGACCGCGCTGCAAGCGCAGTATCAGCATATCGATGAGCTGGATTTGCGCTGAAATCCGCCGCACCGCTCGCACCCTGTGGGAGCGAGCCTGCTCGCGAAGGCTGCTTCAGCAACGCTGAAAGTCTGCGATCAAGGTCATTCATACAGATTTTGAAATGATTTACCGCTGTGGAGCAGGTCGGTCGACGCTGTACGCTCGAAGGCCATTTTTCATTCAGGATCTACATGAACACCCTCTCGGAGCCTCCCAGTCAGCACTCTCCAGCACGCCTTCGCGCGGTCTTGATCCTTTCGCAGCACCCCGTCTTCCGACTCCCGACTATGGTTGATAACGCGGCTCTTGAGCCTTTGCGTTGCACTTCGCCGTGTCCGGCCGCCTGAATTCACTGAAGAGAGATCGAGACGTTTTATGGAATGGTTAGCGGATCCCACAGCCTGGTTAGGCCTGTTGACTCTGATCGTGCTGGAACTGGTACTGGGTATCGACAACCTGGTGTTCATCGCAATTCTTGCCGACAAACTGCCGCCGCATCAGCGTGATCGCGCGCGGATCATCGGCCTGTCGCTGGCGTTGATCATGCGCCTGGGCCTGTTGGCGAGCATTTCCTGGCTGGTTACGCTCACGCAGCCGTTGTTCGAGGTGTTCGACAAGAGCTTCTCCGGTCGTGATCTGATCATGCTGTTCGGTGGCGTGTTCCTGTTGTTCAAGGCGACGATGGAGTTGCATGAGCGGCTCGAAGGCCATGTCGGCGAGCGCTCGACCAACACAGCCTACGCGCTGTTCTGGCCAATCGTGGCGCAGATTGTGGTGCTCGACGCGGTGTTCTCCCTCGACGCGGTGATTACCGCCGTGGGCATGGTCGATGAACTGGCGGTGATGATGATCGCCGTGATCATTTCCATCGGCCTGATGATCGTTGCCAGCAAGCCGCTGACCCGCTTCGTCAACGCACATCCGACCGTGATCATGCTGTGTCTGGGCTTCCTGATGATGATCGGTTTTGCCCTGACCGCAGAAGGTCTGGGCTTCCATATCCCGAAAGGTTACCTGTACGCCGCCATCGGTTTCTCGATCCTCATCGAAGTCTTCAACCAGATCGCCCGGGCTCGGCGCAAACGTTCGATGCAGGGCGTGCGCCCGATGCGCGAGCGCACAGCCCATGCGGTGATGCGTCTGCTCGGTGGCCGCAAGCTGGCGGCGGAGGAGGTTGGTGAGGAAATCTCCGATCTGCTGGACAACGGTGAAGCGCCGGTGGCCGAGCTGTTCGACCGTCGTGAGCGGGTGATGATCAGCGGTGTGCTGCAACTGGCGGAGCGGCCGATTCGCAACCTGATGACGGTGCGCGCCGACGTTGACCTGATTGATCTTGCCGATGACGCCGAAACCATTCGCACGAAGTTGATGCATTCGTCGTATTCACGCTTGCCGCTGATTCGCGATGGCGCGGTGGACGAGCCGCTTGGCTTCGTACACAAGAAGGAATTGCTCAAGGAGTATCTGGCCGGCAATGAGCCGAACCTGGAGCATCTGGCACGCAAGACCGTCAATCTGCTCGACAGTTATTCGATCCTCAATGCCCTGGAGCAGATGCGCGCGGCATCGACGCACATCGCCTTCGTGGTCAATGAGTTTGGCGATTTCGTCGGTGTATTGACGATGACTGACATCCTCGAATCGATCGCCGGTGAGTTGCCCGATGCCAGTGAAATCGAAGGCCCTGATGTGGTCGAAGAGCGCGGCGGGTTTCTGGTCAGCGGCGCGCTGCCCTTGGCTCGCGTTCGCCAGCGTACCGGCTTCGATGCCGAGCCGACCGAGGATTATCAGACCATGGCCGGGTTGGTCATGAGTCTGCTGGATCGGTTGCCGATGACCGGTGATCGACTGGAATACGAGGGCTGGCAACTGACCGTCAAAGCGGTAGAAGAACGGCGGGTGACGCGGGTGTTGCTGGAGCGTGAGGTGGCTTGAGCATTCGCGGAATGGCGCAGCGGTCGCTGCGCTTGTTACTGATGAAACGTAAAGCGGTCCTTGCCCGTATGCTTTGATGCGTACAACGCCGCATCCGCCTTGATCAGCGCCTGATTCAACGAGTCACCCTCAGCCACCCGGGTAATGCCGATGCTGATGGTGACCGGGTGCTGGGTGGGCTGTTCACGCACTGATTGGCACAGTTGCGTGGCAAGGCTTTCAACATCCTCGCGCCGCACTCCCGCCAGATAGATCGCGAACTCCTCACCGCCCATACGCGCGTAGTCAAACGCAATCATCACTGTCTTGATATCGGCAGCGACGCGAATGAGCACCTCATCACCAATGTCATGCCCGTAGGTGTCGTTGACCTTCTTGAAGTTGTCGATGTCGATCATCATCAGGTAATGATCGCGCTCGCGCGGGCTTGCCAGCAGCCGTTGCCCTGCGTGGGTCATGAATGAGCGTCGGTTGGGAATCTGCGTCAGCGGGTCGTTATAGGCCTGATCCAGCAGCAGCCGCGACATCAGGTAGTTGTTCAGCTTGGCCTCACGAAACTTCAAGAAGGTGTACACCGTGAGTGCGCAGAGAAACACGCTGTAGCAGGCAGTCAGGACGCCGCGCAGTTCAGTGATTTCGGTAGTGGTGGCAAGAAACGGGTTGAGGATCACCCAGATCACAACTTGTACCGCAAAGAACGCCCAGCGCCGCAGCGGCAGTACCGACACGCTGTACAACATGCTCGCTGCTGCCAGCACCAGCCACAAGCTGTGCGAAGCAGGCGCGAGGCCGTCGACGATCATTCGCACACCGACGGTCAATCCCAGGACCAGCAACAGGGTGAGCACATCGAAATGGCTAGCCCTGCGCGTAAAACCGAGCACCACCGTCAACAGCGCGAAACCAGCGAGAAACGCCATCGAGCGCCACGTGAAGCCTTGGCCGCCGAGAAAACTGACGATCAGATCAAACAGCAGCCACATGAACACACTGACCACGTAGATCAACAGGCTGAACGGTTTGAGCCGTTCGAACTCGCGCTGGAGAAACTCTTCCCTCAACTCGTTAGACGCGGTTTCCTTCAACGCTTGCGCTTCAATGGTTTCGAACATGCTTATCCCGCTGTCTGCGCCGATCCTGGCAACCACCCGAACCGGCGGGCGGCGCGCAATGTGTTCGCTCAACAGCAAAGCAGGCAGACCGCGGGTTGTCCAATCCCGGTCGGGTTCAGCGCAGAAGCCGGTGGCGCGAACCAGTGACGGTGCGCAATGACTTGAGTGTTCGCCTCAGCCATGCCAGATCATGGTGAGGTTTGCGTGGCGTTGCGGGAGCCTTTGTCCTGCCGACATGCCGGGCCATATCCCTCGCCAGGGTTTCCTCGGTGCCGATACCTTTGAGCTTTTTCAGCAGCCTGCCGTTTTTATAGAACAGCACTGTTGGCGTGCCCGTGACGTTCGGGTGCTTGGGCGATTGGCTGGTGTTGAGCATATAGATGTTGGCGCGCAGTCGGTAAGGCTCGGCAATCTGCCGAAAGATCGGCCCGGCCCACTCGCAGGCGGGGCAGTGTTCATTGGCGAAATACAGAATGACCGGACGCCAGGTTTTCAGGGCTTTGCGGTAAACCGGGTCCAGCGCGGAAGTAGTGTTTGTGGCGTTCATCGAAGGGTCCTTTTCAACGAGCGGGTACGCTCCTTGACGTTAAAGGAGCAGGGGCGTCGCGGTCTACTGTCAGAAATTACAGGTGGGGTGCGTCAACACGAGATTAATCGCACAAGAACGCCAGATAGACCTGACAACCAATGCGGGAACCTCACAAGAAACCGCGTGATAACCTCAATGCATTGCGCCGAGCATCACTTGGAGTGCTATTTTGAGCACTAATCAGAGCACTTCAAGAGGCACAGTTCATGACGCACATTGTTCTTTCTCACGTCGTAGCGAGTATTTCCGAATTGAAAAAAAATCCTATGGGTACAGTGGCAGCTGGTGGAGGCCGGTCTGTGGCGATCCTTAATCGAAACGAACCGGCCTTCTACTGTGTTCCTGCCAAGGAATATGAAGCAATGATGGAGCGCCTGGAGGATCTGGAACTGATCGCCCTTTGCAAGGAGCGAGAAAACGATCCGACCATCAAGGTATCCATTGATGACCTATGAACTGGAATTTTCTGAAAAGGCTTGGAAGGAGTGGCGAAAGCTTGGGTCGGAGCTCAGAGAGCAGTTCAAAAATAAACTTGTTGAAAGGCTGGCAAATCCCCACGTTCCGGCGGCTCGTCTGAAAGGATTGAGTAACGCCTATAAAATCAAGCTTCGAAGCGCTGGATATCGGTTGGTCTATCGGGTCAGGGACGAGGTACTGGTCGTTACGGTGATAGCGGTTGGGAAACGGCAAGGTGGTGATGTGTACAGGCAGGCACTCAAACGCTGACACAGGTATTGCTCAACTGTAACCCTGATTCGCACCATCACGACGCCATCTGACCCAAGTTGGGAACGAATCACCCCTTTCATTAGTGATCGCAGGGACCTTCCTGCGTGTTGGGTCGGACCGATCAATTGGTCCGCAAGTCCATATCTCCTTGATTAACAAAGCATTCAATACGACTACAGATTTCTCCTGATTCCTGTGGCACACTTTCTGCTGTCTATTCCGTAGTAACAAACCGTGTTCCGGTATAGCGGAATAAACACAATTCTGGAGTGCTTGCCATGCATCGCCGTCCTTCGTTGTTCAAAGCGTGTGTTTTTGTTCTTGCGGCTTCTTCCTCGGTCATGGGCCTGGCCCAGGCTGCCGACAGCAAGCTCGACAGTGTTCTCGCCCGTGGCAAGTTGATCGTGGGCACTGGCAGCACCAATGCGCCGTGGCACTTTCAGGGCGCGGACGGCAAGTTGCAGGGTTTTGATATCGACATCGCCAGGATCGTGGCCAAAGGGCTGTTCAACGACCCGAGCAAGGTCGAGTTCGTGGTGCAGTCGTCCGATGCGCGGATTCCCAATCTGCTCACCGACAAGGTCGACATGAGCTGCCAGTTCATCACCGTCACCGCCAGCCGCGCGCAGCAAGTCGCGTTCACCCTGCCGTACTACCGCGAAGGTGTTGGCCTGCTGTTGCCGAACAACAGCAAGTACAAGGAAATCGAAGACCTGCAGGCGGCGGGCGATGACGTCACCGTTGCGGTGCTGCAGAACGTCTACGCCGAAGAACTGGTGCATCAGGCATTGCCCAAGGCCAAAGTCGATCAGTACGACAGCGTTGACCTGATGTACCAGGCCGTGAACTCCGGCCGCGCCGATGCCGCCGCCACCGATCAGTCGTCGGTCAAATACCTGATGGTGCAGAACCCTGGCCGCTACCGCAGCCCGAGCTATGCCTGGAGCCCGCAGACTTACGCCTGCGCAGTCAAACGTGGCGATCAGGACTGGCTGAACTTCGTAAACACCGCGCTGCATGAGGCCATGACCGGGGTTGAGTTCCCGACCTACGCCGCCTCCTTCAAGCAATGGTTCGGTGTCGATCTGCCATCGCCCGCGATCGGTTTCCCAGTCGAATTCAAATGATCCCGTGAGAGTGGGGCGAGTCAAATCGCCCCGCTCAAGGTGCTGCTGACCATGAACTATCAGTTGAACTTTGCCGCCGTGTGGCGCGATTTCGACACCTTGCTGGCGGGGCTCGGTCTGGGCTTGCAGCTGGCGCTGGTGTCGATCGCCATCGGCTGCGTGATCGGCCTGCTGATGGCGTTTGCCTTGCTGTCGAAGCACCGCGCCTTGCGGGTGCTGGCCTCGGTGTACGTCACGGTGGTGCGCAACACGCCAATCCTGGTGTTGATTCTGTTGATCTACTTTGCGCTGCCCAGCCTTGGCATTCGTCTGGACAAGATTCCGTCGTTCATCATCACGCTGTCGCTGTATGCCGGCGCGTACCTGACCGAAGTCTTCCGTGGCGGCTTGCTGAGCATTCCCAAAGGCCAGCGCGAAGCCGGGCTGGCAATCGGTCTCGGTGAATGGCAGGTCAAGGCTTACGTCACCGTGCCGGTGATGCTGCGCAACGTGTTGCCGGCGTTGTCGAACAACTTCATTTCGCTGTTCAAGGACACCTCGCTGGCGGCTGCGATTGCGGTACCGGAGCTGACCTATTACGCGCGCAAGATCAACGTCGAGAGCTACCGGGTGATCGAAACCTGGCTGGTGACCACGGCGTTGTATGTCGCGGCCTGTTACCTCATTGCCATGCTGCTGCGTTACCTCGAGCAGCGTCTGGCGATCCGCCGATAGGAGGCTGCGATGTACCAATCTCCCAGTTGGTTGCATGAATTGTGGGTCGCGCGCGAGCCGTTGTGGCAGGGCTTTCTGACCAGTGTGCAGGTCTCGGCGCTGGCCATTGTGTTGGGCACCATGCTCGGCGTGGTTGCCGGCCTGGTCCTGACTTACGGCAGATTCTGGATGCGCGCGCCGTTTCGGCTGTACGTCGATCTGATTCGCGGCACGCCAGTGTTTGTATTGGTGCTGGCCTGCTTTTATATGGCGCCGGCGCTCGGTTGGCAGATCAGTGCGTTTCAGGCCGGAGCCCTGGGCCTGACGCTGTTTTGCGGCTCGCACGTCGCCGAAATCGTTCGTGGTGCGCTGCAAGCCCTGCCGCGCGGGCAGATGGAGGCGGGCAAAGCCATCGGCCTGACGTTCTACCAATCCCTCGGCTACGTACTGTTACCTCAGGCGCTGCGGCAGATTTTGCCGACCTGGGTCAACTCGTCCACCGAAATCGTCAAGGCGTCGACCTTGCTCTCGGTGATCGGCGTCGCCGAATTGCTGCTCAGCACGCAACAGATCATCGCCCGGAACTTCATGACCCTGGAGTTCTACCTGTTCGCCGGTTTTCTGTTCTTCGTCATCAACTACGGCATCGAATTACTCGGCCGGCACATTGAAAAGCGGGTGGCCCTGCCATGACTCAAGCTCAAGTTGCTTCACAGGATCAGGCATTGCTGGATATTCGCGGCCTGCACAAACAGTACGGCGCGGTGGAAGTGCTCAAGGGTGTCGACCTGAGCATGCAGCGCGGCAACGTCGTCACGCTGATCGGCTCCAGCGGTTCGGGCAAAACCACGCTGTTGCGTTGCGTGAACATGCTCGAAGAATTCCAGGGCGGGCAGATCCTGCTCGACGGCGAGTCCATCGGCTACGACGAGGTCAACGGCAAACGCGTACGCCATGCGGAAAAGGTCATTGCCCGCCATCGTGCGATGACCGGCATGGCCTTCCAGCAATTCAACCTCTTCCCGCACCTGACCGCGTTGCAGAACGTCACCTTGGGCCTGCTCAAAGTGAAGAAGATGCACAAGGACGAAGCCGTGGTGCTCGCGGAAAAATGGCTGGAGCGCGTTGGCCTGCTGGAGCGGCGCAATCACTTTCCCGGTCAGTTGTCCGGCGGCCAGCAACAACGCGTGGCGATTGCCCGAGCGATTGCGATGAACCCGAGCCTGATGCTCTTCGATGAGGTCACTTCGGCCCTCGACCCGGAACTGGTCGGTGAGGTGCTCAACGTGATCAAAGGGCTGGCCGAGGACGGCATGACCATGTTGCTGGTGACCCACGAAATGCGTTTCGCCTTCGAGGTCTCGGACAAGATCGTTTTCATGAATCAAGGGCGAATCGAAGAGCAGGGGCCTCCCAAGGAACTGTTCGAACGCCCGCAATCGCCGCGTCTGGCGGAATTTCTCAAAAGCACGCGGTTTTGAATCTGTACTTTTGCAATCAGGAGAAACACCCATGAGCATTACGCGTTACGGCACCGGCAGCACCGCCGCCGGCGGCCAGCCTCGTCCATTCGCCCGCGCAGTTGAAGCGGATGGCTGGCTGCATGTGTCCGGCCAGGTTCCGGCGGTGGACGGCGAGATCATCGTTGGTGGCATTGTCGAACAGACCCACCAGACCATGAAGAACCTGATCGCCATTCTCGAAGAGGCTGGTTATGGCCTTGAAGATGTGGTCCGCACTGGCGTCTGGCTGGACGATCCACGTGATTTCAGCAGTTTCAACAAGGTCTTCGCCGAGTATTTCAAACCCGAACACGCCCCGGCGCGGGCCTGTGTGCAGGCGAGCATGATGGTTGATTGCAAGGTTGAGATTGACTGCATTGCCTACAAGAAGAAGGCCTGATACACGCCGATCGTTCCCACGCTCTGCGTGGGAATGCAGCCCGGGACGCTCTGCGTCCCAAAAGTGGACGCGGAGCGTCCGGTAAGGCATTCCCACGCGGAGCATGGGAACGATCATTGGCTGTAAACTCCCGGCGACTTTGAATGGAAACCACTGACATGACCGAAGACACCATCAAGCGCCGGGCACGCGGTCTGGACCGGGCGTTCGATATCCTCGATTTTCTCAAGGAAATCGGCCAGCCCCTGCGCCCCAACGACATTGCCAATGGCATCGGCAGTCCGAAGTCGACGGTCTACGAACTGGTCGCGTCCTTGCTGGAACGGCGGATTCTCGAGCCGGTGGGCAAGGATGGCCACGTCTACCTTGGCCGCCAGTTGTACTTCCTTGGTCAGGCGCATCTGCGCCATTTCGACCTCAGTCGCGAGGCCGATCACGCCTTGCAGGAGATCGTCAGCCAGACCCGCGAAACTGCGCAGATGTGCCTGCTCAACGGGCGCAAATACACCGTGGCGTTGATGAAAGAGGGCGAGCGGCATTTCCGCATTTCCTCCGATATTGGCGAAAACGCGCCGATCCCATGGACAGCTTCCGGGCGTCTGTTGCTCGCGCACTTGAGCGATCAACAGATCATCGACCTGATCGACGAAGACGACTACATCCTGCCCGACGGCGAACGCCTGCCACTGGACCGTTTTCTGGCGGAGATTCGTCAGGCCGGCAGCGATGGCTTCTTCTCCTTCGACAGCGTCGCCGACACCTTCACCCATTGCTTCGCCGCGCCGGTCAAAGACCGGCAGGGCGTGGCCATTTGCACGTTGTGCATCGTCGCCCCGCGCGCCGATGCGAAAAACAATTACGACGACTATCGCCGGGTGCTGATCGAGAGCGCCAACAGCCTCGCCCGGCGGATCAACGAATAACCGTGGCTGCCTGCGGCCGCGTCTGTGAGGATTGGACCATGACCACTGCCATCAACTCTGCCGTAGAAAAAGGCGACGCCGTCATCGGCGCGCAATTGACCCGCGACGTCAGCCTGCCGGCGCTGGTGCTGCACCGCGAGGCGCTGGAGCACAACATTCGCTGGATGCAGAAATTTGTCAGCGACAGCGGCGCCGAACTGGCGCCCCACGGCAAAACCAGCATGACCCCGGCACTGTTCAAACGACAGCTCGACGTCGGCGCCTGGGGAATCACCCTCGCCAGCGCCACCCAGACCCGCGCCGCCTACGCCCACGGCGTGCGCCGGGTGTTGATGGCCAATCAACTGGTCGGTACGCCGAACATGGCGTTGATTGCCGATCTGCTCGTCGACCCGACGTTCGATTTCCATTGCATGGTCGACCACCCGGACAACGTCGCCGATCTCGGAAGTTACTTCGCTTCCCGTGGGGTCAAGCTCAACGTGATGATCGAATACGGCGTGGTCGGCGGCCGTTGCGGTTGCCGCAGCGAGCAGGAAGTCATTGAGTTGGCCAAAGCTATCGATGCGCAACCGGCACTGGCCCTCACCGGTATTGAAGGTTACGAAGGCGTGATTCATGGCGATCATGCGGTCCGTGGCATTCGCGAATTCGCCGCGTCGCTGGTTCGCCTCGCGGTGCAGCTACAGGACAGCGGCGCCTTTGCCATCGCCAGACCGATCATCACTGCGTCGGGTTCGGCCTGGTACGACCTGATCGCCGAATCTTTCGAAACCCAGAACGCCGCTGGCCGCTTCCTCAGTGTGTTGCGCCCGGGCAGTTATGTCGCGCACGACCATGGCATCTACAAAGAGGCGCAGTGCTGCGTGCTCGACCGTCGCAGCGACCTGCACGAAGGCCTGCGCCCGGCGCTGGAAGTCTGGGCTCATGTGCAGTCGCTGCCGGAACCGGGTTTTGCGGTGATTGCTCTGGGCAAGCGCGACGTCGCCTTCGATGCCGGTTTGCCGGTGCCGTTGTTGCGCTACAAGGCCGGCGTGGTGCCGGCGGCGGGGGATGATGTCGGCGCGTGCAAGGTCACGGCGGTGATGGATCAGCATGCGTTCATGACCGTGGCGCCGGGTGTAGAACTGCGGGTCGGCGACATCATTTCCTTTGGTACTTCGCATCCATGCCTGACGTTTGACAAATGGCGTGTTGGGTTGCTGGTGGATGAGCAGATGGCGGTCATCGAGACCATGGAGACTTGTTTCTAAGGCTTGAGATTGCGTTGCGGCGGCTATTCGCGAGCAGGCTCGCTCCCACAAGATCAATGCGTTCCATTGTGGGAGCGAGCCTGCTCGCGAAGACGCCCGCTTAGCCACCACTGAACCACCCGAGATCCCACCCGATGAAAATCCTCAGCAACACCCCACGCATCGCCCTGATTGGCGAATGCATGATCGAACTGCAACAACGCGCCGACGGTAGTCTGCAGCAAAGCTTCGGTGGCGATACCCTCAACACGGCGGTGTACCTGTCCCGTGCGCTGGGCGACAAGGCGCAAGTCGACTACGTCACCGCGCTGGGCGATGACAGTTTCAGCGACGCCATGTGCCAGATCTGGCGCAGCGAAGGCATCGGCCTCGATCTGGTGCAGCGTTTGCCCGGTCGGCTGCCCGGTCTGTACTGCATCCAGACCGACGCCAACGGCGAGCGGCGTTTCCTGTACTGGCGCAACGAAGCGGCAGTACGCGATTGCTTCACCACCCCTGCGGCCGAGCCGATCCTCGCGGCGTTGCCGAACTACGACGTGCTGTATTTCAGCGGGATCACCCTCGCTGTACTTGGCATGCAAGGCCGTGCCCGCCTGATCAAGACGTTGAGCGAAGCCCGGCAGCGCGATGCGCGCATCGTGTTTGACAATAATTACCGTCCACGCTTGTGGGCTTCTGTGGAAGAGGCGCGGGCGGCGTATCGCAGCGTCCTGCCTTATGTCGATCTGGCTTTGCTGACGGTGGATGACGAACAGGCGTTGTTCGGGTTTGCCGATTGCGCTGATGTGTTTGCCACGTACGCGCAGATCGGCACACCGGAAGTGGTGCTCAAGCGCGGCGCCGAGGCGTGTCTGATTCGTTGTCAGGGGGACGCGTTTGAAGTGCCGGCGCAGAAGGTCGACAAGGTCGTCGACACCACAGCGGCGGGGGATTCGTTCAGTGCGGCGTATCTGGCCAGGCGCTTGCTCGGCGGCAGTCCGGCAGAGGCGGCGCAAGCGGGACATGAATTGGCCAGTCGGGTGATACAGGTGCCTGGAGCGCTGATCCCCAGGTAATCAGAGAATGGCCGCTTGCTGCGCAATCGGTTCGCGAGCAGGCTCGCTCCCACAATGAAAACGCGGTCGACATGGGGGAGCGAGCCTGCTCGCGAAGAAGCCCGGCAGCCAGCCGATCAATCCCGATAAAACACCTGCACCAGGTGATAACCAAACTTGCTTTTGATCGGCCCATGCACGGTGCGCAGCGGTTTCTTGAAAATCACCGCATCAATCGCGCCGACCATCTGCCCCGGCCGCACTTCGCCCAGGTCGCCGCCGCGTTTGCCGGACGGGCAGGTGGAAAATTTCTTCGCCAGCACATCGAACGCTTCGCCCTTGGCAATGCGCTGTTTGAGTTGTTCGGCCTCTTCGGCGGTTTTCACCAGAATGTGGCGGGCTTGGGCTTTCATCGTGCAATACCTGATAACGGGGTGACAGCGGGGCGCGCGATTATGCCTCAAGTCGCGGGGTCGGGTTGCTCAACTTGCGAATCTTGCTCGCCAGCACTTCAAGGACAAAGGGCTTGGCGACCATGTCCATGCCCTCTTCAAGAAAGCCCTGACGCTCGGCAGCAATCTGCGCGTAACCGGTCATGAACAGCACTTTAAGCCCCGGACGATGTTGGCGAGCAATCTCCGCCAACTGCCGACCGTTCATGCCCGGCAGCCCGACATCAGTAACCAGCAGATCGACGCGCTGCACGGACTCGAGCACGGGCAGGGCGTTCGTGGCGTTTTCCGCTTCGAAGGTTGTGTAGCCCAGTTCCTTGAGCAGATCGAGCACCAGCATGCGCACTGCCGGATCATCCTCGACCACAATCGCGGTCTCGCCCGAAGATGAAGCGGCAATCGGTTCAGCTTTCTCCACAGACGAGGATTCGGGCGTCGGCTCAAGCAAACGCGGCAAGTACAGACGTACACAAGTGCCTTGCCCCGGCACACTGTCGAGGCTGACATGGCCACCGGACTGCTGGGCGAAACCGTAGATCATCGACAGCCCCAGACCGGTACCCTGGCCGATCGGTTTGGTGGTAAAGAACGGATCGAACGCTTTGGAACGGATTGACGGCGTCATGCCGGTGCCGTTATCGCTGACCGCGAGCATCACGTATTCCCCGGCCTTCACCGGCTCGAGAATGGTGGTGTCGCTGCTGTCGAGATACACGTTCGCGGTCTGGATCAGCAACGTGCCGCCTTCGGGCATCGCATCGCGGGCATTGATCACCAGATTGAGCAGGGCATTTTCCAGCTGGCTGACGTCGGTACTCACCGGCCACAAATCATCTGGCAGGCGCAGTTGCAGCTCGATGGCATCGCCCTTGGTGCGGCGGATCAGGTCTTCCAGTGAATGCACCAGTTCATTGACGTGCAGTTGCTTGCGGTCCAGCGACTGGCGCCGCGAGAAGGCCAGCAAGCGATGCGTCAGCGCGGCCGCACGGTTGGCCGACGACACGGCCGCCTCGGTGAAGCGACCAATCTCATCGGCGCGACCGTTGGCGATGTAGCGCTGCATCAAGTCGAGGCTGCCGATGATGCCGGTGAGCATGTTGTTGAAGTCATGGGCGATGCCGCCGGTGAGCTGGCCGACAGCTTCCATCTTCTGCGCGTGGCGCAAGGCGTCTTCGGCGCGCTCGCGTTCGAACATCTCGTTCTGCAAGCGCTCGTTGGCCTGAGCCAGTTGCTCGGTGCGCGCGCTGACCCGCTCTTCGAGGGTCTCGTTGAGATTGCGCAGGGCTTCCTCGGTTTTCTTGCGCTCGGTTTCGTCGATGACAAAGATGTAGAAGCCATTCACTGCGCCGTCCGCGCCATGTCGCGGCAGATAATTCATGAGGGCATGACGGGTGCTGCCGTCGCGGTGCGGCGTGTAGAAACTGAAGGAGCAGGAGCGGCCGGCCAGTGCTTCGGCGATGTACGGCGCACGCAGGAAATACGCCTCTTCGCCGATGACTTCGCGGATCGTGCGCCCATACAACTCCTGCGGCGTCAGGCCGTACCAGTCCAGATAGGCTGCGTTGTTCAAGCGAAAGCGTTCTTCGGCGTCGACATAGCTGATCAGGATCGGCATGGCGTTGATGATCAACTGCAATTCGGTCTGGCTCTGACGCAGCGCCTGTTCCGTATGTTTGCGTTCGGTCAGGTCCAGCGCCGCGCCGAGAAAGCGCATCGGCCGACCATGATGATCCTTGTAGCAACGCCCGCGCGCGAACACCCAGCGCAGCGTGCCATCGGCCTGCAACAGGCGATATTCCTCAGCGTACTCGGTGCCATGGGTGATGCAGTACTTGATGCCGCGCGCGACCATGGCGCGGTCTTCGGGGTGCACCCCATGCATGTATTCGCTGATCGGCAACTGCCCGGCCCTGGCCGGATCCACGCCGTGCAATTCGGCGAAGTGCGCATCGGCGATGAAACGGTCTTCGCCAATGTCCCAATCCCAGGTGCCGACGGCGTCGGTGGCGGCGAGGGCCAGTTGCAGACGCTCCTCGGACTGGCGCTGGGCCTTGAGGCTTTCTTCGGAACGACGCTGCAATTCCAGGGCAATGCGTCGGCGCTCGTTGGTTTCGATGGCAGTGATCAGAATCCCGGCCACCTGTGCGGTTTCATCGCGAATCGGGCTGTAGGTCAGATCCAGCCAGAAATCGGTTTTTTTGCCGTCCCGCTGCACGCTGAACCGCTGCTCGCTGAAGCTGCGCACCTGGCCCTGCAGCACCGCTTGGTAAATCGGCTCGGCAAAATCCCGCACCTCTGGCCAGACCTCATGCGTCGGCTGCCCGAACGCTTCGGGATGCTTGCTGCCAGCGAGCAGGGCAAAGCCATTGTTGTAGATCTGCGTGAGTTGCGGGCCCCATAACAGCAGCATCGGCATCGGCGAATGAATCACGATGTCCACCGCCGTGCGCAGGCTCTGCGGCCAGGTGCCGGCGGCGCCCAGCGGGCTGCGGCTCCAGTCGGTGCGGGCAATCAGGGCCTGAGCGTCATCGGTGGTGGATACAGCATTCATGTTTCAATCCTGAGCGTGGTTCGGTGAGACGGGGTCTATCATTGTTGCAGGAGCCGCGCCAAGCGTCGGCCAAATTTGCTCATTCAATGCTTCGCGGGTGCTTTCAGCCATGGAAATCGATGCACTGTTGTCAATATTGTCGCAAAAAAACGGCTCGGATCTGTTCCTCTCTACCGGCGCAGCGCCGAGCGCGCGCATTGATGGCGTGCTGACGGCGCTCAGCGATCAGCCATTCAAACCCGGCGAAACCGCGGCCATCGCCACCTCCCTGATGGACGCCGAGCAGCGCCGGGAGTTCGACCGGGATCTGGAAATGAACCTGGCAATCTCCCGAACGGGCGTCGGGCGGTTCCGGGTGAACATTTTCAAGCAGCGCAACGACGTTTCGATCGTGATCCGCAACGTCAAGGTCGACATCCCGCGATTCGAAGACCTGAAGCTGCCGCCGGTGTTGCTGGAAACGGTGATGCTCAAACGTGGCCTGATTCTTTTTGTCGGCGCGACCAGTTCAGGCAAGTCGACTTCGCTGGCGGCACTCATCGATCACCGCAACCGTCACAGTGCCGGACACATTGTGACGATCGAAGACCCGATCGAATATATCCATCGGCACAAGCGCTCGATCATCAATCAGCGTGAAGTCGGCGTAGATACCCGAAGCTTTCATGCGGCTTTGAAGAACACTCTGCGCCAGGCTCCGGATGTTGTATTGATTGGTGAGATCCGTGACCGCGAAACCATGGAGCATGCACTGTCATTCGCTGATACCGGCCATCTTGTGTTGTCGACGCTGCATGCGACCAACGCCAATCAGGCGCTGGATCGAATCATCAATATGTTTCCCGAGGAGAAGCGCGAACAGCTTTTGCAGACATTGGGCAACAACCTCAAAGCCTGTGTTTCGCAGCGTCTGCTCCGCACTGTCGATGGCCAAAGGCGCGCGGCAGTCGAAATTCTTCTGGGTACGCCGACCATCGCTGACCTGGTCCGACGCGGCCAGTTCGAAGAGCTCAAGCCGATGATGGAAAAATCGACCGGACTCGGTATGCAGACATTTGACGCGGCACTGTTTGCGCTGTTTGCAGAAGGTGCAATCAGTGAGCAGGAAGCATTGAAGAATGCCGATTCGGTGAATAACTTGAAGTTGCGAATCAAACTTCAGCACGATCAGGCAGGTGTTAACAATACAGGCACCGGCGAGTGGGGTTTGATGGATTGACTTGGTGTCTTCGATTGCATCGAGTGTTTGCACGGCAACAACACTTAATAATTGACTCGTGGTTCGGTTGTATGTGTTTGGGTAAAACGTCATCACGCTGAATGGTCAGCTAGTTGGTTTGATGAGGTTTTACTGTGAGCGAAGTTAAGAAAAATAAAGTATTCCGGCCATCGAAAGTTGCGCTGGCTGAATGGAAGTATCGGTCTGCGGCAGATGCCACCGAGCGCGATATGGTTCTCCGGCATCTGGAAGAGGCATTGAATGAGTACACTGAAGATCACGATATAGACTGGTATGGGCGTGAAGTAGAGTTGCAACCAGGCTCTTCACTGCATGAAATATATAACCCCGGCAGACTGCTGCTCAATGAACTGCTGAAAACCGGGCCGGTCATTGGTGCAATCGGTCGAGAGGAGGCGCGCGAGCATAACGGCCTGGTTCGGATTACGCCGGATGGCAAGATGGAAGTCCGTGCCGTCAGAGGTTGGGTAGATCTGGTTGCGGCGCAGTATTTTGTATACAGTCAACCTACGCGCTCGACGGTGAGTCTCATCGCCGACATTGCCGCAGTCGCCGGCGGTTTTGTATGGCCCGATCTGGATGTAACCCTGGATCAGTGGTTCAAGTTTCATGATATCGATCTGCCTGACACCAAGGCCAAGATCAGTAACTTGATCGGCTTGTTCAAGTTTTCACCCGAGGTCAGGGAGCCAGTTGCTTTTTGGGATCACTTTCAATCCGGTGAGCAGAGTCACAACGGGTTATCCGAAGAGCAATTTGCAGATATTCGTGGCGCCACCGCCAAATTGATGCCGAAGCGAAAACTGTTGTCAGCCTTGTACAACGTCACAGGGCGCGCGGATATATCTCACGAAACGGCGGCGCAGCGCCTCTTTGAATTTGTCGCCTATCCAGTTTCGCTGGATCTTGCCAGAAGTTATATCAAAGAGCTGAATTGGTACGGGGTGAATGACGGGCAAACGCTTTCCGAAAATATTCTCCGCCAATTGTTGATGACCGCGATTTTACTCGACCTGGACCCATCAATCGGCCATCGCCACTTGGTCGAACGGCGGGACCTGTACTCGCCAGACAATCTTGAGCGCCATCCATCAGAGATACTCGAGGAGTACACCGAGTTTGTGCGGAACAAGCGCTGGGTAGATCCGATATTGGCGCCTCTGGTGGTTCATCTTCTCCTGGCACGCAACGCGCCCGAATTTCTGGTCAGGAAAATTCCGACAGAGGTCACACTTGGATCGATCGCCTGGATCAAGTTCTGTCGCGCTGTAGTATTGGTCGAGGCGGTAAAGACCGGGGCCTCGCGGGAATTGACCTATGCACAGATCATCGCTTACGGCGAACTGGAGCCGGTCAGTGAAGCGCAGAAGCATATGCGCGATCTGGCGCTGATCGACCCGATCGTGGAGTGGGCGTTGCTCAACCGGATTATCTCCAGAGCCGAGCTCGAAGAGGCAGAAGAAACCTGTACACGAAGGGCGATTGACGCGTTTGAGCACCACGCAGACCAATTCGCCCAGCTAGCCCGCGCATTTTCGACACCATTACCCAACCGAGCGGAAATTGCCCGAAGCCAATTGAGAAAAGCTGCACCTGGCTGCGACACACTGGATGAAAAGGCGCTGTCCGAGAAAGGCGGACAGCAAATCATGTCCATGGTCGAGCTGCACCAATCGGGCGATCTGGTCACTGGTCAGTGGGACAGGCGCACCGTACGGTTGATCGTCAACGGATTGCTGCAACCTGCGATCAACTACAACCCTGCGGGTCTCAGCCTTTATCAGCGTTATCCGCGACTGCTGACGATTGAATCCTGTGACGAGGAAATGGATCGTCAGTTGGCCGTGCATTTCGAAGCGGTGAACGGCGGCATGATGTCTGCCATCAAGCTGGCGTTGGCACACATGCCGGAAGCGGATCTGCAAGTGTTCATGAATGCTGACATTCATTTTTTTACCGTGCGTGAATCGGCATCCTATGTGACTACGCGCCGGGCCGGCGGACCTTTGAATGTAGGGCTTGAACAAGAAACACAACAAAGCCGGGATGCCGCCACGGGACGCTTCGGCGTTGTGATGTACACGTCTGATGAAGACGCTGATCTTTGTTATGAATTATTCACTTCGCGTGCAGAAACCCGCAGGAATGATGCGCTGGGTGCTTTCATCAGACGGGAAAAAAAGCTTCAGCAACGCTCAAGAATGAGCGCCAGTGCCAACATGACGACGCCCCTGAGCAACACCCTGACCCAGAGCGTTCCGCTGAACATCAGGCGCTATACCCATGCCGCGGCCGAGGACGCTTCGATCAGCAGCAGTATGGCGATCATCGATTACTTCGGCGCGCTGAAAGCACCAGCGCAATCTGCGCGGTCGCAGACAGGGTTCTACCAGAAATTCAACGACCCTAACATCGTGCGCATCGCCGGGTTTCTCGCCGAGAACAGACCGTTCCTGAATAAAACCGAGCTCAGAGAGCTCGTGCGTGTACCGACGCCGCTCGAACTCTCCCGGGAAGAGGGCGAACGCTTGCTGACTTACTTCATCGACCTGTTGGTGCCGTTCAAAAAATGCATCGAGGACATCGCCTCGGGCGAACACAACAAGATGGTGGACGGGGTTTACGGATGTTTGATGGACGGCATCGGCCTGGTGGGAACAGTGGCTGGCGCCAGCTCGAAGGCGCTGAGTATTTCCACCAGGGCCATTTCCACTACTGCCAAGGCCGCGCGTTTCACCCGGCTGGCGTTTACTTCGGCCATCTCGCTTTTCAATCCCTTCGACGGTGTGCCCTCTGGTCTGCAGGCGGGCGGTAAACTGGTACACAAGGGCCTGCTGCGGTTCAACAAGAACACTCATGACCTGATTACTCTGGCCAGGGGGCAATTGCACAGGATCAGCGGTCGCCGGCAATCCTATGATCTGCTTGAAGCGGCCGATAACGCGCAATTCGGGTTGGGGAGCTGGCGGCCACGCGGGGCTACGCATGAAGCCGTCGCCGTGCTGGCCGCGCGCAGTGGTGACAAATGGTACTCGCTGAATCGACGCGGCAACTTGTGGGGCAAGTCTCTGGAGGGTTTTGTGTATCAAGCCCCCTTGCAGCTGCCTGCTTCGCCGCGCACGTTGCCGCTCAGTTACACGCGCAAGTTCATCGAGCAAAGCCTGCCCCGTGCACGGGCCAAGATCGACAACGCATTGGAAATCTTCAACCGTCATGATTTCAAACGCGATCGCGACGCGCTGATGAAGATCGTGTTCGGCGATGCTTCTCAGGTGTCCACTGATCGGCTGGTGAACTACTTGCGTTTGATCCGCTTCGATTTCGCCGGTTTCTCCTTGAGCAACATGGTTCTCGACGGCCTCAAGATCAACGACACCCTGGCATCGTTCGATGCAAACAATTACCAGCGCTGGAAAGACGCGGGTTCGAGCGGTGATTGCGCTATAGCGTTTGTTGAGGTCTACACGAAAAACTTCAATCGACACTTCGTCAGCATGGGTCTGAACCACGATGTGATCGCCGACGACCTGATTCATGAGCTGTTCCACGCCAGCGCACAAACCGACGATGTCGGTTATGCCACCGACGCCGTGCATGCCAGTGACAGCGGACAGCAGCTGGATGTGTCCGTATTGCTCAATCTGGGGGCAGGTTGCCTGGCGCAGTCGCAGAGCGGCACTGATTGTCATGCGCCGTCCAGAGCCTTCGAAAACGCCGACTCGCTCACGCTGGTCACCTCATTGCTGAGTCAACTGATCACTGACGAGGTCACTTTCGATCAAAACATGACTGTTCTTGCCAGTGCGCTCGAGGCCAGTGCAGGCCGGGCGATTGGCGAGCCGGTGGTCATTACCTTGAACAAACCTCGTTGATGAAAAGCACTGCCGCCAGCCTGTCGGATGAGGGCGTCAGTGCCGATTTCAATCAGCCAGTTCCGGCCGTTCCCGAAACTGCTCCAGCGCTTCGGGATTGGCCAGTGCATCGGTGTTTTTTACCGGCCTTCCATGCACGACATCACGCACCGCCAGCTCCACGACTTTGCCGCTGATGGTGCGCGGTATGTCCGTCACTGCAACAATCCGCGCCGGGACATGCCTCGGCGTGGTATTGGCGCGGATCACTTCGCGGATTCGCTGTTCGAGCCCTTGATCGAGTTCGACCCCATCGCGCAGACGCACGAACAGCACGACCCGCACATCATCCTGCCACTGCTGGCCGATGGCGACGCTGTCCAGCACCTCGGTGATTTTCTCGACCTGACGATAGATTTCCGCCGTGCCGATACGCACGCCGCCCGGGTTCAACACCGCATCCGAGCGGCCATGGATGATCATCGCGCCGTGGGGCAACTGTTCGGCGTAATCACCTTGTGCCCAGACGCCGGGGAACAGACTGAAGTAGGACTGGCGGAGTTTTGAGCCGTCGGGGTCATTCCACAAGCCGATTGGCATCGCCGGGAAATGCCGTGTGCAGACCAGCTCACCTTTCTCACCAATCACCGGTTGGCCAGCGTCGTTCCACACCTCGACGGCCATGCCCAGGCTCTTGCCCATGATTTCTCCGCGACGTATCGCTGACAGCGGGTTGCCATTGACGAAGCATGAGACGATGTCGGTACCACCGGACATCGAAGCCAGGCACACATCGGTTTTGAAGTCGCGGTAAACGAAATCGTAGCTTTGCGGTGACAAAGCCGAGCCTGTGCACAGCAGGGTTTTCAAACTGCTCAAGTCATGACTTTCGCGGGGCCTCGTGCCGCTGCTTTCCAATGTGGCAAGGAATTTCGGACTGGTGCCAAACACACTGATGCGTTCGTCGTCGATCAGGTCGAGCAAGCGCTGATGGTCCGGATGAAACGGCGAGCCGTCGTAGAGCACCACGGCGCTGCCAACCGCGAGCGCTGAAACCAGCCAGTTCCACATCATCCAGCCGCAGGTCGTGTAGTAGAACAAGCGGTCACCGGGACCGAGGTCGCAGTGCAAACCATGCTCCTTGACGTGTTGCAGCAGCACACCGCCGGTGCTGTGGACGATGCATTTCGGCACGCCAGTGGTGCCGCTGGAGTACAGCACGTAGAGCGGATGATTGAACGGCACCGGGGTGAAATCCGGTTCGCCGCCGGGTTGATAGAAGTCTTGCCACAAGCAGACATCAGCGTGGCTTTGATAATCCTCGATGCGCGCTTGCGGACGGGCGTACGGGACGATGATCAACTGCTGCAGTGACGGCAGTTGTGCCAGGATTTCGTTGAGCTTGGCGGTCTGATCCAGGATTTTTCCGGCGTATTGATAACCGGCACAGGTGAGCAGCACTTTCGGTTCGATCTGGCCAAAGCGATCGATCACGCCGTGGGTGCCGAAGTCCGGCGACGAGCAGGACCAGATCGCGCCGAGGCTGGTGGTGGCCAACATCGCCACCAGGGTTTGCCAGGTGTTGGGCATGCACGCCGCCACGCGATCACCCCGGTCAACGCCCGCCGCGCGCAGGCTCGCCTGAAAACCGGCGACGTGTTCGGCCAGTTCGGCCCAGGTCAGTTGTTCGCGCTGGCCGTTTTCCGCCACAGCAACCACCGCCACGGCATCGTCGCGGCGGCGCAGCAGGTGTTCGGCAAAGTTCAGCGTCGCGCCCGGAAACCACTCGGCGCTGGGAATCTCTGCACCTTCACGCAAGACGGCGTCTGGCTGGGTTTGAAAGCGGATGTCGAAGAAATCGACGATCGCCTGCCAGAACGCCGGGCGCTGATCGATGCTCCATTGGTGCAGGGCAGGGAAGTCGTCGAGCTTAAGCGAATGCCGCTGATTGATTTCGCGCCGGAAGGCATCCATACGCGAACCGGCGATACGCTGGGTGTCGGGTTGCCAGAGGATGTCGGACATGGGTTTGCCTCTTCTTATCGGATTCGCGAGCAGGCTCGCTCCCACAATGGCCAGGTGTTTATTGCGCCAACCACCCACCATCAATATTCCACGCCGCGCCGCGTACCTGGCTGCCGGCTTCACTGCACAAGAACAACACCAGCTCACCCAGATGCTGCGGTGTAACGAACTCCAGCGACGGCTGTTTTTCCGCCAGCAGATCATGCTGCGCCTGCTGCGGATCGACACCCTTGGCCGCGCGATCATCGATCTGCTTCTGCACCAGCGGCGTCAACACCCAGCCCGGACAGATCGCATTGCAGGTGACGTTGCTGGTCGCGGTTTCCAGCCCGACCACTTTAGTCAGACCGATCACGCCATGCTTGGCGGCGACGTACGCGGCTTTGCCGGTGGAGCCGACCTGGCCGTGCACCGAGGCGATATTGATGATGCGCCCCCAATTCTTGCGGCGCATGCCCGGCAGGCTCAACCGCGTGCTGTGGAATACCGATGACAGGTTGATCGCGATGATCGAATCCCAGCGCTCAACAGGAAACTCTTCTACGGCCGCAACGTGCTGAATGCCGGCGTTGTTGACCAGAATGTCGACGCCGCCAAACTCGCGGTCGGCGTAGGCGACCATGTCGGCAATCTGCGCCGGGTCGCTGACATCGGCGGGATGATGGCCGACCTTGCCGCCGTACTGAGCGACGTCGGCGATCACCTTCGAGGCGTCGCCGAAGCCATTGAGAATCAGGTTGGCGCCCGCTTTCGCGAGAATCAGCGCGATGCCCAGGCCGATGCCGCTGGTGGAGCCGGTTACCAAGGCTGTCTTGCCGGAAAGAGTGGTCATGAATACCTCACACAATGCCAGTGGCGTAGAAAGTGCCGATCACCACGAAAACCGCGAGGGTCTTGATCAGCGTAATACAGAAAATGTCTTTGTAGGCTTCGCGGTGGGTCAGCCCGGTCACCGCCAGCAGGGTGATCACGGCGCCGTTGTGCGGCAGGGTGTCCATGCCACCACTGGCCATCGCGGCCACGCGGTGCAGCACTTCCAGCGGAATATTCGCCGCGTGCGCCGCACTGATGAACTGCTCGGACATCGCCGCCAGCGCGATGCTCATGCCGCCCGACGCCGATCCGGTAATGCCGGCGAGCAGTGTCACGGTAATCGCTTCGTTGACCAACGGATTGGGAATCTGCTTGAGCCAGTCGGCCAGCACCAAAAAGCCCGGCAGCGAAGCGATTACCGCACCAAAGCCGTATTCAGACGCGGTGTTCATGGCCGCGAGCAACGCACCGCTGACCGCGCTTTTGCTGCCTTCGGCGAGCTTGCTTTTAATCGCCTTGAAGCCGAACGCCAGGACCATGAGGATGCCGACCAGCAACGCCGCCTGCACCGCCCAGATCGCCGTGAGCTTGGCGATTTCGGTAGTGACCGGCGCGGCCATGCCCGGCAGTGCGAGGCTGTGCGTCTTGCCGTACCACTGCGGAATCCACTGGGTGAACAACAGGTTCATGATGCCCACCGCCAGCAATGGCGACAGGGCAATCCACGGGTTGGGCAGCTTCAGGTCTTCGGCGGTTTCCGGTTCGTTGCGCAGTTCAGTGCCGTAACCTTCGCCGGCACGTTGCGCCTTGTTGCGTTGGCGCTGCAGAAACAGCATGCCGGCGCAGAACACGAAAATCGTGCCGATCACCCCCAGCCACGGCGCCGCCCATGCGGTGGTGTTGAAGAAGGTGCTGGGGATGATGTTCTGGATCTGCGGCGTGCCGGGCAGGGCGTCCATGGTGAACGAGAATGCACCGAGGGCAATGGTCGCCGGGATCAGACGTTTGGGAATATTGCTCTGGCGGAACATCTCCGCTGCAAACGGGTAAACAGCGAAGACAACGACGAACAACGACACGCCGCCATAAGTCAGCAGGGCGCAGACCAGCACGATCACCAGCATCGCTTGTTTAGTCCCGAGCAAGCGAATCGCAGCGGCCACGATCGAGCGTGAGAAACCGGACAATTCGATGAGCTTGCCGAACACCGCGCCGAGCAGGAATACCGGGAAATAGAGCTTGATGAAACCGACCATCTTGTCCATGAACACCCCGGTGAACGCAGGGGCAACGGCGGACGGATCGGTGAGCAGGACCGCGCCGAGGGCGGCGATCGGGGCAAAGAGGATGACGCTGTAGCCACGGTAGGCGGCGAGCATCAGCAGCGTCAGGGCTGCCAAGGCAATGATCACACTCATGGTGTGTCTCTCCAGGATTGTTATTTTTGTGGGTGGAACGGGTGTGGAGAGTGGGTTAGCGAGATTTGTGCCAATCTCCTAACTGGTTGAAATATAACGAAATTTGATCCGGGTCGCGTTCTGGTAGCTGTTTTTGTCTCTTAGTTGAGATTTTCTTTGAGTGGGCCGGCGCCTTCGCGAGCAGGCTCGCTCCCACATTGGTCATGCATTCCCCTGTGGGAGCGAGCCTGCTCGCGAAGCTTTTGCTCTAGTCTTAAAATGGAGATCGGATGTCTCTATATGTAGACTCAACGATCCCCAGCGCAGCCATTTTTTTGTACAGCGTCGACCGCCCCAGCCCCAGTCGAACCGCCGCCTCCGGCACTTTTCCCGCGCATTGCGCCAGGGTCGACTCGATCAACTGCCGATCAAACCGCGCCCGCGCCTGTGCAAATGTCTCCCCAGCGGAGGCTTGCATGCTCGGCTCGGACGTTCGCTCAACCGGAGTAAACGTGCCAATCGCGCCGCGAATATCCTGCTCGGTCAGCATCAGATCATCACTGAGCAACGCCGCCCGCTCCAGCACATTGCGCAACTCACGGATGTTGCCCGGCCAGGCATGCTGGCCGAGCAACGCCAGCGCATCGCGGTGCAATTCATGCTGGCTGCGCAGTTCTTCGAGAATCGCCTCGCTCAGCGCCGGCAGATCGTCGAGACGTTCACGCAGCGGCGGCACCTGGATCGGCAGTACGTTGAGGCGGTAGTACAAATCGGCGCGAAATTCGCCGCGCTTGATCGCCGCCTGCAAATCCGTCGACGTCGCGGCGATTACCCGCACATCGCTCTGAATCACTTCATTGGAGCCGACCGGCTCGAACTCCTTTTCCTGCAACACGCGCAGGAGTTTGCTTTGCAGCGGCAGCGGCATATCGCCGATCTCATCGAGAAACAGCGTGCCACCCTGAGCGATTTGTAATTTACCGGTGCGGCCCTTGCGGTCGGCGCCGGTAAAGGCGCCGGGTGCCGTGCCAAAGAACTCGGCTTCCAGCAGCGCCTCGGGAATTGCCGCGCTGTTGATGCTGACGAAGGCTTTGTGCGCGCGTGGTGAGGCGCTGTGGATCGCTTGGGCAAGCAACTCTTTACCTGTGCCGGTTTCCCCCAGCAGCAAAACCGGCGAATCAGCGCTGGCACTGCGGCGCGCACGTCGTTTGACTTCAAGGCTGGCAGCGCTGGTACCGATGAAGTGGGCAAAGTTGTATTTGGTCTGCCGCGCACGCAGCAGCGAACGGGTCGAGGCGAGTTCTTCCTGCATGCTCAGGTAACGCTTGAGCATCGGCGACAGCGTGCGCAACTCGTCGAACAGGGCAAAACCGATGGCGCCGATCACGCTGCCGGCATCGTCGTGGATCGGCAGGCGCATCACCACCAGCGGTTCCTTTGGCGTGTCCTGCATGTCCAGCAGAATCGGCCGACCGGTGCGTACCACCTCGCGCAGCAGGCTGCCGGGGATCACGCTTTCGCAGGGTTTGCCGATAGCGCCTGCCGCTGAATCGAGACCGAAGCGCCGGGCGTAGCGTTCGTTCATCCAGACGATATTCGCATCGCGATCGACAATCACCGTGCCCTCACTGGATTGCTCGATGATCTCGAACAGCGAACGGATCGCCAGAGTGCGGACTCGTTGGTAGTCCTTGAGGCTTTCGGTGGTGTTCATTGAGGCTGATCCTGATTGTTTGTTGCCGGTACCGGCCCGTTCGCGAGCAGGCTCGCTCCCACAGGGGGCTGCATTCCAATGTGGGAGCGAGCCTGCTCGCGAATGCCGCGCCGCGAATTAGCAGAAAAAACCTACCCCGGATGCGCCGCCGCCAACAGCTCTTTGGTGTAGGGATGCTGCGGGTTGTCAAACACGTCGTGACTGGCACCACGCTCGACCACCTGACCGTCCTTGATCACGATCATGTCGTGTGCCAACGCGCGCACCACCGCCAGATCATGGCTGATAAACAGGTAGGTCAAACCGTATTTTTCCTGCAAATCACGGAGCAGGGCGACCACTTGTTTCTGTACGGTGCGGTCGAGGGCCGAGGTCGGTTCATCGAGCAGGATCAGCGCCGGTTTCAGCACCAAGGCCCGGGCGATGGCGATGCGCTGGCGTTGGCCGCCGGAAAATTCATGCGGGTAGCGATGGCGGCTTTCCGGGTCGAGGCCGACTTCCTTGAGCACGCGAATCACTTGCTCATCACATTCATTAGCGGTCGACTCGCAATGCACTTCGAGACCTTCGCTGATGATCTGTGCCACCGACATGCGCGGGCTGAGGCTGCCAAACGGATCCTGAAACACCACCTGCATCTGCCGCCGCCACGGCCGCAATTGCTTTTGATTGAGGCCATCCAGCGCTTCGCCCTGAAAGCGAATGCTGCCCTCGGAATCCAGCAAGCGCAGGATCGCCTGACCCAGCGTCGACTTGCCTGAACCGGATTCGCCAACTATGCCCAAGGTCTTGCCGCGCTGAATATTCAGACTGATGCCATCGACAGCGCGCAGATACTGCTTGCGCCTGAACAGCCCGCCGCCGACCTGGAAATCGACGCGCAGATCAGCGACCTCCAGCACATTTTCGCGTTCGTCACGGGGCAGGGCTTCACCTTCCGGCTCTGCGTTCAACAGCACGCAGCTGTAAGGGTGTTTGGGTTCGGTAAACAGGGTTTCACAGGGCGCCTGCTCGACGATCTCGCCAGCCTTCATCACGCACACCCGCTGCGCGATGCTGCGAACCAGATTGAGATCGTGACTGATCAGCAGCAGCGACATGCCGAGCCGCTGTTGCAGGGACTTGAGCAGCAAGAGAATCTTGCGCTGCACGGTGACATCCAGCGCCGTGGTCGGCTCGTCGGCAATCAACAACTCCGGTTCGCAGGCCAGGGCCATCGCGATCATCACCCGTTGCCGTTGCCCGCCAGAGAGCTGATGCGGATAGGCTTTCAAACGCTCCTTGGGCTTCTGAATACCGACCAGTCCGAGCAATTCGAGAATGCGCTGCTGGGCTTGCTTGCCGCCGAGGCCGCGGTGCAGCAACAGGGTTTCGCCAATCTGTTTTTCGATGGTGTGCAACGGATTGAGCGAAGTCATCGGCTCCTGAAAGATCATGGCGATGCGATTGCCGCGCAGTTCTCGCAAGACCTTCGGATCAGCACCGAGCAATTCTTGCCCGCGATAGCGGATGCTGCCACGGGTTTGCGCCTCGCTCTCAGGTAACAGTTGCAGGATCGAATGCGCGGTCACCGATTTCCCCGAGCCCGATTCGCCCACCAGTGCCAGGCACTCACCGGGGCGGATATCCAGGCACAGGTCACGCACCACGGTCTGGCCATGGAAGGCGACATTGAGGTTGCGGATTTCAATCAGGTTTTCTGTCATGGTCACGCTTCAGGATCGAGGGTCAAAAGCGTCGCGCAACGCTTCGCCGATGAATACCAATAACGAAAGGATCAACGCCAGGGTAAAGAACGCGGTCAACCCGAGCCACGGCGCTTGCAGGTTCTGCTTGCCCTGACCGATCAGTTCGCCCAGCGAGGCACTGCCGGCCGGCATGCCGAAGCCGAGGAAATCCAGCGCGGTCAGCGTTGAAATGGCGCCGGTCAGAATGAACGGCAGGTAGCTGAGCGTCGCGTTCATTGCGTTGGGCAGGATGTGCCGGAAGATCACCTTGCGGTCAGTCAGGCCCAGGGCGCGTGCGGCTTTGACGTATTCCAGATTGCGCCCGCGCAGGAACTCGGCGCGCACCACGTCCACCAGCGCCAACCAGGAAAACAGCGCCATGATCCCCAGCAGCCACCAGAAATTCGGCTCTACGAACCCGGAAAGGATGATCAGTAGATACAACACTGGCAGCCCCGACCAGACTTCCAGCACGCGCTGTCCGAGCAGGTCGACCCAGCCACCGTAATACCCCTGCAATGCGCCGGCGGCGATGCCGATCAGCGCGCTGACGAAAGTCAGCATCAGGGCAAACAGAATCGATACCCGAGCACCAAAGATGACCCGCGCCAGCACATCGCGCGCCTGATCGTCGGTGCCCAGCCAATTGACCGAAGTCGGCGGACTCGGCGCCGGTTTGTTCAGGTCATAGTTGGGCGTGTCGTCGCTGAACGGAATCGGCGGGAACAGCAACCAGCCGCCGTCCTTGCGAATCAGATTCTGCACGTAATCGCTGCGGTAATCGGCCTGGAACGGCAGTTGCCCGCCGAACTCCTGTTCGGTATGGCGCTTGAACACCGGGAAGTACCATTGGCCCTGATAACTGACCATCAACGGTTTGTCGTTGGCGATCAATTCGCCACCCAGCGTCAGCAGGAACAGGCCGATGAACAGCCACAGCGACCACCAGCCACGACGGTTTTTCTTGAAGCGTTCGAAACGGCGACGACCCAAAGGCGAGAGCTTGAACATCAGGCATTCCTCGCGGCAAAGTCGATACGCGGGTCGACCAGGGTGTAGCAGAGGTCGCCGATCAGTTTTATCAGCAGGCCGAACAGGGTGAAGATGAACAGCGAACCGAACACCACTGGATAGTCCCGCGATACCGCTGCTTCGTAACTCATGCGCCCAAGGCCATCGAGGGAGAAGATCACTTCGATCAGCAGCGAGCCGGCGAAAAACACACTGATGAACGCCTGAGGTATCCCCGAGACCACCAACAGCATGGCGTTGCGAAACACGTGTCCGTACAGCACGCGGCGTTCGCTCAAGCCTTTGGCGCGAGCCGTTACTACATACTGTCGGGTGATTTCATTGAGGAACGAGTTTTTTGTAAGGATCGTCAAGGTCGCGAATCCACCGATCACCAGCGCGGTGACCGGCAGCACCAGATGCCATAAGTAATCGGCGATCTTGCCCAGGGTCGATAGCGATTCGAAGTTGTCCGAAACCAGTCCGCGCACCGGAAACCAGTTCAACGAAGTACCGCCGGCGAATACCACGATCAGGAACATCGCGAACAGAAACGCCGGCATGGCGTAACCGATGATGATCGCCGTGCTGCTCCAGATGTCGAAATGGCTGCCGTGGTGCACAGCCTTGCGGATGCCCAGCGGGATCGACACCAGATAGGTGATCAGCGTCGCCCACAATCCGAGCGAAATGGTCACCGGCATCTTTTCCAGAATCAGGTCGGTGACTGTTGCACCACGGAAGAAGCTCTTGCCGAAGTCCAATTGCGCGTAATTCTTCAGCATCAGCCACAGGCGCTCGTGGGCCGGTTTGTCGAAGCCGTACTGTTTTTCAATGTCCTTGATCAATTGCGGATCGAGGCCACGGCTGGCGCGCGAAGCGTTGCTCGATGTCTCGCCGGCTCCGCCGCCGACACTGGCGCCGCCAATGCCTTGCAGATGGGCGATGGCTTGTTCCACTGGTCCGCCGGGCGCGGCTTGGATGATGACGAAATTGACCAGCAGGATGATCACGAGCGTCGGAATGATCAGCAGCAGGCGCCGCAGTATGTAACCCCACATCAGTGCGGCCCTCCGGGTCTGCCGCGACTGATTTTCTCGGCGGTCATCTGCTGATTGGTCAGTGGCGTGCGGCTGATTTCCCACCAGCTCTCGATGGCTTCGTCATTGCTCGCCTGCACCGTGGGAATGCCGAAGCGGTTCCACCACACGGTCGAAGTGCCCGGCGGGTAATAGTTGGGAATCCAGTAGTAATTCCATTGCAGCACCCGGTCCAGCGCATGGGCGTAATGCAGCATGTCCGACTGAGTAGAGGCGCGGATCAGGCCGTTGATCAAGGTGTCGACCGCCGGGTTTTTCAACACCATGTAATTGTTCGCGCCCGGATCGTTGGCCGCTGCCGAGCCGAAATAGTTGAGCAACTCACCGCCCGGAGAAGTGGTAACGGGGTAGCCGGTGACGATCATGTCGTAGTCGCGACTCATCAGGCGATTGACGTATTGCGAGGCGTCGATGCGACGGATATTCAGCTCGATGCCGATCTGCTTCAGCGTGCGCTTGTAGGGCAACAGCAGGCGGTCCATGCCGTTCTGGCTGACCAGAAAAGTGAAGCTCAGCGGCTCGCCGGCGCCGTTGACCAGTTGATCGCCATCCGGTTTCCAGCCGGCCTGCTCGAGCAGTTGCAGGGCTTGCAACTGCTTGTCACGGATGATGCCGCTGCCGTCGGTCTTCGGCGCCTCGAAGACTTTACTGAACACTTCCTCAGGCACCTGACCGCGCAGCGGTTCGAGAATCTTCAGCTCTTGAGCGTCGGGCAACTGCCGGGCGGCGAGATCGGTATTGGAAAAGTAGCTCTGCTGGCGGATATAGACGTTGCGCATCATCTGCCGGTTGCTCCATTCGAAGTCCCAGAGCATCGCCAGCGCCTGGCGTACCCGGCGGTCCTGGAACATCGGCTTTTGCAGATTGAACACGAAACCCTGGGCCGATTGCGGCGCTTCAGTGGCGAGGTGGGCCTTCTGTAAACGGCCATCGCTGAGGGCGGGACTGTCGTAGCCGATCGAATAGCCGGTCGCGGAAAACTCGCGGTTGTAGTCATAGGCACCGCCACGCAGCACCTGACGGGCGACATCGGTGTCGCCGAAATACTCGATACTGAAATGGTCGAAGTTGTACAGGCCACGACTGACCGGCAGGTCCTTGCCCCACCAGTCGCCATTGCGTTCGAAAGTGATGCTGCGCCCGGAGTCGACCTTGCCGACCCGGTACGGCCCGCTGCCCAGCGGCGGCTCATAACCACCGCCGCCGGCGAAATCGCGACTCTTCCACCAGTGTTCGGGGAACACCGGCAGGGTCGCGATATCCAGGGGCAGGGTGCGGTTTTCGTTGCTTTTGAAGTCGAAGCGCACGGTCAGCGGCGCCTCGATCTCGACGCCTTTGACGTCGGCAAACTGGGTGCGATAACGCAGGCTGCCCTGGGTCATCAGCAGGTTGTAGGTGTAGCGAACGTCCTCGGCGGTGATCGGTTTGCCATCGGCAAAACGCGCCTTCGGATTGATGAAGAAGCGCAGCGACAGACCGTCGTCCGAGCGTTCCATTTTCTCCGCCACCAGACCGTACACCGTGTAGGGCTCATCCAGCGAGCGCTGGGCCAGCGGCGAATACAGCAGGCCGTCGATCTGCGTCACGCCGATGCCTTTGTCTATATAGGGCAGCAGATGATCGAAGTGGCCGATTTCGATTGCCGAGCGCCGCATCGTCCCACCCTTCGGCGCCTGCGGATTGGTGTAGTCGAAATGGCCGAAGCCGGCGGGGTATTTGGCCGGTTCGCCGTAAACGGTCAGTGCGTGTTGCGGGGCAGCGGTCGCACCGGCGGCACCCGTGAGCAGGGCGAGGGCGGTGAGCATCAGTGTGGGGAAAACCAGTCGCATCGTCAGCCTTGGAACGCAAAATCGATAAGCGCAAGTTGTACGCGAGCGGCGCGCCACTCGCCAGCCGTATATGTAACCGAAACACAACGGCCCACCAAAGGGTGGGCCGTTGTCAGCAACAGGACGACGAATCAGTCCTGACGGCTGGTGACTTCCAGCAGGTGGTAACCGAACTGGGTCTTCACCGGGCCTTGCACGACGTTGATCGGCGCGCTGAACACCACGGTGTCGAATTCCTTGACCATCTGGCCAGGACCGAACGAACCCAGGTCACCGCCCTGACGGCTGGATGGGCAGCTGGAGTTGGCTTTGGCGACTTCAGCAAAATCGGCGCCGGCTTCGATCTGAGCCTTGAGTTCGTTGCACTTGTCTTCGCTGGAAACCAGGATGTGGCGGGCAGTGGCTTTGGCCATGGGGAATTCTCCGAACTGTTTCAATAAAAGGTGGAGCGTACCGGAATCAGTCGGTGAATTCTCGGCAAAGTTCCATTCTGATTCCCTGACTCTACTCAAAGATCCGCCGCACGCAGGCGCCGGGCATGCTCGACGTACAGCTCGATAGGGTCCGGCGAAGACGCGGTTACTTCCGGGCTGCGCCGCAAACTAGCCAGGTGATCCATTGGATAATCAGAGCGGATCACTTGGCCGAGATGGCTACTGAAGCGTCCGACGAAGCCGTCATTCTGCTGGGGTTCGGTGGTGAAATACTGCGACAGGACGCGGCAGGTTGCTTGAACCGGATCCAGCGCCGGCAGCCTGGATTGCGCAACAACCCCGCTCCACGAGTAGTAACGCACGCCGTTGACTTGCTCCGGGCCGTGACCGCCCCAGGTGTGTGGCAGGCCTTGTGGGAATTTGTCATTGAATTGACCGACGCCGACGGTGGTCAGTGCGTTGAGTGCGGCCACTGCATTCTGTGGCAGTGCCACGCTGCCACTGAGCAGCGACAACAAATCGGCAAATTGCGTCGCCACGTTTTGTGCAACGACCTCCGGCAGCTTGCCCGGGACCAGTGCCTTGCGCAGGAAGTCGGCGAGCTCCGAACCATGGTTCGGACCACTGACGGAGGTGACTGAAGCGACGACGTTTGGTGCAAGCGCTGCCGCATAGCGTGCAGCGAGTGCACCTTGACTGTGTCCTATAAGGTTGACTTTCTTCGCGCCTGTGCCTCGCAGCACGCAGGCCATCTGTGACAGCAATTGCTCACCCCGCATTTCATTGTCATGGGTGGCCGAAAGGTGTGGAACAAACAATCGACAGCCAGCCGCTTTCAGCGCGGATTTGACGTCATGGAACAGCTCGAAATGACCGATACGCTCGAACCCGAACAGACCGTGGACCAACAGGATGGGATAACGAGTTGTAGCATTCCGTTGCATGTTCTTACCTTTTTCGTAGAAGTTCATCGGGAAATCACCGAGCCACTCTAAAACACCCCTGTCGCTGAGGAAGTACGAAGAGGCTTCGCGTTGTGTTTGAAAATGGACTACGAGGCGTACGAAATTTCGGAGAGCTGTGAAATCCGAATCGGAAGTTCAGTGGGTCGTTTGTCGGCATAACAGCGCGAACGCCCCGGTTGCCTACCTTGCGAGTAGCGCTTGCGCCGTCGTTGCGGTGTATTCGGCTGACATCAAGAACATTCGAAGAAGTCCTCAATGTAGATGTCAGTGTCGCCATTCGGGGCGGCACGTTTTCCAGGGAGTGGAAACGAAAATGAATAGCCATGAAGTCGAGTTTTGCTGGCGGATGCGTCAGCCGATGGTTGCCGAAGTGTCCATCGAAACTCTTGTCGCGCCGATGATTGACGGGCTCAGTGGGAGCGTGTTGGATCCTTCAGTGGTCAAAGCCATCGTTCGCATTTCTCCTTATGCCAACATGAGCTGCGGCGATCAGTTGATGCTGTATTGGGAGGGGCTGGATATCGAAGGCTTCACCTATCAATACGAGAGTGTTCGATTCATCAGCCAGGCTCAGGTCGGCAGGGACGTAATCTTCGTCATCAAGGCCATGCATGTGGCTGCGCTGGATGGAGGCTCGCTGGAGGTTTACTGGACACTGCAAAGTGCGTCCGCGCCCAAGGCAGTGGAATCTGCACGCCTGCAACTGTCTGTGGGCGATATGCGCACGCAATTGTTGGCGCCACAGATCGAAGGCTCGGTAAACGGAGCGCTGGAGCCATCGCGAGTGGCCGAGGGCACCCTGGTGACTCTGCAGCCTTACGCGAGGATGTCGGCGGGCGATCGGGTGATGTTGTCCTGGCACGGCGATACCTCGCCCGAGATCTTTACCGACTCATTGAACGTGGAGGCCTACTCCGTCGCGCAATGCCTGTCGTTCTGGGTGCCGGGTAGCTACATCGAAGCTCACCGAGGTGGTGAAGTGGTCGTCGCCTACCGTGTCGAACAACGCTGTGGAACGGTTCGAGCGTCCGAGCCTGCCACGGTTTTCCTAGGGCCTGCAGTGCGTGCGCAATTGCCTGCGCCGGATGTCGTCGAGGCAGTTGAAAACGTGTTGTCACTGAAGGATTCGGTCGACGGCGTTTCCGTTCTCATCGAAGGGGCGCAGGTGCAAGAGGATGAGTTGGTCTATCTCAAGTGTGACGGTGAGTTCTTCAGTCACCGGGATGATCTTGAAATTACGCGGGAGACGGCTGGTCAAGCGGTGTGTTTCATTGTCCCTCACCGGTTCTGGCGTGAACATCACGGCACAACGGTGCAGATCGCCTACACCGTGGAGCGTCTGGACGATGTCAGTCAGCAATCCCCCGTTAGGCAAATCAGCGTGGAGGCTTTGCCAGTGAATGCCGGCCCTCCGCGCTTTGAATGAGCGGGAGGGCGGTTCGATCAACGTTCGGCTTGCGCGACGCGTCGTGCGGCATCGGTCAGCAATCGCTCAGTTGCATCGAAGCCGAGGCAGCCGTCGGTGATCGATACGCCGTAGCGCAGAGAGCTGCTCAGCGGCTGGCAGCCTTCGAACAGGTGAGATTCCAGCATCATGCCGATCAGCGAGTGGTTTCCCCGCAGGCGTTGTTCAAGGACGTCATTGAAGACTGCTGGCTGGCGCAGTGGATCCTTGCCGCTGTTGGCATGGCTGCAATCGACCATGATCCGGCTGGGGATCTTCAGTCTGCTGAGCTCGGCGCTGATGTTGGCCACGCTGGTTGCATCGTAGTTCGGCCCTTGATGGCCACCGCGCAGCACGATGTGGGTGTCAGCGTTGCCGGCTGTCTGCACGATCGCCGGATGCCCTTGGCTGTCGACGCCGAAGTGCCGATGCGGATGGGCTGCCGAGCGCATGGCGTCGACAGCAACGGCGGCGCCGCCGTCGGTGCCGTTCTTGAAGCCCACCGGCATGTTCAGGCCGCTGGCCATTTCGCGGTGGATTTGCGATTCGGTGGTGCGGGCACCAATGGCCACCCAGCTCAGCAGGTCATCAAAGTAGTTGGCGGCCATGGGTTGCAGGAGTTCGGTAGCGACCGGTAGTCCGAGCCGGATCATTTCCAGCATCAGTTCGCGCGACAGCGTCAGACCGGCAGCCATATCGTCAGTGCCGTCCAGATGCGGATCGTAGGCCAGACCTTTCCAGCCGATCGTCGTTCGCGGCTTTTCGACGTAGGCACGCATGACCAGCAGCATTTCACCGCTGACATCTTCGGCCAGGCGAGCGAGTTTGCTGGCGTATTCGATTGCCGACTGCGGATCATGGATAGAGCAGGGGCCAACGATGACCAGCAGGCGCGGGTCTTCACCGTCGAGGATGGCGCGCACCGCCTGGCGATGGGCATTGACCTGCTGATGCAAGGAGTGGCTGAGCGGTAATTGCTGTTTGAGCTGCAATGAACTGGGCAGACGCAGGGTCAGCGCTTCGTTGGCAGAGTCGAGAGTGGACAGCGGCAAAGCGGAAACTGAAGAGTTCATGTTCGGTCTTCCTGGGCGGATGGCGGGTTTTTCCCGCGCACTCGGCCCTACTGGGGTGTTCGACAAATGGCCGTACGGGCTAGGCGTGTGTGTTTGCCACCGGTAGGTGACCGATCGGAGGCGGCAGGCTGTCCCGAGCGGAGGCTGGTAAATCGCCAGGCGCTAAAGCTGTCGTAACGGTAATAAGTGGCGTAGTTCATGGGGGAATCCTCGAAGTGTGGTGTGTCGCTGAAAGTGATGGGCCTGAAAAAACAAAACCCCCGGTCGGGAGGCCGACCGGGGGTTGAGAAATCTCTGGTAGGCGACCCGTTATCATGGGCGCCGTTTGGGTATCAGGCGCGCCAGTGGCTAAACCAATACCCAAAATAAAAGTTGTCTGGAGCGCAGGCGTCGTTCACCCACGCAGCCGCAATCGAGCGCGAGGCGCTGGCGATGCAAGACTGTGAAGGGGCGTTGAACATGGTCTGTCTCCGAGGGATGCGCCGAGCTTACTCGACGCTGATACGCCTCAGCAATCAGAAAATGCTATTGCGTGCCGAGCGAAACGGCTATCACTGGCAAACGATCTGGTTAAAGTACATTTTTACGATTGGAGAGAGCTGAATGAGTTATCGAATTCGGCATGCCACCCATGATGATCTTGCTTTTGCGCGGGACCTGACCTGTCGCAACATGCTGCGTTATTACATTGACCACGATCTGTTGTGGCAGGACGAGGCATTCGACGCAGGCTGGCAGCATCGTGAGAACTGGATGATCCTTCAGGATGAACTGCTGATCGGCTTTGTCAGTCTGAGCCAGGATGCCCGAGCGCTGTACATACGCGAATTGCAGATTGATCATCCGTGGCAAGGGCAGGGCGCCGGGTCCTGGGCCATTGATCAGGTGGTCGAGATGGCTCGGCAGGCAAGGCGACCGGCACTGCGGCTGACAGTGTTTGACAATAACCCGGCGCAAAAACTGTATGCATCTAAAGGACTGCACATCGTGGGCAGGGATGAGTGTTTCCTCAGAATGCAGCTCGATTTGAGTACAGCTGTGCTCTGAAACCCACAGCCGGCAAGCCCTGAATGACGAATTGAAACTTTTTAAATGCGGCTTTCCGCTAGGTCTGTCTGGCACTTTTTGCTAAGGTGTCCGGCATCCCAATAAGACCATATCGCGAGGTGTCTGCTTGATTAGGGTGCTAGTGGTCGACGACCATGATCTCGTTCGTACAGGCATTACACGGATGCTGGCCGATATCGATGGCCTGCAGGTGGTGGGTCAGGCCGAGTCAGGTGAAGAGTCCCTGATCAAAGCCCGTGAATTGAAGCCTGACGTAGTGCTCATGGACGTCAAGATGCCCGGCATCGGCGGCCTCGAAGCCACACGAAAACTGCTGCGCAGCCACCCGGACATCAAGGTGGTTGCCGTTACGGTGTGCGAGGAAGACCCTTTCCCGACGCGTTTGCTGCAGGCCGGCGCCGCCGGTTACCTGACCAAGGGGGCGGGTCTGCCGGAAATGGTTCAGGCCATTCGGCTGGTTTTCGCCGGGCAGCGTTACATCAGTCCGCAGATTGCTCAGCAGTTGGCGATCAAATCATTCCAGCCAACCAATGATTCGCCGTTCGATGCCTTGTCGGAGCGGGAAATCCAGATTGCCTTGATGATTGTCGGCTGCCAGAAAGTCCAGATCATTTCCGACAAGTTGTGCCTGTCGCCGAAAACCGTGAACACCTACCGCTACCGCATTTTCGAGAAGCTTTCGATCAGCAGCGACGTCGAGCTGACACTGCTCGCGGTGCGTCACGGCATGGTGGATGCCAGCGCCTGACCATGACCGAGACATTTGATTCCAGTGCTTTCCTGTCGACCGTCAGCGGTCGCCCGGGCGTCTATCGCATGTTCGACAGCGAGGCGCGCCTGCTGTATGTCGGCAAGGCGAAAAACCTGAAGAAACGTCTGGCGAGCTACTTTCGCAAGACCGGGCTGGCGCCGAAAACGGCTGCACTGGTCGGGCGTATCGCTCAGGTCGAGACGACCATCACCGCCAACGAAACCGAAGCGCTGCTGCTGGAACAGACGCTGATCAAGGAGTGGCGCCCGCCGTACAACATCCTGCTGCGCGACGATAAATCCTATCCGTACGTGTTTCTCTCCGACGGACAGTTTCCGCGCCTGAGCATCCATCGCGGCGCAAAAAAGGCCAAGGGCAAGTATTTCGGCCCCTATCCGAGTGCCGGCGCCATACGTGAAAGCCTGAGCATTCTGCAAAAGACCTTTTTCGTCCGTCAGTGCGAAGACAGCTATTACAAGAACCGCACCCGTCCGTGCCTGCAATACCAGATCAAACGCTGCAAGGCACCATGCGTGGGTTTGGTCGAGCCTGACGTCTACGCCGAAGACGTGCGCCACTCGGTGATGTTCCTCGAAGGTCGCAGCCACGCGCTGACTAATGAGCTGTCCACCGCGATGGAAGAGGCAGCGATCAATCTCGAATTCGAACGCGCGGCCGAATTGCGCGACCAGATTGCCTTGCTGCGTCGGGTGCAGGACCAGCAAAGCATGGAAGGCGGAACCGGCGATATCGACGTTATTGCCGCATTCGTCAACCCAGGCGGCGCCTGTGTCCACCTGATCAGCGTGCGCGGCGGGCGCGTGCTCGGCAGCAAGAATTTCTTCCCGCAGGTCGGCATCGAGGAAGACGTTTCCGAGGTCATGGCAGCATTCCTCGGTCAGTACTACATCAGTAGCCCCGAACGCGATCTGCCGAGCGAACTGATCGTCAACGTGGTTCACGAAGACTTCCCGGCGTTGATCGAAGGGATTCACACATTGCGCGGCCGTGAGTTGGCCATCAGTCATCGGGTGCGCGGTACCCGTGCGCGCTGGCAGCAACTGGCCGTGACCAACGCTGAGCAAGCGTTGGGCGCGCGTCTGGCCAACCGTCAGCACACCGCCGCGCGATTCGACGCGCTGGCCGAAGTGCTGAATCTGGATGAACCGCCGCAACGCCTGGAATGCTACGACATCAGTCATTCCAGCGGCGAAGCCACGGTGGCCTCTTGCGTGGTGTTCGGGCCGGAAGGCGCGATCAAGTCGGATTATCGCCGCTACAACATCGAAGGCGTCACCGCCGGCGACGATTATGCGGCCATGCACCAGGCGCTGACCCGCCGGTTCAGCAAACTCAAGGACGGCGAAGGCAAGTTGCCGGACATCCTGCTGGTCGACGGTGGCAAGGGTCAATTGTCGATGGCCCGTGATGTGCTCAACGAATTGGCCGTGCCGGATCTGATCCTGTTGGGCGTCGCCAAAGGCGCCACGCGCAAGGCCGGTTTCGAAACGTTGTATCTGAATGATGCAGCCCACGAGTTCACCTTGCGCGGCGATTCACCCGCCTTGCACCTGATTCAGCAGATCCGCGATGAGGCGCACCGCTTCGCAATTACGGGGCATCGCGCTCGTCGCGGCAAGACCCGCCGAACCTCAACGCTGGAAGGCGTGGCAGGGGTAGGGCCGACCCGCCGCCGTGACCTGTTGAAACATTTTGGTGGATTGCAGGAGCTGTCTCGTGCAAGCATCGAAGAGATCGCCAAAGCCCCGGGGATCAGTAAAAAGCTCGCTGAGTCGATTTATGCGAACCTGCATAGTGAGTAGAATGCCCCTTCACCTCGTAGCCAGTTGTGCCGATGAATATCCCTAATCTGATTACCGTTCTACGCGTCCTGCTCATCCCGATCTTTATTTTGCTGTTCTACCTGCCCTACGAGTGGAGTTACATGGCCTCCGCTTCGGTGTTCGCCTTCGCGGCTGCAACCGACTGGCTCGATGGTTATCTGGCGCGCCGATTGGAGCAAAGCACACCGTTCGGTGCCTTCCTCGATCCGGTCGCCGACAAGCTGATGGTCGCTGTTGCCCTGGTCCTGCTGGTGCAGGAACACGGCAATCTTTGGCTGACGCTGCCAGCGGCGGTCATCATCGGTCGCGAGATCGTGATTTCGGCCCTGCGCGAATGGATGGCCGAACTCGGCGCACGAGCGCAGGTGGCCGTTTCCAATCTGGGCAAATGGAAAACCGCTGCGCAGATGCTCGCGCTGGTGATTCTGCTGGCTCATCCAAAGGCATTCAGCTTCTGGGTCGTGCTCGGTTATACGCTGCTGATCGTATCGGCAGGGCTGACCCTGTGGTCGATGGTTCAATACCTTCGCGCCGCCTGGCCGCACCTGAAGACCGATGTCGAAAAGAAATAAAAGTTTTTTGAATCAAGGGGTTGACGGGGCATCTTAATTCTATAGAATGCGCCACACCAAGCGGGAATAGCTCAGTTGGTAGAGCACGACCTTGCCAAGGTCGGGGTCGCGAGTTCGAGTCTCGTTTCCCGCTCCAATTTGTACAGTGTTTGTTGTTGCGCTACTGACAGCAAATACTTTGAGGCCGAGTAGCAAAATGGTTATGCAGTGGATTGCAAATCCACCTACGCCGGTTCGATTCCGACCTCGGCCTCCACTATCAAAAACCCCGTAGATCAATGATCTACGGGGTTTTTTGTTGTCTGCGAAAAAAGTGGTGTTCACATGTTTGCGGAGGGTCAATCAGTCAAGCACGATCCGGTCTGAATGTGGCTGGCACCTTCCACAGTCAGATTCGAGAAAAAGATGCAGCCAATGAGCCGCGCGAACAGCGTCAATGTCTCTGCAAGATCGGGGTTGTCAAACAGAACAGCCCTTGAGTCCAGAGCACATAAGGCACCCCAGAGTCTCCCGTCCGGCAGAAAAACAGGCGCGCCTGCGTAGCTTTCAATTGAATACTGCTTCACCACAGGACGTGACGAAAGTCGTCCATCCTGGCTGATTTGTGGAAGGAACAGGGCTTGAGGGTTTCGTCGAAACTCACTGCAAAGGGTGGTTTCCAGATCCAGCGTATCGCCAACATTTATTCCCAGTTCAATCGGATCGTACGCCGAACAAACGATCCACTCTGTTTCAGTGAATTTTGCGATGCCGGCAAAGCGTGTACCGGTCAGACGGGTGACAAGTTGCAGGATATTGGTGGTCGCTTCGATCTCGGCGATCGCCGAGCGCTCCTCTTGGCTTAAAGACGCTTTTAGAACGGTGTCACTCATTTGCATGGAATCAAATCTCCTGATTGCTTGTACATCCCTGAGCACTGCTCTGGTGACGTTCTGTGAGGCGTGATCGTGGTTGAAGGGGGGGCGTGCTGATTACCCTTTGATTATTGATTTCGGCGCCATCCTTTAGCGTAGACATCCCGTCCAGTCCTGGGTTGCCTGCTCATAATCTCAATCGATGAAACATCTGTCACCCGTGCAGCTACGGTGATGGTGAGCATCTGAATCTTTTTGTGTTTATCGCCCCAATTTCCAGTCTGGTTGCTGCGATTTGCCACTAACTTCGGCCTCTACTTCAAGCAAACTCCGTAGCTCCCTGATTTCTGGGGCTTTTTGATTTTCCTCGGTCAGCGATATTTAGTTCTCAAATCGCGCACTCCAAACTTGCTTCACCGGGACGTGATGTATATATTCCCCGCTCGGCTTTTCAAGCGGCCATCCTGTCAGGATCGCAACCGCAAGGCTGAGCAAAGCAACACCGCGCTACCGCCCGAATGGCGAAACTGGTAGACGCATGGGACTTAAAATCCCCCGCTCGTAAGGGCGTGCCGGTTCGATTCCGGCTTCGGGCACCATGAATATGAAGGGCTTGCATGACATACCTCATGCAAGCCCTTAGTTCTTTTTTCCGCAATCAAAAAATCTTTTCCGCAATTCGTGACCGTTAGTCACCTCGTAGGGGTGACCTTCATGCCCTTCCGCATACGGATGTACTGTTCTGTCATCCCTACGGTGGTGTGCCCAAGTTGGTCTCGAGCTTCTCTGATGTTCCCTGTTGACACCTCTTTATCCGTGGCCGCTTTTGCTCGTAGGTCGCGCATCTGAAATTCTGCTTTTGGAATCCCGGCTGCTTCCCTGGCGTCATCGAACCTTTTTCTGAGCATGCTGGTCGTCATCGGCTGCCCAGAGTCGATTACTACCAGGCGTGTTGATCTGATTTTCTGTCCGGTCTTTCGCGCCATGATTCGATCTATTACGACTTTGAGCTCACCAATGATTTCGATCCTTCGTTTAGCCCCAGTTTTGCCTTGCTGGACGGAGAGCTTTCCGTCCTTTATGTCGCGCTCATCCATCTTCAATGTGTCAGCGACCCTCTGACCTGTTAGATAGAACAGGTCCAAAGCATCTCTTAATGGTTGATCGGCATGCTGGTAGGCTCGGGCAAGGACGTCGTCTTCAACATATATGTCGCGACCGGTTTCTTTATTACCCTTCACGCCTGAGCACGGATTTGCCAAGGATGTGTAGCCGTTCTCGCGAGCGAAGTTCCAAATGGAGCTGAGTAACGCTTTTTCCCGATTTGCACGAATAGGAGCTGCCTTACCGCGATGACGAAGGTACTGGCTGACATGTTTCGGTTCGATTGCTTCTAGAGGGGCCGGTGGGTCGTTGAAGAACAGGAGAAGATTTTTCAGTTCGCGCGCGTTGTCCTTCTGGGTGGCATGGGCTTTCGTGGGTACCACCTCATTCATATAAAGCTCGGCCACGTATGCAAAGGTAAGTACGGTTTGTGTCAGAGCTTGAGAAACGCGGCTTTTTTCGAGCTTTGCGTACTCCAAGATGGCTAGGCCGTAATCTGTACCCAGCGGGATTTCCTTGCGTGGTTTCCCGCCAGTGTCATAAAGGTAGTAGGTGGTGTTGCCGCGTTTTCTCTCGCGTAGGCGAGGAATGCTTCCCGGCTTTGTTGGTCTTCGTCCCATTTATCCCACCAAGCGTGGCTGCCACGTCGGAACTTCTGGTGCGTTTGTAGTTACCCCTGTTAGCGCCGAGGCAATCACGCAGGGCCAGCCATTGCGCTTGATGGTGTGACGAATGCCATTACGCTTCAGTACAGTAATCTGACCGGCTTTAGTTTTGGCTCCAGTCAACTCGCAGACCTGCTCATGGCTAAGAAATTGAATGTTCATGCTGCCTCCTTGCTAGGAAATACAGAGCGCTTCGAATGCGCTTGCTGTGCGACTTTGCTGCCCTCGATTCCTGGTTGCAGCTGCGCAGCCATTGCAAGTGCCTGTTCGCGCATCGATCGGGCATCACGCTCGAGCTTCGTGCCGGTACGAAAGGCGCTGAAGGTTTCGGCGGCGATCCGCAGCAACTCGCCGATGGCGACCAGCGTCTGGTGCTCGGCCGGGCAGAAGAGGGGGGCTGCTTCAAGTCGTTTGCAGGTTTGTGCCAAGCGAGTGTGATCGGCCCGGATGAACTGCAGGGAGGCTCGAAGCTCGCGGATGGTTTTGGCGCTTGCGGCGCGCTGGATGTCTTCACCCTCGCGCAGGCCGGTCTCCAGGCCATCGCTGCGGCCTATGATGTAACCGCCCCAGAGCAGCAGGGCGGCCAGAGCTATCAGGATGAGCAGTGCACCGATTTGTATTGGGGTCATCATGTGGTGTGCTCCTAGGGTTGTCGTTGGCTGGTGGTGACAGCCGTCAGTGGTGTGGGGGCCGTTTGGCGTTGGCCGTCCTGCTGTCGCTGCATATCTTCATCAGCCTTGTAGGCGCGGATGTCGATCAGCGAGGCAACATGGCGGATGTGCGCGTACTTCAACGCCTTGCGGCTTGTGTCCAGCGTGGTTATGGGAAGCTGGATCCGGCCGCTGTTGATCTCCGTCACGAACGACTGCTCGTTGAGATTGCGAAAGTACTGCTCGCGGACTTTTTCTAGCGGGATCAGGACGTCACCGAAGATTCGATAGAGCAGTTCGACGGTGGCCGATTCGGGCGCCGGATGCAGGCGAAGCGGATTCTGTGCAGCGTTACTCATGGCCTTGTCTAGCCTCCTTGCGTTGTTGTCGTGCCGGGTGATTCCAGGCATTCAGGCAGTGGCGTCTGGTCAGCTCGCGCAGATGTTCGGGCACTTCGAGGAGCGCGGCGTTGCGCTCCCCGTGTATGCGTAGCGGGCATCAATGCGCGTGTTCACGCGCACGCGTGTTTTTAAATATTCTCTCTATACACGAGAAAGGAGAGTTAAAAGTAGGACGGTGGGGCAAAGCCCCAATCTGCGGGGCTTTCGGACGTCCCACCTAGTTTTAGAGAGGTGGGACGCGTGGGACGCCAGAAAAGCAAAAGACAGCCGGGATAGATATTCACCGACATTCGCCAGCCGTTCACCGGGCGTAAGCCACACATTCACCGGGTGGCATTAAAACGGTCTTGCTGCCACCAGAATCGACCTGTAAAAAGGGGCCATCTTCGATGGGTGCGACCGCAAAGCGCGGCAGACCACCCACCACCTGACCCGGCCAATGCGCCGGGTCTTTTTGTTTAAGGGGTAGGGCAATGACGAACGAGCAACAGGCACTGGCAGAGATGCCGATCTGGATGGTGATTGCCCTGTCATTGGTTGGCGGTGTATCCGGTGAGATGTGGCGCGCTGACAAGGATGGGGCGCGAGGCTGCGCGTTATTGCGCCGGCTAGCACTTCGGTCCGGTGCCTGCATCGTTTGCGGGGTGTCGGCGATGATGTTGTTGTTCGGCGCGGGCCTGTCGATCTGGACGGCGGGCGCCTTGGGTTGCCTAACAGCGATGGCCGGCGCGGACGTCGCCATCGGGTTGTACGAACGCTGGGTCGCCAAGCGGCTCGACCTGAGCGAGGCCGAGCCGAAGGCATGAGCCGGGCAGGCCGGGTAGGGCGCAGATTTCACGGGTCCTCCCCGAGGGCCGCCCCCTACACGGGTTATCGAACTCGCGAGATCTCTCTAGCTGAAACCTTTGCAGGGATGTCCGTCTTTCCAAAGGGATGGGGGCAGGGCATGGCAGTCGAGCGACCGGACCGGGCGGAAAACCGCCGGGGACCCTGGGGACTTCCAAAGGACACGGGGTCGGAAACCCGCGGGATCTTGTTAGTGGGAGGCCCACCAGCTTACTGAAATTTCAATCCACTGAAATCTTGAAAGCATTCATTGAAAAGCCGCTGAAAAGGAGGGCTTATGACCGCAGCCACGTACCTATCCAAGAGCGCCTTCGCCGCACACATCGGCCGCTCACCGAGTTACATCACCTGGCTGAAGGAAAACGGTCGACTGGTCCTGTCCCCAATGGCAAGCAGGTCGACGTTCTGGCCACCGAAGCATTGATCCGCGATACCGCTGACCCGAGCAAGGCTGCCGTCGCTGCTCGCCACCAACAGGAGCGGCTTCAGCGTAATGTGTACAGCCACGTCGCTACACAATCCGAACCGACCAACATGGCTGCACCGCCGCCCGTTGATCCCGCGCAAGGGCAGTCCCCGGACTTTCAGAAAGCGCGTGCACATCGCGAGCACTACTTGGCGCGGATGGCTGAGATGGAGTTTCGCAAGGCGCAGGGGGAGCTGGTGGAAATCAGCTTTGTGCAGAAAGCCGCTTTTGAAACGGCGCGATCGCTTAATCATTCGCTAATGAGCCTGTCGCCGCAATTGGCGCCACAACTCGCCGCGCTGTCGGATCCGTGGGTGGTGGAGAGGCAGCTAACGGCTGCGCTGCGCCAACGACTTAACGAAGCGGCACAAGTGTCAAGCGATGACTTTGGATTTGCGTTTAGCGAGTGCTAAGGATATCCGCTGATAGGCATTTTTCTGCTCGCATCGGAATTGATTGGCGCCTGCTTCCAGTCAGTATTAGCCGTCGGCGTAAAGTGTTATCACGCGCCTACCGATGCAGCAGGCAAGTGTAATTTTGAATCTACCACCGCATGCGTAGTCACCCATTTTAAGACCTGGATATGCAGGTTCTTGTCAGAGGGTTATCGCTCTACTGCGACGCACTTGATCTCCACGAGAAGGCCAGGTCGAGCTAATTCACTGACACCAATGCAGGTCCATGCACAAGTGCTTCTCGGAAATACTTTATCCTTTACGCGTCTGAAAATTGGCATGTGACGGTGCATGTCGACGTGGTAAGTTGTCATTTCTACGACATCTTCAAATTTACAGCCACCTGCCTCCAAGACGATCCGGAGATTGTCCCATGCAGCTAAAAACTGCTGCTCAGGTTCTTCAATGACGGATAATTCCGGCGTCCTGCCTACCTGACCCGCGCAGTAGAGAGTTTTTCCTACCTTTACTGCTGGTGCATAACCCGCGCGCTCGTAGATCAATCTCATGCCATCTGGAACAATGATCTGACGGTCAGTCATGATTGCGGAGCCCCAAGTTAGAACGGTTACGAAAGCTAACTCAGGGGCCAGAGCCGCGTCCACTCAGTTCACTTCTCATCTATTAATCAACCCCACAGGTGCTTTTAGCCGCTGCTGAGTCTTTTTGAACTCATTACCTAATGTGGCTACCTCGATCGATGCAAAAGGCGCGAGCCGGTAGCGTTACTGATCAGAAGCATTTCGATGGTTGGTTCGCTGCTAGGCTGGCTCGTCAGTTCGTGTCGTCATCACCTTGAAATATATCTGCGTAAAGTCGCGCGACTGTAGGGGTAAGGTTATGACCGGCAGGAATGAGAAAGTCGGCGTGTGGTGCGAGCCGTTTTACGTAGATGACTTCGTAAACCCTGCGCACGATTCCAGGTGCTGTTTCTTCCCGGTCCAGGCCAGGCATTATCCCTACCGCTTTGTAACCGGCTTGCTCCAGTGCTTGTTGCATATACGGCGTGCGGGTTGTTGCCATGCCATAGATCAGCCCCGCGCCCATGAACGTGCCGATTTTTTCTCCCAGGTCCTGGGCCGCAACGGCCAGTCTGGCTTGTCTGTGCGGTTTGGCTACCGCGCCGACCCGCCCGAAAATAACGTCAGCACCGTCAATTTTTTCCCACGTGGCGATAGCGACAATCTCATCGTTCTGGCGGACGACGGTAGCGAATATGCCTCGATCCGGATCGTCTTCGAGCACCACGTTGTCTGCGTAGAACTGCTGGTCCAGAAACGGGCTTGCCAACCCCACCGAAATGGAGGGAAACCATGTCCGGAAAAAATCTGTCGCGACATTGATCTCCTCACGTTTCAGGTAATCCCAACTGTAGCCATAGGGTAAATCGGTGAAGCTGCGAATTTGCTCGATCGTTGGCCATTTCATGCGGTTCTGCTCGTTTGTCTGATTGCTTCGATAAGTGGCGCCGGGGTCAGGCCCGAGGGTCAGGGTTATTGGCGGGTGCCGGGGCATGCCTGGCGGCGATCTGCCTGTGGCGCTCGACCACTTCGCCAATGACCAACTGCATCAGCCTCTGCACGATGGCCGTATCCAGCTCGGCCTCCTGAGCAAGTGCTGCCAGACGCTGGTATTGCTGCTGCTCTCTGGCCTCGTCTACCGCAGGCAACTGATATCGGGCCTTGAGCAATCCGACCTCATCGGTACAGCGAAACCGTTCCGCGAGCAGGTGGATGAGGGCGGCGTCGATATTGTCGATTGTTTTCCTGAATGTTGAGAGTTGACGCGCGATGTCGGAGTTTTCCATGAATGACCTCGTGACAGGTGTTCGAAAGAGCTTCTCAATGATTCGTCTGCTGAGCAAAAACCGACCAGTCCTTGTCGCCATCTCCCCTGGCTACCGCCGATGTCATTTTCAATCGCACGGCATCCGCCGCTGGCAACTCCAGCCCCTTGAGACGACCCGCATCGATCGCCAGATTCATATCCTTGAGGCCAAGCGACAGTTTGAATCCCGGTTCAAAATTGCTGCTGACGATGTTCTGCCCATAACGTTGATAACTGGGGCAGGCGAACAGGGTCTGGGTCATGAGCTTGATGAAAATCGAAGGGCTCAGTCCGTGGCGTTGAACGAGTCCGCTGGCTTCGCCCAGCGACTGGATGGCTTGGGTGATCATCATGTTGCCGGCGATTTTCGCGATACAGGCCTGTTCAGGTTGGTCGCCCAGATACCAGGTTTTTTTCCCGAGCAGGTCGAACAGCGGTTGGACGGTCGAGACAGCGGCCTGCGATCCGGCCGCCAGGATATTCAACTCGCCCTTGGCCGCCACGGCGGGCACGCCGAAGACCGGCGCCGCGATCAATGGCATGCCGACGGCTTCATGTTCGCGCTGCAACTCCAACATCAGCGAAGGCGACAAGGTCGACATCACGACATGCACGCAAGCTTTGTCTGCAGTTTCCAGAACAGCGCTGGCGAGCAGTACTTGCCTGACAGCGGCATCATCGGCCAGAAGAGTGATGACCACCTCTTGCTGGAACGCCGAGGCCGGCGATTCGATAACGCTGATGCCTTCGAGATCCTTGATCGCCGCCTGACTGCGGTTCCATGCCGAGACGTGATGGCCAGCGCGGACGAGCAGTGGAATGATGGCTCTGCCCATGCATCCCACTCCGATAAAACCAATCTTCATTTGCAGTCTCCGGTTGGTATTCGACGACGGTGAATGCAGACAAGTATGTCGGGCACGGGATTGCTACGGCACTGCCATTGCTGCACTCTCACTGTTCATTTTTGTACGGGGGCGGAGCATGGACTGGAGTGATGTGCGGGTCTTTCTCGCGATTGCCCGCAGCGGGTCATTAGGGGCTGCCGCCAAGCTGTTGGGGGTCAGCCATCCGACCGTGGGGCGGCGCTTGCAGGTGCTGGAACAGTTCAGTGGCCAACCCGTTTTCCTGCGTACCAACCAAGGTCTCGTGTTGACCGACAGCGGCGAGAAGCTCCTCAGCCTCGCGCAGGAAATGGAGCAAAGTGCGTTGGCCATCGAAAGGCGCCTCGCGGGGGACAGTGCACAGCCCGAAGGTGTGCTGCGCATTTCCTGCGCTGACTGGTTCGCCTGTTATGTGCTGGCCCCGGTGCTGAGTGAACTGGGCCGGCGTTATCCATTGATCGTGCCCGAGGTCATTGCCGGGCATCGATTGTTTGATCTGGCTCGCCGCGACGCCGACATCGCGTTTCGAATCGTTCCGTTCACCGAACCCGATATCGTGCACCGCAAGCTGATCTCCCTGACTTACGGGTTATACGCAGCCGTTGGATCTGCTGACCCTGAGCCACAGGGCGCCGGGCTGGGTCTGATCACCATGAGTGTTGCCCAGTCTCATTATCCCGATGTGCAGTGGCTGCAGCAGCGTTACCCTCTGGCGCGTACCGTGTTTACCAGTAGCAGCCGCACAGTCCAGGCGCAAATGTGTGCGCAGGGGCAGGGCGTCGCGGTATTGCCCCGCGCTTTGGGCGACCAGTTGACGGCGCTGCGTCTGATCGATTCAGATGAACCGCCACCAGGCCGCGACATTTGGATGGGCTACCACCAGGACATGCGCCAGATGGACAGTCTGCGCGCGCTTGCCGACCTGGCCTCCGTCATGATTGGCACTCAGGCAGGCGGTTGATTCACTCTGCCGGCTGCATGGCCGCCGTTTGCAGCTCTGCAGCAGATTGGCGCGCCAGACTCAGACTCAGTCCTGCGCCTACCACCAGACACGCAGCGATGCACAGTATGGCGACGGTGAAGGCGTGGGTGATGGCCGCCGCGTCCGTGTCCTTGCCCAGAAGCGTGTAAAAAATGCCACCGATGATCGCTACGCTCAGTGCCGTGCTGATTTGCAGTGTGGAACTGGTGATGCCCGCAATCATGCCGGAATACGCCGGTGCCACGCGTCCAGTGATCATGCGCATCAATGTCGGAAGGGCCAGTCCTTGTCCGAAACCGATCAGAAAGAGAATCACGGCAAGGGACAGCGCAGAGGGCGTGACGGCGGTTGGCGTGTGCGCCACGAGCCAGGCCAATAGCACGAACCCCAGCACTTCGAGTGCCATTCCGAAGGGATTCACATAAGACCCCAGCAAACGCCGGAATAGATGGGTGGCGAGCGGCCCCAGCAAGAAACCAGCGCCGAATGACAGAAAGACCAGACCTGCACTGAGCGGGCTCGTATGCAGCGCTCCCTGTAAATAGATGGAAAACAGCAGGAAGAACACGCCGATCGCGTAAAAAGTCAGCGCCACCAGCAATGCCCGGCCCAGCCCGGGCGCACGCAGTGCAGCAGGGTTCAGCAACGGCGCGCCTTGCGCTTGATACAAGCGGGCTTCGTAGCGCCAGAACAGCCAGGCCAGCAGTGGCACCGCCGCCAGCGACAGCCAGGCCCACCACGGCCAGCCCGCTTCACGTCCCTCGATCAGTGGAACGATCAGCGCCGCAAGCGTCACCATCGACAACAGCGTTCCACCCAGATCCAGCTTGCTGGTCTGGGGTGCGCGGGTTTCCTTGACCACGGGGATGGCGATCAGAATGACCAGCAACGCAATCGGTAGATTCACCAGAAATATCGACCGCCAGCCCAGGTTCATCAGGTTGAGCGAGATCAGAATCCCGCCAAGTGCCTGGCCGACTACCGACGCCAAACCAAACACCGCACCGTACAGGCTCAACGCCAAGGGTTTTTCCGACTCAGGGAATATCGCCTGCACTGAAGCGAGTGCCTGCGGCGCCATGACAGCGGCCGTCACGCCTTGCAGCGAGCGTCCGGCGATCAACACCCAGGGTGACTCGGCGACACCGCAGATCAGTGAGGCGACGGCAAAGCCAATCAGGCCAACGAAGAACATTCTCATGCGGCCAAAGATGTCGCCAAGCCTTCCGCCGGTGATCAGTGTCACGGCATACAGCGCCGCGTAAGAAGAGATGATCAACTGTTCGGCAGAGGAGGCCGTGCCCAGCGATTGCTGAATCGAAGGCAGCGCTACGTTCACGATGAAGAAATCCAGCGGCGGCAAGAATGCACCGACCAACAGGATGGCGAACATCAGCCAGCGCCGCTGTTCCGGAAGGGCTACTATTTTCTCAGGCATAAGGTCTCCTTTCTGAAACCCTTCGGCTCCAGAATATTTTCGATTGCGAGTCATGCTTTGAATAAGCTGACTTCAATCTAAACGATCAAACCCTGGCTGACGCCTCACATAAATGAACGGCCAATGTTCATTTATGGCAGTGCCGCTGCGCCCCTGCCTCCTCGCAAAATGGCCGCACTGTGGTTCCAGTCGAGCCACACAACGGAAATCGAGGAGTCAGTTATGTCAGGTAAATTCGCTGATCAGGTCGCAGTCGTCACCGGCGCGTCCACCGGGATCGGATTTGCGATTGCACAGGGTTTGATTGCCGAGGGCGCCAGGCGCGTTTACATCACCGGGCGTTCTGCAGCCACGCTGGAGGCTGCGGTGGCCAAGCTTGGCGACAGGGCGGTCGCGGTCATTTCCGATGTCGCGCGCCAGGTTGATCTGGACGAGCTCAAGGCGACGATTGAGGCGCACGGCGATCAACTGGACTCAGTGTTTGCCAATGCGGGTATTTGTGAAAAGAACCCGCTGGGCGAGACCACCGAGGCCGCCTATTTCAACATGTTCGACATCAACGTAAAGGGAGTCTTTTTTACTGTACAGACGTTGATGCCATTGTTGAAAAATGGCGCTTCGATCGTGCTGACGGCCTCTATCTGTTCCAGCAATGGCATGGAAGGACTGAGCCTCTACAACGCCTCCAAAGCCGCGGTACGTTCCTTTGCCAGGACGTGGGCCAACGAACTCAAAGGTCGCAAGATCAGAGCGAATGTCCTGAGCCCTGGCTTCACCCGCACACCGCTGATGGATAACGGCTTGAAGATGAGCGAAAGCGACGTCGCCGCGCTGCGTCAGCACGTCGAGCAGATCACGCCATTGGGGTACATGGCCGAGCCTGAGGAAATCGCCTCGTCGGCGCTGTTTCTTGCGTCTGCCGATGCGAAATATGTCAACGGTGTGGAGTTGATGGTCGACGGCGGCCTGTCGCAGATCTGACCACGTGCTCAACCGTAGCGCAGCCCTCGCGCAGGGCTGCCTTCCTCGCTTATGCGCAGCCCCTGCAGGAAACCTCATCATGAACAATGAACAACTGACAGCCCGACTGGACGCCCTGGAAAGTCGCGCCGCCATCGAGTCGCTGATCAGCGCCTACGCCAATGCTTTCGACCGCATCGACGCCTCGCTTCTTAGCTCAATCTGGCACGAAGAGTCGACACTGGATCTACCGGGTTTTGGCCAGGCTGGAAACCGTGACGAAATCCTGGCGATGGCGCAAAACAGCTGGCGCCAGATGCCCCATATGCACCACTGGATGGCCAACCCGCTGATTGAAATCGAGGGTGACAGCGCAGTGGGCACGGTAGCTGCGGATTGCCTGTTTCATGACATTGAAAAAGGCCCGGTGCAAGTCAGCGGTCTTTACCACGACAGGTTTGAACGTCGGGACGGAAAGTGGGCGTTCCTGTCACGTCGTTTTGAAATGCATTTCCTGACGCCGTTAAAAGATTGGGTACCCGCAGCGGGCGAAGAACAGTTTGCACCGTTCGAGCAGCTCAAGGGAACGACAGCGAAAAACGAATAGTCCCGGCCCTTGGCTGTTCGACACCCACGTGGCCGTCATGCAGTTGCATGATGGCCACGACAATGGCGAGGCCAAGCCCGTAGGAGTCGGAATTCTGGTGCCGAGACGCATCGCCACGGTAAAAGCGGTCGAAGAGTTTGCCCAGGGTTTCGTCGCCCAGCACCGGCCCTTGGTTCTCCACCTCAATCCGGGCACCTCCGTGGGTTTCCAATACCCGTATCAGAATCTCGGTGCCCTCGTAAGCGTAGCGAACAGCGTTCGCCACCAGGTTGCTCAACGCTCTGCGCAGCAGCAAGGGGTCAGCGAGCACGATACCATCGCCCGTTATTTGGAAGCTCATTCGCCGCTCTTCAGCCAAACCCTCAAAATACTCAGCGATGCGCTGTGATTCGTCATGCAGCGACAGTTGCTGGCGCTCCACTACGGCTTGCGCTTCATCGGCGCGCGCCAGAAATAGAATGCTTTCGACGATGCGCGAGATCCGTTCGAGTTCTTCAAGGTTCGAAGCGATCAGCGCTTGATATTCGTCCTCGCTACGGCGTTGGCGAAGGGCAACCTGACAATGTCCCATCAACGACCCGACCGGCGTGCGGATTTCATGGGCAAGGTCGGCGGAAAATTGCGTCAGTCGCTGATAACCCTGAGCAAGACGATCAAGCATCGCGTTATAGGCGTCACTCAGCTGTTGCAATTCAACCGGCGTATCGGCGCTGTCCATGCGGCTGTGCAGACGCTCAGGCGTTATGGCTGCGGCATGGGCGGCCATTTTGCGCAGCGGACGCAGCCCGCGACGCAATAACAGATAACCCAGCAACGCGGTTGCCAGAAAGGCAAGGGCCACGGCCAGGTAGATGCGCTCGCGATACGCTGCAAGCATCGCCATTTCCTTGCCCATAAGGTGGGCGGCCGTCAATCGGACTACACGGCCACCCGACGTCGTGACTACGGAGGCGGCGCGCAGCCTTGTTCCCGAGTCGGTCACGCCGCTGCGCAGATCACTGACACTCAGCTTTGTGTCCTGGCCGATCACCGGCAGTTCAGGCAACGTGACGTTGAGTGGATTGACCTGGATGACCGGTGGCTGCCCCGGCTCTTCAATGATGAAGATGTCGTCTTCGCTGTCGAGCATGTTCTTGAAAATCTGCGGGCCGTCGCGCAGCTTTTCGATGGCGAGTTCGTAATGCAGGAGCTTGCGGAAATGCTCCAGACGGCCCATCACCGCGTGATCGCTGTAGATCAATACCGAGGCTTTCATCGTCTGATACAGATAGAAGCCCGCGCCGGCCACGGCCAGCATCGCGACCATGGCAAACGCCACGGTCGATCGCAGCGTCAGCGAGGGTTGGCGTCGGGACCGCATGGCCTCACCTCGCAGACATAGCCGATACCGCGAATGGTATGGATCAGCTTGATCGGGTAGGGCTGGTCGACCTTGTTGCGCAGGCGCTTGACAGCGACGTCCACCACGTTGGTATCGCTGTCGAAATTCATGTCCCAGACTTCCGAAGCGATTTGTGTCCTGGACAACACATCGCCGGCTCGACGCAGAAACAGATGCAGCAGGGCGAACTCCTTGTTGGTCAGCACGATCACCTGTTGTTGGCGGGTCACGCGGCGCCGGACCAGATCCAGTTCGAGATCGGCAAGGTGGAAATGGTCGGCTTCGCGTACGACACCGCGGCGCAGAATAGTGCGGATGCGCAACAGCAGTTCGGTAAACGAAAAAGGTTTGATCAGGTAATCATCGGCGCCCAGTTCCAGACCGCGAATGCGGTCTTGCAACTGGTCGCGCGCGGTAAGGAACAGCACGGGTACGTCTTGTCTGGCGCGCAACAGCTCGATGATCTGAAACCCGTCAATCCCGGGCAACATCACGTCCAGCACGATCAGGTCATAGGTCGTATGCAAGGCCATGTGCAGACCGTCGGCGCCGTGCTGGGTCCAGTCGACGTTGTAACCGGACTCGCCGAGCCCCTTTTTCAGGTACTCACCTGTTTTGGTGTCATCTTCGATCAGCAGGATATGCATCGTGAGGCGCGCTCGGGTCTCTTCATGACGGGATTCAGCCCGCGACATCGGTATCTCGGCTGTGCAGTGTAGCGGGATGAACGGGCGCAGTCGGTTACATTTCTGTCATTCACCGGCAGGGCTGACGAATGACAAAAATGTCATTCGGCGGTCATCGTGACGTCCCGATCTGCGGTCGAGGATGGCGACACATCAACCCATGAGGAATCGTCGCCATGCAACTCAAAAACGCCCTGTCTACCACGTTCGGTTTGGTGATGCTCAGCGCTGCCGTCATTGCCACCGCCGCCGACATGCCGGTCATCAAACCACTGCGCGGTACGGTGGAAAGCGTCAGCAACAACACGCTGACCTTCACTGTCCGCTCTGGCGCCCAGCAGACGATCGGACTGACTGACAAGACCGGTATCAGCCGGGTATCGAAGGCCAATATCGACTCGATCAAATCCGACAGCTTCATCGGCTCGGCGGCCATCCCGCAGGCCAACGGAACCTTGAAGGCGCTTGAGGTCACGGTATTCGACGCCAGGCTCAAGGGCAGCGGCGAAGGTCATTACGGTTGGCAGAACGCAGACGGCAGCACTGGCACCATGACCAACGGCACCGTTGGCAAACTGTCCAAAACCGACGGCCGCACGTTGACCGTCAACTACCAGGGCGGCGAGAAACAAATCGTCGTGCCGGATGACGTGCCTATCGCCTACGTCGAGCCAGGCAAAGCCGATGAGCTGGTCAAAGGAACGAAAATCGTCGTGTTCCCCGCTGCAGATGGCACCGCACGCGGCATTGCAGTCGGCAAGGATGGCTTCCAGCCACCGATGTAATCATCTGAGAAAGCTTGAGCGTTGCCGTCTGGCAACGCTCCGCTACACGGAAGGCTTGCAAGGGGAACCACGTGAGACAGAAGAAACTGCATCCCTGGCCGGTTCGCCTCACCCATTGGCTCAATGCGGCCTGCATGGTCTGCATGTTCATGAGCGGTTGGGCTATCTACAACGCCTCGCCACTGTTCAGTTTCAGGTTTCCGGTGTCATTGACCGTGGGCGGTTGGCTGGGCGGGGCACTTGCCTGGCATTTTGCGTTCATGTGGCTGCTGCTGATCAACGGCGCAATCTATGTGCTGTACGGGTTGGCCAGTCGTCATTTCAAACGTGAGCTGCTGCCCATCGGCATTGCCGCATTGAAGCATGATCTGACCGATGCCTTGCGCTTTCGGCTGGTGCATGAAAAGGGTGTCTATAACGCAGTACAGCGCCTGATGTACTGGATCGTGCTGGCGGCAGGTGTACTGATCGTGATCTCGGGTGTAGCGATCTGGAAACCGGTTCAACTTCAAGAGCTGGTCGCGTTACTGGGCGGCTATGACGTTGCTCGTTACGTACATTTTGCGGCCATGGCGATGATTGCAGCGTTTGTAGTGATTCACCTGGTCTTGGTGATTCTGGTACCAAAAACCCTGGTGCCAATGATCACGGGTGGAGTGCGGACGCCTAATAACGAGAAAAATGGGTCATGACTGAATTTAAAATAACAACGCGTCAGCGCGTCAGGATTGAACCTGCGCAACAGCTTGAACTGGAAAACATTCAGCGCCGGCATTTGCTTCGGGCCGGCCTGACGGTTGGCGCGATGTCGATGCTGACCGGTTGCAACCTGCAGGACGGCGATCAGGTCGACAAAGTGCTTTGGGCCATGTCGCGTTGGAACGACCGGGTCCAGGCGTGGCTGTTCAGTGGACGGAAACTGGCGCCGACCTTCGCCCGCGCGCAGATCACCAAGCCGTTTCCGTTCAACGCTTTCTATGGTCAGGACGATATCCCTGAAGTAGACCTGACCAGTTACTCGCTCGCCGTCTCCGGCCGGATCAGGGACAAGGCGCCGTGGACACTCGAAAGCTTGCGCAAGCTGCCGCAACGCAGCGATATCACTCGGCTGATCTGTGTTGAGGGCTGGAGCGCGATCGGTCAATGGGGAGGTGTACCGCTGAAAACCTTCCTGGAACACATCGGCGCCGACACCACAGCGAAATTTGTCGGTTTCAAATGTGCCGATCGTTACTACTCCAGTCTGGACATGCCGACTGCCTTGCACCCGCAGACGCTGTTGGCACTGGATTACGCTGACGTGGCGCTGCCGCCCGAGTACGGCTATCCGCTGAGGGTTCGGGTCCCCACCAAACTGGGATTCAAAAACCCCAAGCATGTTGTCGAGATTTTCGTCAGCAACGACAACCCGGGCGGGTATTGGGAAGACCAGGGCTACAACTGGTTCAGCGGGATCTGATGAAGCAAAGAACGGAACTGTCACGCCAGGAACACTGGCGAGATTCATGACACCAAGCGTGATATGAGGCATGCCGATGACCGGTATTTCTGCAGTACCGCCAGCACCATCCGACTGGCCAACATCAGAACCCAGGATGCGGGCAACGAGTGATGGAGCAGATTTCCAATCTCTCTTGCAGGCTCAGTCCAGGCCACCTTTACAACAGTCAGATAAAGCTCGCACTCGGATGCTCTTTGATAATCTTGCCGCATGTACCTTCAATGGCGAAAAAAGGGCTATCTGCTCTGATGTTATCGGCACAGGGGGACTGAATGCGTTCGCCATTGCAGTGGCTCTTTCGCCGCTAACCGTCACCTGGGTACCGACCGAGATTGTTCGAGCGCCACTGCGTTCGCCTGGGATACGGACTTTTCGCCGTCGCAATCCCTCTTCAGCCGAGAGCTCCTTCCTCAACCGGTCAAGCTCGGAGGATAGGGGTTATGATTAGACGTGTCTCGAGAGCTTGCTCGCCGTAGGCCAGTATTATTAAGGGAGAAGCAGATACCGCCAATTCTCACCTGTGGTGTTGAATGGTCTTTCGTTAGCCTGAAGTAGAAAGCCCGACGGCTTCTCTACCGTGGCGAAGGTGGTGATATGAGGCAGGGTCGACTTACAGCCTATTTCCCCCCCCCCGCTGTCATCCCCCGTTGATTCTGAGCATCAGAGAGTTATAGCCCGCCTTCAGAGCTACTTTTGGCCGAAGGTAGTCGTTCGTGAACGGCCGCTTTCGGCCAGAAGCAGCCCTGATGGGCGTCCATTTTCGGCTATAAGCGGCAGATCAACCTGAGATTACCTTCGATGAAAAACCGCTAGACGCGAACTCGTGGATGTTTCCGAAAACGTCCAGGCTATAGCTGCCAACAGTATTGGCATAAACGCATGAGGAAGGCTAAGAGAAGGCTGTTAACTAAAATTGCCGCCTCTAACTGATGCGCGGAGATAGCCCTTCAAAGATGTTGAATTCAATCGGACAAATGAGGCGGGGCGAAGACCCAGGCCCAGTACGGATACCGGGCCTTTAGCGTCCGCCGCAACCCACAGCGGGCATCAGTTGTGGTGGGCGTACACTAGCCTTTACGCAGGGTCAGCAGAGGGATGCTGAAGTGCTGTCTTCGGACTCATAGGCCTTCGCCATCAAGCCTTGGCAGCAGGCTTCAATCTAAAGCTGACACCCATACGATTGAAAGCGTTCATCGCAGCAATCGCTACTGTCAGGTCAACCAGATCCTTTTCCGCAAACATCGCCAAGGCGGCTGCGTACGCTTCGTCCGATACGTGGGTCTCGCTTACCCGCGTGACCTCTTCTGCCCAGGCTAATGCCGAGCGCTCCTGATCCGAGAATAGGTGCTGCGCTTCATGCCATACCGGTACTAATACCAGCTTGTCCACCGACATGCCTTCTTTGATCAGATCCCGTGAATGCAGATCAATACAGTGTGCGCAGCCGTTGATCTGCGACACTCTGAGAAACACCAAATGGATCAGTTGGGCTGGCAGGTTGGTTGCAGTGGTCGCAAAGTGATGCAAACCTCCAAGCGCCTTGGCTGCACTAGGTGAAATTTGAAACCAATCGAGGCGACTCATGATTAATTCCTCTCTGTAGGGCGATATTAAGCGTGGGACTTGCGGCTCATGGCTGCCGAGCCGGGCGAACGGCTCTCCCGAAATCAAAAAGCAAGGCTCAGCTTCAGGCATCGCTGCCGACCTTTGTACTTCGACCGTCTGGGGGCACCGGCTTCAGGCAACTGTTTCATGAGTCCTAGTTTCGATTTCCTCATGAAAGAACGTGTGCACATCGTCGTACCCTATTTTCTGCGCCGTTTTTAGCGCGTCCGTCCCTTTTGCTGTCCCTTCAACGGTGAAGTAATGCACCTGATTGAGACCGATGGTTTTCAGCACTGCGGATAGGTAGGGACGAAGAAAGTCGGGTTGCCGTGCCCTCTCACCGCTAATGTAGCCGCCGGTGGCTACGGCAACGTAGACGGGGCGATCCAATAACGTTCCAACCTTACCTTTTGATGTGCTCAGGAAAGTTTTTCCGACGCGTACAACGTGGTCAATCCAGGCCTTGAGCGGAGAGGGCACGCTGTAGTTGTGCATGGGAGTAGCGATTACCAGTACATCGCAGGCATTCAACAGGATGATCATTTGGTCGGAGCGACACAATGTACCTTTCTGATCCTCGGTAGCTATTTCGCTCGGATGGGCCAAGGCATGGGCATAAGTCGCATCGACTGGCGATAACGTGTTCAGGTCTATATCCGTCAGTTCAATCCCGCGTATGCCAGCGCGTACTGTCAGAGCGTGCAGAATCCGCTCAGACAGTTTCAAGCTTTCAGATGCATTACCGTTGGGACTGGCAATCAGGCGAAGGATTCGCAAAGGAGCGAGTGGTTTCTGAGACGGGTTCATGATATTGCCTCCTGTACGGGTGATGCGGTCATGGGGTATCGAACTGTTTTTGAAAACGCAGCGCGCCGGTATAAAGGCCTTCGCGGAAGTAGAAGCGTTGGGCGCGCGCGTTGGCCAAACCCGTGTCAAGCACAAGGCGAGCACAACCGCTGGCACGAGCCAGTCGTTCCAGAGCTCGCAATAATCGGGAGCCCCACTGGCCGCCGCGCTGGGCTTCATCGGTGATGAGGTCATCGACATACAAGAATGGGCCATAAATCAGATTCTCCTGAAGGCGGTAACCTGTAAGCGCCACGAGAGCCGATGACTCGAAGGCTCCAACCAGGCGATAGCCGCCGGCTCGCATTCGTTCGATACGACTCATAAAATCGGCCTCGCTTGTTAGGTGGGGGCGCAATTGCTGCATTACCGGGAAAGCGATTTTCAAGTCATGGCGGCTGTCTAGAGGACGCAGGGCAGTGTCGGCCAAGTCGAGCACGCTGGGCACGTAGTCTTGAAGATTGAACGTCATGGGAGAGGCCTTAGTGGGTTGTGATGGTCAAATCTTGAACTAACATTGCCTCAATTTATTGAACCAAGAAGTGAGATATGAACTAGGCCATGATGACTTCCTGTTCGCACCCTTTCGCCTCCTTGGATGGGCAACCCGGCTCGCCTCTATACCGTCAGTTATATGACCGAGTACTCGCCGCCATCGCCGCTGGCACGCTTTCCCCTGGTGACCGATTGCCTTCGGTGCGAGCTCTCGCCAAGGATCTCGGCGTTGCTCGTGGCACCATCGAGCTGGCCTATTCGCTGCTCACGAGCGAGGGCTACCTCTTGGCCCTGGGGCAGAAGGGCACCGTGGTCAATCCCGAATTGCAGAAGCCGCTACTGTCTGCCCCCGCTTTATCCGTCAGCAGCGAGGTGATTGAAAACTCCCCAGACGCACTATGGCGTCCACCGCAACTTTTGCCGTTTCAGATGGGAGTGCCTGCAATGGATGAGTTCCCACGCAAGATCTGGGCGCGCTTGGGTGCCCGTTATCTGCGAGGCATGCGTTCAGGCGATCTGGACTATCCGCCGCCGCACGGCCTGCCTGCCTTACGCAGCGCCATAGCTTCATATCTGCAGGTGTCTCGAGGTATCGATTGCGGCGCCCATCAGGTATTTATCACCAGCGGCTGGCGCAGTAGCCTGTCGCTGATCGCACATACTTTACTGCGCGCAGGGGAGCGAGCCTGGGTCGAAGATCCTGGCTACCCAACCACGCGCCAAGTGCTTCGTCAATTCGGTATTGAGCTTGAGGCAGTGCCAGTTGATGCCGAAGGTATGGATGTGGAGCAGGCCATTGCCAGGCATCAGGCTGCACAGGTCGTCATGGTGACGCCGGGGCATCAAAGCCCATTGTGTATGGCGCTGTCTTTGCCTCGGAGACAGTTGTTACTCGATTGGGTGGCCCGGAGCGATGCCTGGGTTGTCGAGGATGATTACGACGGCGAGTATCGCTATGTCAGTCGCCCCTTGCCGGCGTTGGCGAGCTTGGATCGCAACGGGCGCGTGCTGTACGCCGGAACTTTCAGCAAGGTGCTTTTCCCCGGTATCCGCCTTGCCTACCTAGTGGTGCCTCAGGGGCAAGTGGCAGCGTTTGAGCGTGTAAGTCGGGCGTTATTCTCCGCAGGCTCGCCAGCGATTACTCAAGCGCTGGTCGCAGAGTTCATTGTCGAGGGGCATTTCACTCGGCACATTCAGCGCATGCGAAGGCTCTACAGCGAACGACGCGCTTTGACTATTGAAGCGTTGGAGCGGAGTTTACCCAATGGACTGCTGGTGGAGCGCTCGCCAGGAGGGATGCACCTGGTACTCCGTTTGCCGGAGGGAGTAGTCGACACTGCCCTGACTGAGCAACTGCTGACCAAAGGCATCGCCGTGCAACCCTTGTCGCGATGGAGTGTTTCGTCGCGGCGTCAATCTGGGCTGCTGCTGAGCTTCACCAACTGCGCCTGCGCTGCTCAGGGCGAGCAGCTTGGCGCGTTTATAAACCGTGCGCTCAGTTGAGGTTGGCTTTGGTCAGGCCGAACACCTCATCCGACGAACCAGGGACTGCCTGAAAGGCCACATTGAGGCGATTCCAACCGTTGATGGCGACAATCAGGAACGACAAATCCGACAGGTCCTGTTCGGAAAACTGCTCACGCACATCCGCGTAGAGGCTTTCAGGTACACCATGGGATGGCAGTTGGGTCAGGGCTTCTGTCCAGGCGAGCGCCGCGCGCTCTATTGGCGAGAACAGTTGCGATTCACGCCAGACCGCAATGTGATGGAGGCGCAATTCGCGCTCGCCATGGATCTTGGCTTCCTTCACGTGCATATCCACGCAGAACGCGCAGCCATTCAATTGAGACGCCCGCAGCATTATGAGGTGGGCTAGGTCAGCCAGTAGCGGCTTCTTACTCAGTTGCATCGTCAGCTCCACCAGCTTATTGGAAGCCTGAGGCGACTGTTTGAAGTAATCAAGACGGTTGTTCATGGCGGTCACTCGCAGCGGGTTTAGGGTTGTTGGAGCCCACTGTAGCCAAGCGTGGTCTAGTCAGACAGGGCCAAGAAAAGACCTTTCAACTAAGCCATGCAGTTCTGATTCGCGATTTGCCGTTCGCCGATGTTGCCAAGCCGGTTGTCCGTGAACCCGGCGGAAGGCCACCCAAAGCCGGTGTATAAACTGGCACAGTAAGCGGCAACTGAGTTGCGATGCGCGATAGTTCTGGGGTGGATAACAGGTGCAGCGCCTTTGTGAAGACTGATTCCTCTCGCCGGTCGACAACGCCGAAACAGATCGCAAGAGAGTGGGGCGGTGGGCGGTCAATCCGCAGTTCGCAGAGCAACTCGGGCGTGTTTACGAAGAGTGGAGTGGCATTTTCCTCTCAAAGAAATTCGATGCGACCGGATTTTCAGTCCTATAACGCACTTGACAACACAGCCATTGGTGCGTGTCAAAAAAACCTATTTGTCGTCATTTCGACAAAAACGAATAATGGTCAAATTGACTCGGTATAGCTTCAGCACCCTGATTTTTATGACGTTTGGGGTTGGCATGAAATGTGTCAGTGATGGGTAAATGGTTTAATACCCAAGGAGCTGAAACATGAAAAGTGAGTTCGACAATCGTGTCGCTGTGGTAACCGGAGCAAGTTCAGGCATCGGACTGGCAGTCGTTCAACGATTACTAAGCTATGAAGCGACGGTAGTGGCGATGTCCCGTGGCCGGGGCGGCCTGGCTGCACTCAAAGACGTTCATGGTGATCGCCTCCATATTGTCAGTGGCGATGTTACGGTAAGTTCGGATCTTGAGAAGCTTGCACACTGCGTCTCCAGAATCGGGCCTGTAGATTTTCTAGTACCGAATGCAGGAGTCGCTGTATTTGAAGACAGCTTGGCGAGTGAGGGATTCGAGCGAAATTGGGCCATCAACGGAGCAGGTGCGCTTAACACGCTTTCAGCTTTGCGAGCCCAATTGGCGAGACCCGCTTCGGTTGTATTTGTGGGGACTTTTCTTTCCGCTTTGGCCTTCCCAGGCTTGGCTGGCTACATTGCGTCGAAAACAGCACTGACAGCGCATGCTCGAACCTTAGCCGTCGAACAGGCTGAGGCCGGAGTTAGAGTGAACGTCGTATCGCCAGGGCCAACAGCTACGCCGATCTGGCGATCACTAGGGTTGGATAATGCGACGTTGTCCTCAGTCGCGGAAACGGTCAACCAGCGCTTACTAGAGGGTAAGTTCCTTGAGCCGGAAGCGGTGGCAGATGTGATTCTGTTCCTTCTATCAGAGCGAGCACGTGGCATTTACGGCCAAGATGTTGTGGTAGATGGGGGGTATACCTTGCGGTAGGCGTTAGAAACGCATTGAGGTCGAGGAGACACCTATCCGGTGCGGATCGTGCTCTCGGCCTCTATTTTCTGCGCTAACTTTACCTCTAATTGACGTGATCAACTCGGGCCCTTGATTAAGTACATTCTCCACATAGTTGCCCACCTTTTATCAATGAAATTCTCAGCTGGCCAGTGCCGTCACGCCCAGCTTGCCTTGAAGGAAAGACGAACATGGCAAGCCTGCAGCGGTGACCACTTTGCCATATGCATGGCTCATCTAGGTCCGCTTTTGGCTGTTAGCTGCCGCTAACGCACGACCACTTTCGGCCAATCACCTGTCACGATTATCCTAGTTGTCGCGATCAGCCTATTAAGAGTGCACTGCTCAGAGGTGTTCCCCTCTCCCGTTGAAGGTGTCCACTAAGGGCACCATTTTTCAGCTCTATGCTTCATGTGGCCGTACTTAAAGCAGATCTTCAGGTCGCATCGTCAAAATGATTTTCCCGACGTTTTCGGAAGACTCCATCCGCCGATGCGCATCGGCAGCCCGCGCTAGCGCAAACGTGCTATCGACCACTGGCTCAAGGCTGCCGGCACCCTCGAAGCGATCAAGCCAGTGCTCGCGGAAACGCTTGATCATGGCGTGCTTCTCCGGTTGCGTGCGCGACTTCATCACCGTGCCGATGATTTGCACGTGGCGGTAAAGAATGTCCTCCAGCGCCACCGTGACGTTGCCGCCACCGCCGAGAATTCCCACCTGAACCAGACGGCCACCCTTTGCAAGGGACGCGATGTTGCGGGCGAAGTAGGGCTCACCGATAAAATCGATGATCACATCGACGCCGCGACCCTGGGTTTTGTCGGCGATCACCTCAGCGAAATCCTGGATCTTGTAGTCGATCGCCACGTCTGCGCCCAAATGCTCGACACGCGCCAACTTGCTGCCTTCGGTGGTCGCATACACCGTGGCGCCGGTGGCGTAAGCCAACTGCACCGCAGCAGACCCGACGCCGCCAGCGGCCGCGTGTATCAGCACCGAATCCCCAGCCTTGAGCCGAGCCAGGTGCATCATCGCTTCATGGGCCGTGACGAAGACCTCGGGAATGGCCGCCGCGTATACATAGTCAACCTGCGCAGGGATGTGCATGGCCATGCGGTAATCGATGCGTGCCTGCTCGGCGTAGGCGCCGCCGCCGACCACACCCATGACGCGATCTCCGACCTCGAACCCCGTCACCGCGTTACCTTTGCCGATCACTTCGCCGGCGATTTCCAGGCCGATAATCAGCGAGTCACCGAAATTTGGATGGCCGTACCCACCGGTCCGGTGAGTCAGATCCGCGCGATTCACCCCGGCGGCATAGACACGCACCAGCAGGTCGTTAGGACGCACTTCAGGATTGGCAACTTCTGCGAGTTCCAAGACGTCTGCTGCACCAAATTCTCTGATGTTGATGGCTTTCATTCAGTTGTTCTCCGTTTCGCTGAACGTGGCGTTGGCAATAGCAGACGCAGTGATGGCGCCAGGGAAGCCCACGTAGAACGCCAGGTGCGTGATGGCTGCCGCCAGTTCGTCTTGGGTCACACCGTTGCCAGCCGCACGGCGTAAGTGGGCAGGCAACTCTTCCGAGTGCCCAGCGGCAATCAATGCCGCCACGGTGATCAGGCTACGGTCGCGCGGGGAAAGCGCCGGGTCACTCCAGATCTGCGGATAAAGCGTTGAGTCGACGAATTGCGCCAGCTTCGGCGTGAACGCGCGCGCCGCTTCGCGAGGACTGTTGAAGTTGAGCTTGGACATTGGCGAGTTCCTTAAACCTGGCTGATGAATTTGTGGGTGAGATAGTGCTCGATGCCTTCAATGCCGCCTTCGGAGCCGTGACCGCTTTCTTTCATGCCGCCGAACGGGAGCTCGGTCGCGATGATGCGGTATTGGTTGATGCCGATCATCCCGGCCTCCAATCCGTCGGCGACATCAATGGCCGTGCGCGCGCTGGAGGTGAACGCGTAGGCCGAGAGGCCGTACGGCAGGCGGTTGGCTTCTCGCAGTCCATCGGCCAGTTCGTCGAATGGCATCAGTACGGCGATGGGGCCGAACGGTTCTTCGTGCATGACGCGAGCGTTCATCGGCACATCCGCCAGAACCGTGGGTTGGAAGAAGTAGCCTTCGCCTGACAAGGCTTCACCACCGACCAATACCCGTGCACCTTTCTCAACGGCATCGGCGACCAGTTCTGCCATTTTTGCCAATTGCCTTGGGTTGGCCAAAGGTCCTACCTGAGTATCCGGATGCAGGCCGTCACCGATTCTCAGGGCTTGGGTCGCAGCGACAAACCGATCGACAAAGGCTTGATAGGCGCCACGCTGGATCAGAAACCGAGTGGATGAAATGCACACCTGTCCGGTGCCGCGAAAGCGGTTGGCGACGCCTTCGATAGCCGCTTTTTCGATGTCGGCATCCTCAAACACCAGCACCGGTCCGTGCCCACCGAGTTCGAGGGTGATGGGCTTCACCCCTTCGGCAGCGCGTGCAGACAGCAGGCGACCGATAGGCACTGAGCCGGTAAAGGTCACTTTGCGAATGATCGGCGAAGCGATCAGATGGCTGGACACTTGATCCGGTACGCCAAACACCACTTGCAGCACACCCTTGGGCAATCCTGCATCGTCGAGTGCACGCGCCAGGGCCAGCGCTGTGGAGGGGCTTTCTTCACCGGGTTTGAGAATGACGCTGCAACCGGCAGCCAGCGCAGCCGATAGCTTGCGTGATGGGGTGATGGCCGGGAAATTCCACGGTGTGAATGCGGCCACTGGGCCGATGGCTTGGCGTTTGACCAGTTGCAGCACGCCTGGCCGATTGGCCGGGACCACACGGCCATCAATGCGCCGTGCGCTTTCGGCAAACCATTCGAAATACTCCGCCGCACGGATCACTTCATCCAGGCTTTCATTCAGCGGCTTGCCTTCCTCCAGGGTCATCTGCGCGGCGATCTGCGGTGCGCGCTGGAAGATAAGGTCGGCGGCACGCTTGAGGATCTTGGCGCGTTGGTCAGGCACGGTCTGGCGCCATTTCTCGAAGCTCAGGTGAGTCACTTCAAGGGCGTGATCAAGGTCGCTCGCGGTGGCGAGTGGGACGCGGCCGATTTCCCGGCCGGTTGCCGGGTTGACGACGGCGGCAGTATCGCGCCCTTCGGCACTGATCCATTCACCACCGATGAAAAGATAAAGCGGGTCGTAGGAGGTTTTCATGATGCGCTCTTCAGTTGGTTGTCAGAGATTCGGATGAAACCTGGCGCCTGTTCAGGCGGCCTGTGCAACCAAGTCTATGGAAGGAGGGCCCATTGATTTAGACGGGCCAAAGGGAATCATTGTTGTCGCCAGAGGTAATATCGAGTGTCGAGCCGAACGTGTAGCATCCGGAAAAAATGCGCGTTATCACGGGTGTGCGTCAGATCTACAGGAAGGTCGCGATGGATAAGCTTTCGAACATGTCGGTGTACATAAAGGTTGTCGAGATGGGCAGTTTCACGGCGGTGGCCAATCATCTGGACTCCACAGTCGGTAACGTTTCGCGTGCTGTCTCTGCGCTGGAAAACGTGCTCGATGCACGTTTGTTGCAACGCTCGACCCGACGCCTGTCGGTCACCGATGCCGGGCGACGGTTCTATGAGCGCTGCACGAAGATTCTCGCTGATCTGGAGAGTGCCGAAGCCGAAGCCAGCAATGCCGCGCTGGAGCCTCGGGGAACACTGCGGGTGCATTGCGTACCCGGGCTGGCTCGACATCTGGTTACGGGGGCCGTGCTGGAGTACCGTCAGCAATTCCCGGAGGTGACGGTGGATTTATTACTGTCGCAACGCATGCCTAACCTGTTGGAAGACCAACTTGACGTCTCGATTCTGATCGCCCGCGCGCTCCCCGATTCGGCGTATGTCAGCCAAAAGATCGGTGTCAGCCATTGTGTGTTGGTGGCGTCGCCAGACTACTTGGCCCGGCATGCGGCTCCCGAGACGCCAGAAGACCTGCGTGATCACCAGTGTCTGCTGTTGGGCACCGTCGACTATGTGCGGGATGAGTGGCAGTTGAAGAGCACGGCTGGGGACGCGACATTTGTCCCGACTGGGCCAAGATTCAGCGTTAACGACATGGATGCGATGGCGCTGGCCATTCGAGAGGGCGCGGGGATTGGCTTGCTGGCCGGTTTCACGGCCATCGATGATTTGCGTTCCGGCAAGCTAGTGCGGGTTTTGCCTGACTACCATACCTATGAGCGCAACGTGTATGCCGTCTATACCTCTCGGCAGTTCGTCGATGCAAAAATCACCCGGTTTATTGAAACGCTGAAAGATCGGGTTGGCAGTCAACTGGCCGCCACGGCCAAAGAACTTATCGATTGAAATACTGCGGAGCAAAAAAGCTATTTGCGCCTCGATGAAACAACGCTCCGAGGCGCAATGATCGGCGAACAGCTGACTTAGCCCTGGCTGCAACGGCCCATGACGTTATAGGCCAGTACGTGGCGTTTGCCTTGCGAATCCTGGTAGGTCATGTGCGTCGGTACCACTGCGCAAACATCCGGCACCGGGTCTTCAGAGATGACCTTGGCGACATCCAGGTGGGTGCCGTAGCGATATTGCTCGACCTGTTTAGTCGTTGCAGAACCGTCCTGCGCTGCTACCACAGAGCTGAAGCCCAAGAGTGCGACGATGATCATTGCCGTTTTCATAGTGATATTTCCGATAGTCAGTGTGATGTTGCTGGCAGGACTAACTTTAGGCTTGAGGGTTTTGCGGAAACAGGCGCGGATCAGGGAAAGACTTTTCTCGATTCCGAACACAATCGTGAGGTGTCTGACGTTAGCGCTTTTTTATTTGTGGCCGTCCGCTTTTGGGCGAAAACTGCTTTCAAAGGCAGCCACATGCCACTGAGGTCCGAGGTCGAATCAACAAAATTTGAGGGGGACGCAGTAGTGTCAGAAGGGAATAGTTGCGGAAATGCCCGAAAAGATGCGGAAACGATCTCATAGTGTGGGGCAAATTTTCCAAATCCCCGAAACGACAAAGCCCTGAATAATCAGGGCTTTGTCGGTACCAAATATGGCGGAGGCGATGGGATTCGAACTCATGGACCTGTTACAGTCGACGGTTTTCAAGACCGAAGATTAATCTTTATATTTCAAACTCTTAAGTTAAATCTGTTTCCGCTTGGATGCGATTCCTAGTCATCGAGAGATTCTGGAATCAATGGCTAAACTTTTACGTCTCTCATGAGTTTGGCCGAATTTTGCGTATTGCTGATAGCGCTGGAAACGTAGTCGCGCCGAGGCAGCAGATTTAATGCTAATTACGAGTCCTGCCATAGTTGCAGCCTGAGCTACATCGATTGCCAACGCCACCGAACTCGGCTATCACTGATGAATTATCAGACATAAGCCGGAACTGTGCAGTGACTAATACGCCAAATAATCCTCCTCCTAGTGTCCGGATCGGTGGTGGCGGCGCCGCCACTAGCGCTGGAATCCATTTTGAGCAGCAGCTTGGCGCACTGTTCTCTTCATGGATTCTGGCACGCGACCAGTTTGATGACAGCTTCCGTCTTGGTGCCGCTGCACCAGAGTGGATCCGGTTCGAGACTGAGGCGCCGGTCGACGATCTTTTAATCAAAACGAGCAATGGCGGCTATGTCGCGGTACAGGCTAAGACCAGTGTAAGCCTGAGTGAAGATCCAGCTCAGTCGCTAGGCAAGACGATAGTCCAGTTCGTTCGTCATTGGTTTGTTGCCCAGCAGGGGGATGGCTCGATGGAGTGGAACCGGCCTCTGGATCCTGACCGCGACCGGTTAGTTTTGGCTGTAAGTCCCAAAACATCACCCCAGGTAAGATGCGTTTTGCCGGATGCACTCCGTCTCATGGCGCAGCCAGGTGGAGGCGCGCTTAATCAGGCGCAAAAGCGGGCATATCAAATATTTTCAAGCTTGGTTGAGCAGGCTTGGATGAGCATCACCAACACGGCTATTGATGATCAGATCTTTTTGAAATTGGCGAAACTAGTTGTCGTCTTCACGTTCGATAGCGAGAAGGGTAGTGCATTAGCAAGTGGCTCCCTTGTAAAGGCATTTGGTCCGGACGTGAATGCCGAAACAGCCTTCACAACACTGTCTGATCTTAGCGGCCGGCTGATGCAAGAGCGGGGAGGTGGTGACCTGTATATTTGGCGACAATTGCTCGCACGCCGAGGTATCGTAGTTAATGCTCCTGTTGAATATCGCGCCGATATAAATACTCTTAAGCAGCATTCCAAACGCATCGCCGATGCGCTCGTTAGCTATGAAAGGATTGAGGTAGCCAGGGGAGCCCAGCTATCGGTGCGTCGTGACTGCCAATCCGCGGTTGAGATCGCGGTACGAAACGGCCCTTTGCTTATTATCGGTGAACCTGGGGCAGGCAAGAGTGCAGTACTGAATGTTCTCGCGCGTAAACTTGGTGATGATGGTTTCGATATTCTGCAACTTGCTGTTGATCGCTATTCCATTGAGAGCCTTGAGGGATTGTCACGAGAGCTAGGATTACAGCATCCGCTGCTTGATGCTCTCGATGCTTGGGATGGACCTGAGCCGGCTTATCTGGTTATCGATGCTTTAGACGCAACACGCGGCGGGCGCGGTGAAGGCGTTTTCCGAACGCTGATCGAGCGAGTTCTGGAGCGAAAGGGACGTTGGAATGTTGTGGCGTCGATCCGTAATTTCGATCTGCGTATGGGGCAACAGATGCGTGCGCTATTCAAAGGTAAACCACCAGAGGAATCGCTTGCTGACCCGTCCTTCCCCGATGTTCAACACATTCAAGTACCGCACTGGTCCGAGTCCGAGTTTGGTCAGCTCCTGCGTCAGTCGCCTGAGCTGGCGAGATGTCTGGCAAAGACTCCATCGCGTCTGCGGGACTTGGCAATGGTTCCGTTCAACACTCGGCTGCTAAGCGAGCTGATCTCCGGTGACTCAATCAAGCATTTGGAAGGAGTAGCTTCACAAGCGGACTTGCTGAGCCTTTATTGGGACCACCGTGTCGATGGCCACGGCTTGCCAGCCAGAATTAGCCTAAGTAACGTTGTTCAGATAATGGTCCAAGCGCGAGCCCTACGCGCACCCATACTGCAAGCAGCGGGTGGTAACCCTGCCATGATTGACACCCTCTGTAAGGAGGGGGTACTTGTCATCGTTGACAATGAGCGGTGGGTTCAATTCCGACATCATCTGCTTTTCGACTACGCTGCAGCGAGGCTCGCGCTTGACCCGAGCGCTATTGTCAGCGGCGACTATCGGTTCAGTAAGAACGATGCTTTGGGACTTATGCTGTCACCGGCTCTAGGTTTTGTGTTGCGCGAAATTTGGGAGTCTGAGAAGAGCCGAGCCCGTTTTTGGGGCGCAGTCTGCATGATAATCAATGATGAGGATGGGGATCCGATTATCCGCAGCACAGCTGGTCGATTGGGAGCAGAGTTTCCTGCATTGCCGCAAGATTGCCTTTGGTTGGGTGATCAGGCTATCGCGGGTGACGGACGGCTTCCAAGGATGTTGTCGCATATCGCTGGCGCTCTAGTGGTGCGGCTTGAGGACGAAAAGCAAATCGAGTTAACGCCGTGGATCTACCTTACCGATTGTTTGGCGAAGGCTCCAGAAACCGTTGCAGGTAACCTTCGATTTCTACTACATATTCTAATTGATCGAGTAATAGAGGACGCTTTCAGGCCGTTACTCGGCCGTGCCGCACGCGCGCTACTGGCACACGGGTTGTCCCTGTCGGAACCTGGATTTATTGTAAGGCCCGCAATTGACTTTGTTATTGCTACCTATGGCACCGACATTGAGGACTCCCGGGCGCTTCTACTCCAACTATTCGGTCGAGATCGAATGGAATTATTCGGGCATGAGGAAGTGCCGGCTGTCTGCTATAAGATTTCGGCTTTCGCGGATATCGATCCAGACTTCGTCACTTCCGTCGTCTACCGGACAGTATTCGATTACGAGGTGAGCGAGGATCGGCAAACCCGAATAGGCAATAGTCAAATCCTTACCCTTACGTCCAATGCTCGGCAAGATTATGGCATGGCACGATGGTCGCTCGGGGAGTACCTACCTAGGTTTTTGGAATTGCACCCGCGAGCTGCTGTCAGAGCTATCATCAATGCGGTTGATACCTATGTCTCACGCGATCATTACCCGTCTAATGAAGCACTAAATATTGAACTGCGTGTAAGTGGGCGCTCAATCCGCCTACGGGAAGATCGCAGCTACATTTGGGCACACGACCCAGATAGCCAATACGATAGAGATGCGAATAGCTTAGTTTCCAAATTGCGCGAACACCTTCAACGCGCCACCGAGGTCGTTGCTCTCGCATTGATCGACATCCTGATCGACGAAGCTTCCTTTGCGATCATATGGTCTCGAATGTTCCTCTGCGCCGTCGAGCGTGATGATGGCCTGATAGACCAATTGTGGCCTTTAGCAGCCGCAGAGCCGTTCCTCGTCTTACCCGACACACGCAAGGATGCAATTGATCTCATTGCGAAAGGTATTAGCCGAAGGCCGGCACAGCAGCGCCGAGCTTTCGAGACGAGCGTGTTCGGATTTGACTTCTCAGATTATGAGTATCGCACTGAAGCCCGCCTAGCGTTTCTGGAGCGCCTTTTTTCTGCGATAGGTCGTGACAATCTAATCACTGAGGAGGCAAGACAAGTCTTAGATGCGAGGTCTCAAGATCAGACCATTGTCAATGAGAGACTTTTTGTTATTCGTTCAGGGACTGGCTCGCTAGACGATTATCACTGGATTAAAGGACTTAACAAAGAATCGTCGGAGAATTCGCGGCTTATAGATGCCATCGAGCTCGTAAAAAACCTACTACGTATCGAGCCGAAATATGAAGATATAGTAACGGCCACCCTTGTTGAATTACTCGATGCCTTACAGGTCATTCGTGCATTGCTCTTAAACTATGCAGGGCATGTCGATCTTCGGAGGATTGCAGAGTCGATCATTGGACAAGGCTGCGAAGTAATCGTATCGCGACAGCTACTGATATCGAAGGAGGTCCCTCCCACATCGGAACAAGACGCGACGTTTGCAGAGTTGCTGAATTTTGCCAGTCGTTCAGAAACTCCAGAGCTGGACGAAAACACAGAAGCGCGCTTTGAAGAGTCGGCGTCTTGGGGCAGTCCTGCGGCCCGCATTGAAGCTGCACAAGCCTACTGGGATCTGTTCGCACAACGCGCGGACTTGTACCCCAGACTGGTGCAGCGTGCGGAGGAGCTGCTATTTGACTCCCATCCCGCCGTTCGGCTCAACGCTGCAGTGCGTCTTGTTCGAATCTGGGATGTTGATCGCAATCGATTCTGGCTTCGAATGAAAGACCTCCTTACGCACGAACTAAACCTGACTGTCATCGAACATCTGGTCAGTGATGTCATTTCGAGGCTGATCCATACTGATCAACAAAGAAGTCTTGAGCTACTCATCGTGCTTTTGCAGCGTGAGGCTCCTGGATCAGGCCGAGAACGGCGGTTGTCCAAGGCTATCGCAAATAATTTAACAGTCCTTTGGGTCACCTATCAGTCATCAGAAGCGAAGGCCATTCTCGACCAGTGGTTAGTTGTGCCCTGGAAGCACACCGACGAAGCGAAAGCGATTTTGGCGACATTAAGCGATGCCATGGTTGCTGGGGCCGGTGATATCCCTGATAAAAACTCAGGTCTCCGCCAGCGCGCGCGCGCGCTCATTTACGACATCGTCAATGCCGCGAATGTTCGGCTCGCCGCGCACTTTGAAGTTACTTACGTTGACGAGGCCGAGACCGCAGAGGCGAGAGAGTGCGCAAGTCTAATCGACACTGCGGGTATGCAGGTTTTCTTCGCCACCAGTGCGCGGAATAATCAGCAGGGTGGCGATGTGGTCCTTAGTCAGACACGGCTGGACGTATTCTTCAAAGAGAACGCAACGCTCTTAAAGCGGATTGGTGAGTATGCTTCCCCGCACACCACCCACTACATGCTTCAGCTAGTCGAGCGTCTAGTCGACGTAGATGCGAGCGCGGCCTTTGATTTGGCCGCTAGCACCTTACAATCTGGTCGGCGATCGGGCTACCAGAATGAGTCTTTGGGTGCTGACCTTCTGGTTCGACTTATAGGAGTTTTCCTTGCTGACCACAAAGAGATTTTCGAGGCTCCAGCCCGGCGCGCTGTCCTCGTTGAATTTTTAGAGGTTTTCTTGGAAGCGGGCTGGCCGGCCGCCCGCCGACTGCTGTACCGCCTGCCGGAACTGATCCAGTGACCGGGTTGACACTGAGAAATACGTTCAAGCTGGCGCTCGACGATTTGCTCGAAGCGGTTGAGCGAGAAATTGCAAGGCCGTTGCGCGAGCCATTCGCCGAACTTGACCCTACCCGCAGACCTCACGAGCACGACACTCGCCTACTTTTTGTGGATGAATTGCTCGGACATCTGGGATGGAAACTGGGAGTAGGAGGGAATGTGCTCGAGGAAGCCCGCCTTCAAGCTAAGACCACGAGGTTCATGGACTATGTCGGAGTTGTGAACATCACCGGTAAACCACTCTTGCTGGTAGAGGCAAAGGCTTGGGATAAGCCTGCGATCACGCCGAGGGGAGGCGGTGAGTATGGTAGTGAGGCAAACCTACTCGCTGCGGCAATCCAGCATATCTACGAAGGAAAAGCCAAGGATATGTCGCCGGTAATCGGTGAATGGGATGACTATTTACGTCAGGTCTGCGGCTATGTACGAACCCTCAAAGAGCGGTACGGTCATGACTTACCCAGGGCTGCCATAATTAGCGGTGAGTGGATGGTAGTGTTCAGCAAACCGGTTGAGACCTTCCTGAAAGCCGCACGGTCTGATGACATCTCGGTTTTTACAAGGCCACAGTTCAAGGATAAGGCTAAAGAGATTTTTCAGCTTCTCCATCGCTCGGCGCTCACTGAGGATCCGCCTATCCCCATACGTCCTGCGCAGCTTCGACAATATTTAAGTGTGGGTGATGTCGCCGGGGTGTTTCAGGGGCTGCATGTCCACTTTGAGAGAACTGGAAGCTCACTGTTTGTTCGTCGACCACGCATCCTGATTTATCCGGCCTTGTTCGTCGTCCGAAAAGACGAAATTATCTTCACTGTGATCGATGGTGATACACCTATCGAACTGGATTACCGAAAGGATGATGATGGCAATGAAACGCTGGTGCCACACTTGGAGCGGATACAGGCGCAAAGCGGTGCCCTGATTGAAACCTGCGAAAGCGAGCTCAGCGGCTCACTTTCCATAGACGACCTCTCGGCTTTTCCCGGATTCTGTAACGAGGGATTGGAAAAATCGCTGATAGGCGAACTAGAGTTGGCAGATGAATGGCTTGTCGCGACAGGGAGGGCGACCCATTTTTTACTCGCTGAACCTCGTACTTCAGAATGCCAATTTCACACTTGGGCTAAATGTGGAACTAGAGCCGCAATGCAGTCCGCCATCAGCGCTCGCACCACTGCCCCCCGGGTGTTCTTTGTAGACTCACAGCGCCATCACTGTGCTCATCAAGTAGTTCAGGACCGTCGTGAAGGGCGATGTCTTATTCACCCCATAGACAGCCGAACCTGCTGTCAAGCCTGTCTATTTTTAGATCATTGCTGGACAGATGAAGAGAAAGCGGCTCTGCCCTGTAGCCGTTGACAAACTTGTTAGCGTTTATCGATAGCGTGTTCACGTGCGGATTTTATTCCGCAATTTTTTGTAAGGGCCTGATTTTATTGGTTTCTAACTGAAAAGAAATTCTTGAGATGCGGAAAAAAATCCACTTTAACCATATGATTTATAAGTTAAAAACTCTGGACTTAAAATCCCCCGCTCGTAAGGGCGTGCCGGTTCGATTCCGGCTTCGGGCACCATAAATATCAAGGGCTTGCATGACATATGTCATGCAAGCCCTTATTTTTTGTGCCGTGGAAATGTTTTCCACGCTCCTGACTGGCCATTCCGTCACCGTCTGGTGTTTGTAAATCCACTCCTTTCTTCAGCGTCGACTGCATCCATCAGCGAGTAAGCGTTTCCGGCGCCATCACCCACACACTACAAGGCATTTTGTACAACAGATGCTCGACCGTACTGCCAACCAGTCGGGCGATTCCTCGATGGGTGACGCGGCCCATTACGATCACATCGATGTCGTAAGCATCGGCATAGCTGGAAAGCACCTTGGCGGGATCGCCCACAATCATGTGCTGGTTTTCTGCCGGAATGTTGTTACGTTCAGCCAGCGCCTGGAAGGCTTCGCCTTGGGCCTCGAACAGTTTCTTGGCTGCGCTGGAAGAAAAGATCGCGGACGCGTTATTGAAGCCGAACTCGGCAGCGCTGATCGATGACAGGTCGTGGGCATAAATCACGTCCAGGCCGCCATTGCAGATACTGGCCAGTCTTGCTGCTTCGCGCAGGATCCGATCGTTGAGGCCCTGGTATTGGCCATCACGATGGAAGGGGTCGACCGCCGCGACGATTCGGCGTGGCAGAGCGTGTTGAACCTGGCTGACAAAATGCAGCGGCACCGGGCATTCGCGCAACAGGTGGATGTCCAGCGGGGTGAACATCAGTCGCGACAGAACTGATTCGTGCTCCAGAGCCTTTATAAGGACAGCCATCGGCTGTTCTTTCAAATGAATGAGGATTTCCTTCAAAGGATTGTCCACCCAGACGACCTCGGTGGTGACGGTCACCCCGATCTTGCGCAGCGGCCGGGCCTGATCTTCGAGCCATTGATGATGGCGTTCGACATAGCCCAGGCGCATCTGCTCCAGGGCTTGCTCGTTGACCATTCCTGCGGTCGCCAGGCCCTCCAGATAATCAAACGCGACAATATGCAGTGCGGCATCCGACGCTTTGGCCAGTGCGGCGGCGCGGTCGAACGCCGGACTGTTTTTCATCAGCGGCGACACGACCAGCATGAAACGCGATTGCTCAGACATGACAGGACTCCCGTGGGTGGTCACCCAGGCATTGCGCTGCATGCCTGGAATCAGTGAGTAGTGGGGCATGCGCTTATCCTGGAGCGAGCCAGCAGGGCGGGGTTGATATTTATCAACCAGACATCAGCGCGTGGTCGTGAGCGGATGTACGGTCGAGCAAGACCACTGATCCTCGGATAGTTGACCATTATCAACTACGACCCTGCCGCCGCGGCTCAAGCTCTGCTCTGCACTCACCTGTCGGCGGAGGGAAAGCCATCATGGCCACCATGAAAGCCGCAATATTCGTTGAAAAAAACCGCATCGTGCTCGATGACAAGCCGATTCCCGAGGTCGGGCCGCTGGATGCGTTGATCCGCGTGACCACCACAACCATTTGCGGCACCGACGTGCATATCCTGCGCGGCGAATACCCAGTGGCCAGAGGACTGACCATCGGCCACGAACCGGTCGGCATCATTGAGCGATTGGGCTCGCAAGTACGCGGTTTTGTCGAAGGGCAGCGGGTGATCGCCGGGGCCATCACCCCCAGCGGGCACAGTTACGCGTGCCTGTGTGGCTGCGGCTCGCAGGACGGCCCCGACACCCGGCACGGCTTCAAGGCCATCGGCGGCTGGAAGTTTGGCAACACGATCGACGGTTGCCAGGCCGAGTACGTGTTGGTGCCGGATGCACAGGCCAACCTGTGCCCGATCCCCGATGAGTTGAGCGATGAACAGGTGCTGATGTGCCCGGACATCATGTCCACCGGGTTCTCGGGGGCGGAGCGCGGCGAGATCGCCATCGGCGACGCTGTCGCGGTATTTGCATTGGGCCCGATCGGCCTCTGCGCCGTGGCCGGAGCACGCCTGAAGGGCGCCACCACGATTATCGGTGTCGACGCGGTGGCCGAACGCATGGCCATGGCGCGTCAACTGGGCGCGACCCATACCGTCAATTTCAAGGACGGCAATGTGGTGGAGCAGATCATGGCATTGACCGATGGCCGTGGCGTGGATGTGTCCATCGAAGCGCTGGGCACCCAAGGCACGTTCGAGTCGGCATTGCGGGTGCTGCGCCCGGGCGGGCGTTTGTCCAGCCTTGGGGTGTATTCCAGCGATCTGCACATCCCGCTCGGTGCGTTTGCCGCGGGATTGGGCGATTACAGCATTGTTTCCACCCTGTGCCCGGGCGGCAAGGAACGCATGCGTCGACTGATGGCCGTGGTGCAGAGCGGCGCCGTCGATCTGTCACCGCTGGTGACTCACCGTTTCAGACTGGACGACATCGAGCAGGCGTATGAGTTGTTCGCTCATCAACGCGACGGAGTCATGAAAGTCGCAATCACTCCTTGAAAGCACCTTGGCGTGCCGCTGAAACCGGGGTTTCCATGAACATCAAGATCACTGAAAAACACGCTCCCCACGGCTGGGTCGTGCACATGGATGACTGGGATGTGGGCTTCAGGAGCCTCAAGGCTGCGCAGGAATTTGTCGAGGTGCTTGAGGCCCGTATCAACGCCCCTCACGAGTGGCCGAATGCGTTTGCCCAGCCGTTGCCAGCAAGGCCGGCAACGGCTCGCCGCATCAGCGCAAGCGTTGAATGCTCGCCATAAGCCGAGCAGGGTGCGCAAACCCTGCGGGACGCTACCCATGAATGAGGTTTTTGATCTGTCCGGCGCCGCTGCGGCGTTGGGGATCGGCATGCTCATTGGTCTTGAGCGTGAACGGCACAAGGGTACTGGCGATGCGCGACACTGCGCCGGCTTGCGCACGTTCGCCATTACCGCGCTGCTGGGATATGTCGCGCTACAAGTCGGCGGTGGCCTGCTGCTGGGGATCATCGCTGTCTGTGTCACGTTGCTGACCAGCGTCGCGTACTGGCGCAGTCAGAGCGACGATCCCGGGGTGACCAGCGAGGTGGCGTTGATCGCGGTGCTGGTCCTGGGCGCGTTGTGCGCAACCGCGCCGGCGCTGGCCATTGCCCTTGGTGTGGTGATCGCGGGCCTTCTGGCGTATCGCCAGGCGCTGCATCACTTTGCCAACAGCCAGTTGTCAGAAACGGAAATGCGTGATGGCCTGATCCTGCTGATCGCAGCGCTGGTGATACTGCCTTTGGCACCGGACCGATATATCGGCCCGTACGCCGCGATCAATCTGCGCACGATTTGTACCGTGACGGTGTTGCTGATGCTGGTCGGCGCGTTCGGCCACATTGCCGTGCGCGCCCTGGGCTCGCGCTATGGCTACGTCATCAGCGCGATTGCATCCGGCTTCGCCTCCAGTACCGTAACAATCGCGACCATGGGCCAACGCCTTGCCCTTGAGCCGGACAACATCCGCATCCTCAGCGCGGCGGCGATTTTTTCCAATCTCGCGACGGTGATACAGATCGGCCTGATCCTGACGATGGTTGATGCGGATCTGCTGAAGAGTTTATGGGCGCCACTGCTTTTCGGCTTGATCGCTACGTTGTTGTACGGCGCCTGCCTGATGTTCCCCGACCCCACGCGAGGGAGCCGCAGCAAGCCGGTCGACACGGCAGGGGCGTTCAATCTGAAACTCGCGGTCATCGTGACACTGACCCTTACCGGCATCACATTCATCTCATCGGCCATGCTCAGCCACTTTGGTCAGGCAGGCTTGTGGCTGACCGCAATGCTTTCGGGCTTTGCCGATGCGCACTCTGCCACAGCGTCCATCGCCAGCCTGGCCAAGGCGGGCCAGGTGCCTTATGACTCGATAGCGGTGCCAGCGCTGATTGCCGTCAGCAGTAACTCGGTGAGCAAATGCGTGGTGGCGTGGGTCAGCGGCGGCAGGCGTTTCGCTGCCTGCGTGATCCCGGGCCAGGTATTGCTGACCTTGGCCATGTGGGCGGGCAATGTACTGTTTTGAGCGCAATCGGTGCTCTTGCTGACAAAGATCAATCTGCCAGTGGCCACAGCATTCACCTTGAAGACTGTTTCTCCTGGCTGGCCGCATGCCGAGGTATCCCATGTCACAGACTCCGCGTTTACTGTTGATCGCTCCTTCAGTCATGGAGCGCACGCCGGCGTTCGAGCGCGCGGCTGCCCTGGCCCAGGCCATGCAATTGCCGTTGCACATCGTGGCCTTCGACTACATGCAGGCGCTGGCCGTGGCAGGGCTGTTTGCCCCCGAGCAGATCCGCCTCGCCCGCGATGGTTATCTGCGCACTCACCGGCAGTGGCTCGCAGAGCAGGCTTCATTGCTGGCGAGGCATCAGATCATGGTCACCAGCGAAGTGATGTGGGTCCAGGATCCCTTCGCCGAGATCCTGCAGTTCATCAACGAAATGCCGTTGCTATTGATCATCAAGGATGTGCAGCACGAGTCCGTGCTGGAGCGTATTTTCTACACCCCGCTGGACTGGCAATTGTTGCGCGATTGCCCGGTGCCGGTGCATCTGGTGACCGACGACACCCATCCGCGCCCACGCCGTGTGCTGGCCATCGTCGATGTCTTGCGCAGCGAAGAGCAGGACTGCGTATTCAACGATCAGATCATCGATGCCGCCGCCCAACTCGCCGCGCAGTGCGATGCCAGTCTTGATGTGGTGCATGTTTACGACTGGACGGCGGTTTACGCCACGGACCTGGGGTTCGGCGCATTGCCGCTGGCCACCGGGATTCATGAAGCGCTGGGCACTGCGCAGCATGAGGCATTTACGGCCTTGGCCGAGCGCCACGGCGTGCCGGTCCCATGCCGGCACTTCATCGAGGGCCCACCGGTGCGCAGTATCTGCGGGTTCGCCATCAACAAGCAGATCGACGTCATTGTCATGGGCACAGTGCAGCACCACGGCTTGAGCAAGTTGTTAGGCACCACCGCCGAACAGCTGCTGCATCGGGCACCTTGCAGTGTGCTGGCGATCAAGCCGCAACCCACACCGCAATCCTGAGACACGATCGCCCCGAGGTGAATCGTTGGCCGACTCACCTCGGGGCGATTCATTTACAGGTCAAGACGATGAATGACCTGGCGTGCGTCGTCCGGATCATTGTGGGTTTCGAAGCCCAGGCTTTTGGCCAGATCGCGCATCGCCGCGTTACTGGCGGCATCGACCGAGTACATCTGGCGAAATCCGTTGTGGCGGGCCGCCTTGATCAAGTGTTCCATCAGCAACGTGCCCAAGCCCAAGTGCTGCCATTCATCGGCGACCGTCACCGCGCATTCGCATTGATGGGCGCCTGTGCCGGCATAGCGGCTGATGCCGATTTCGATCAACTTGCCGTTCTCGTGAACCAGTGCAATGAAGGCGGTGCGCTGTTTGTTATCGGTGTCCATCAACTGGTCGAGCAGAGCGGTGCCGGGTTCGCTGATCTGGGCGAGAAAACGCATGTGCCTGGATTCGGGCGACAGGCGCTTGATGAAGTCGTATTCGCGCAGGCGATCCTTTTCCGTGAGCGGCCGGATCAATACATGGCGGCCGTCCTTGAGCGCCTCAATCCAGTATTGACCGGAAACCGCTGCAAAAGCGGCCACGGCCTGATCGTTGTGGTCTTTGACGGTGAGCATGGTCATTCTCCATCCGGTTCGAAAGGCTGGCGGACGGTGAAAAAGCGTCCGCTTGCCTTCCTTCTACGCGGTTGCCCATGGCGACATCTGATCTACATCAGACGCCTCTTTCATTGACCCGGGCTTGATGTAAATCAACGCCGGGCAAGGGCGAGCGGGCGCAGTCTTGAAGCCTGCCGGCCCACAGCGCCGGTGCCGAGCGGAGGTGTGTGATGGGCCAATATGAACGTCTGTTGCTGGTCGCTGACCAGACGCTGCATCAATCGGCGGCGATGCTGCGTGCGATCGCGCTGGCCAAGGCGAGCGGGGCGGTGCTGGATGTGCGGGCCTTTGTTTCGCCGGTGCCGATCACCCATCTGTGGGAGGAAAAAATCGATGACGTGGATGCTCAGCGCTATCAGCGGCGCTACCGGCGCTGGGTGGCCGATGAGCTCGAGCAGCTCAGCAACCAGGGGCTGGACGGCACCGTTGACGTGGTCTTCTCCAGCCATCCGCTGCTGGACATCCTCAAGACCGTCCATGTGCTCAAGCCCGACCTGTTGATCAAGGACGTGCGACTGGAACCGGCGCTCAAGCGCGTGTTCATCACGCCTCTCGATTGCCACCTGCTGCGTGAGTGTCCGATCCCGGTGCATCTGGTCAATCAGATTCGCTATGCGTTGCCGCATCGTGTCGTGGCAGCCGTGGACCCGTTCGATCCGGATACCCAAATCAGTGGCTTGAACGACGTGATCATACGGTCGGCGAACGCTTTGGCGTTGCAATGCGACGTGCCGTTGCACCTGCTCTGCGCCTACGATTTTTCCGCTGCCTTCAACGGCGATGCACCAATGGTCAACGGTGGCTGGAACGAAGATTTGGCGAACGAACTGCGTCAGACACTGCATCAGGCTTTTGTCGCCCTTGCCGATCGCCACGGTGTGCCCCCTGAGCGTCGACACTTCGTCATGGGCCAGCCAGTGCAGGTCATCAATGAGTTCGTCGAGCAGTACCTGGCCGACGTGGTGGTGATGGGCACGGTTCATCGCGTGGGCATCGAACGCGTGATCGGCAGCACCACCGAGCGCGCCTTGTATTCGGTGCCGGGGAGCATTCTGGCAATCAAACCAATGGTCGCGGGATGAGCACAATCACCCGCTTCGGATTCATCCAGCGTAAACCTGGCAGGGCTCAATGACTCTGGCGGTTGCAGCCGGACACCATGTGCTTGAGGCCGTCCATGTTGTGGATTCTCACGTCGCGCGCGGTGATTTCCACCAAACCCTGATCGCGCAAGTGGGCAATGCCGCGGCAAATGGTTTCCAGACGCAGCCCAAGGTAGGAGCCGATTTCTTCGCGGCGCATTTTCAGCACGAACTCTTTCGAGGAATAGCCACGGGAGCTGAGGCGTTGTGAGAGGTTGAGCAGGAAAGCCGCCAGGCGCTCATCGGAGTTCATGTTGCCCATGAGCATCAACATGCTGTGGTCGCGCACGATTTCCCGGCTCAGCAGCTTGTTGAGGTTGTGCTGCAGGGATGGCAGGCTTTGCGCGAGTTTTTCCAGCTGTGCGAAGTGAATAGGACAGACTTCGCTGTCTTCCAGCGCATACGCAGTACACGCGTGTTGATCGATGCTGATGGCGTCCAGCCCGAGCATTTCGCCGGGAATATGAAAACCGGTCACTTGCTCGCGGCCATCGACGGAGACCACGCTGGTCTTGAACGAGCCTATTCGCACTGCGTACAGCGAGCGTAGCGGGTCCCCGGTCCGGTAGAGCGCGGCACCTTTCTTCACCTTGTATCGCTGCACGATCAGCGTGTCGAGCCGCTCGACCTCCGGGCCCGTCAAACCAAGCGGCAGGCATAACTCGACCACACTGCAGTTGGAACAGGCAGTTTTGAGAATCGGGGGGGGCGAGTGGGCTTCAAGCATGGATTAGCAGCCTCCAATGAGTGTGATAAGCATAGAAGTCTTCGCAGCGCATGTACTTTTCGTTTGGCGTGTCAGCGTGATTACGGACGAACGGCGGGGAGGGAACTCACAGAAGCGTCGGGCTCTTCGCCGCTCTTGTATTGCAGGGTTAATGGGGAGACTTGATGCATATCAAGCGTGGCGGTTGGCAGAGTTGCAGAATCGTCCGATGGCGCTGACTGGAAACACTCGTGATGTTCAGGCTCAAACGCATTCTGTTGATCGCACCTGCCGAAATGACCCGCACCCCGGCGTTTGATCGCGCCCAGGCACTTGCTCGGGCCAGTGGCGCGTTGCTGCACATCGTGGCGTTCGATCATGTCCAGTCCCTGGCGTTGGCCGGCCTGATCGACCACGACGCCATGGCGCAAGCGCGTGAAGGCTATTTGCAGATGCATCGCCAGTGGCTGGAACAGCAGGCCCGGTTTCAACGTGGCGCTGGCGTGCAAGTCAGCACCGAAGTGGTCTGGGCCAGGGCCACGCCGGCGCATGTGCTTGAGTACATCAATGACTTTCATGTCGATCTGGTGATCAAGGACGCTCACCATGTTTCAGCGCTCAATCAAACGTTTCATCCGCCATTGGACTGGCTATTGGTACGAGATTGTCCCGCCTGCGTGCATCTGGTCACCGAGGCAGCGCATCCGAAACCCTTGAAGATCCTTGCGGCCATTGACCTGTCGCATCTCGAGGATCTGACCCAAGGGCTCAACGACCGGATACTCGGGGTTGCATCGACATTGGCGTCGAAATGCGATGCATCGTTGCACTTGTTGAACGTCGCCAATTGGTCGGTGGTAGGTGATGCGGCGATGAGCGTGCCGAACTTGAGCCTGGACCACAGCTTGTGCGATGCGATCAACGATACTCAGCAAGAAGCGTTCGATACGCTGGCCGAGCGCTATGGTCTCGATGAACAGCACAGCCACCTGCTCTCAGGTGTCCCGTACCGGGTGATCGAAGACTTTGCCCGGCAGAACGCGTTCGACCTGCTGGTGCTCGGCATCTGTCACCATCGAGCGCTAGACGGCTTTATCGGCGGCACGGCCGAATGCCTGATGAACCGGGCTCCTTGCAGTTTGATGATGGTCAAGGCAATGCCTGCCAAAGCCTGACCGGTCATCGCAGCAGTTGATGGTAATCGGTTGGGGGTAATCCATCAGTGACTGCGCCCGCCGTGTGCGTATTGCCATTGTTGCCAGGCGTGCCGATATTTCTCATCGGCGCGTTTCTTCGCTTCGCTGAACTTGTGCATGGTGTCTGGAGAAAACGGCTCTTCAACGACGGCATAGGCCTGGTCGCTGAGTCGATCCGCTTCGTGAAACAGAGCGCAACTGTCACCGCTTCCGTCGCGGACGCAGGCAGTTGTCATGGCTGGATCATTGATGACCATATCGTGAACCTCGCAAAGCAAGAATGAGGGTGGGTTGCGGACCTGTCACCCTGTGGCCGCATCTGTAACTTTCACGCGTTCGAGCAGCTTGTGACTGTCCCTGATCCGAGATGCGGGCGCAGCCGAGTCATGACTCTATTTCGATCCAGTTTGTCGTCGCAGCGATTGATCCAGATCAATGTCGCTCGCCAGTTTCATCGCCGCTTTGTCGGTTTTCCAGGCGCTTGCGCAAGGGTGGTGGACAAGCCTCGATATTCAGGTTTTTCAGGGGAAGGACGCGCACCAGGGGCCTTGCATATGACATTTATCAAGGAAGTCGCCGGGCTATGGCGCAACCTCGATTGACGTTGTTGTCTGATTCTTTCGGCCCGGTTCAGCTGCGAGTGACATGAGCGCAGACGTCCATCTCTCTGGAGACAAACATGAGCCAATATCAACACTTGTTGCTGATCATCAACCCGGCCCTGCGCCATTCCCCGGCGATAAGCCAGGCCGCCGCCCTGGCTAAAGCCAGCGGCGCGTCGCTGCACATCGCAGCCTTGATCAAATGGTGGGATTTCCTGTCGCTGCTGGAGGAAGGGGATCGGGCAAGGGCCCGTGCGGCCTATTTGCAGGACCATCACGAGTGGCTGGCAAGCCAGGCCGCCAGCCTGCGAGGCGAAGGTTTGCGGGTGACGACCGAGGTTGGCTGGTCCGAAGACATCAAACGGGAGATCCTCGATCACGTCACCGTGAACCAGCCCGATCTGCTGATCAAGGAAGTGCAGCACGAACCCTTACTCAAACGCGCTTTGTTTACCCCATTGGATTGGCAGCTGCTGCGTGATTGTCCGGTGCCGGTCTACTTGTTGGGCGCTGCTGGCCCGGGTCTGCCGCGCAAGGTCGTAGCGGCCGTAGATGTAGCTGCAAGCGAAGATGATGGGGGCGCTCTCAATGACCGGATCGTCGAACAGGCCACATCCTTCGCCACTCAGTTTGGTGCAGAGTTGCACCTGTTATATGCCTATGACGTCTCGCAAAACTATCTGGATGAAGTGGTGAACAACTGGACGGTTTCGGAATTGATGAATGCCCGGCGCCAGGAACTGCAAGTGCATTACAGCGCTTTGGCGAGGAAATTCGGTGTGATGGCCGAGCACAGGCATAGCAGGGAGGGACATCCCGTGGCGGCGATCAGTGAGTTTGCCGATGAACACGATGTGGACGTGATTGTGATGGGCAGGGTTCAACGTCACGGGCTGGAAAAACTGCTGGGAAGTACCACCGAACATATTCTGTACCAGGTTCCCTGCAGCGTACTGGCGGTCTAGAACGAACAACGGTGCGCCTTGCCGAACAGCCCCTTGCCGACTTGTCGACAAGGGGCAGCTGCTCGAAACTTACTCGCCTTTGATGGGCTGAGGTGATAACCCTTGCGCTTCTGTTCATGGATAATTTCGAGCGAGATGATCGTCGTTCCACAACAATCACGAGGCGTTTCCTATGATCCGCGACACCGCTGTAACCCGTTATGGAAAACTCTCAATCATCCTGCACTGGCTGATGCTGGCGTTGTTCGTCGGGGTGTATGCGTGCGTCGAAATCAAGGGCTACCTGCCCAAGGGCAGTGAGGGGCGCAGCATGCTGATGGGCCTGCATGGCCTGTTTGGCGCCAGCATCTTCGCCTTGGTGTGGATTCGCCTGATCGGCCGCCTGACTCCGCGTCCGCCGATCATCCCCAAGCCACCGGCGTGGCAGACCGCAATCGCGCACCTGACACACCTGGCGCTGTATGGATTGATGATTGTCACACCGCTCCTCGCGTGGCTGATGCTCGCGGCGGGCGATAAGCCGTTTCCGTACTTCGGTTTCCATGTGCCGGCGCCGGTGGCTATTGATCCGGACCTGGCCAAACAACTCAAGTACTGGCACGAATGGATTGGCGGTGCCGGCTACTGGCTGATCGGCCTGCACGCGCTGGCGGGGCTGTTCCACCATTACTGGGTGAAGGACAACACGTTGCAGAGGATGTTGATTGCGCGTGCCCGCTCTTGAAGCAAGAATCTTGCGCTGTTCGTCTAAGGGAATGTTCGCCGCAACTCAAGCGCATGGCTGCGGTGGAGCTGAAAATCCGGAACTGCCAGCCCTCGCCGATGCCGAAATAGCATCGACAACGAGGGCAAAGCCATGACTGAAGAAAAAACCGAAGTGCCGCAAGAAGTACCGGATCAAACAACCCCGGCACATTCCACCGAAGAAGAGCGCGAGCGCTTGAAGGACTTTAACAAGGACGGTATCCCGCCGGGCAGTTGCTGATCAGCGGTCACCGTGGCTGCGTCACCAGTTCCCCGCTGATCGCATCCATCATCGCCGGATGCTCCTCAGCGGCGACGCGCAAATCCTCGGTGACCCGCAACTCCGCACCCGTCGGCGAATAGGTGGCTGCCGCCGTGAACGGTGCGGGGTTGGCCGGCACCGGGCGTTTGCCACGGCGCCAGAAGAAAAAGCTGACCATGCTCAGATTGACCACTGCGAAGACCCAGAACAGGCCGTTGGCGCCGAACGAGTTCATCACCGGCGAGATCATCATCGGGCTGATGGCCGAGCCCAGCGAGTTGATCAGCAGCAAACCCTGAATCATCGGCACCAGCGCTTCGGCCGGGGCGCGGTCGGCCGCGTGGCTGACGGCCACCGGGTACAGCGCGAAGACGCCGCCACCGAGCAGAAACAGCATCGCCGCGAGCATTGTCGAAGACAGCGGCAGCAGCACAATCACCAGTGATAACGCGGTGCACGCCACCGTCAGCAGCGTCAGCACCTGCAAGCGATCGGTGCGGTCGGACCAGCGTCCGACTGGATACTGCAGCAGCATCGCGCCGAGAATCGTCCAGGCCATCATGCTGCCGACTTCGCCGACGTCCAGACCTCTGCGTTGCAGATACAGCGGCAACAAGGTGTAGATCGCCGCGATGGTCACGCCCGAACCGAAACAGCCGACCAGCCCGGTCGGCGTCACGCCCAGCAGTTGCCGGGGCTTGAGTGGCTCGACCTGATCGAGCAGCGGCGAGACGCGCGGCAGGATCACGATCGGCAGCACCGACAACGCAGCGAGCATGCCAGCGACCATGAACGGCGCGCTGTCGCTCATGCCGGTGATGGTCCCCAGCGTCGCCTGGCCCAGAACGCCAGCGCCATAAAGCACGATCATGTACAGCGCGAGCAAGCGCCCGCGAATCTTCTCGTCACCGGCCAGCAGCAGCCAGCTTTCGATCACCAGAAACACACCGACCGTCGCCCAGCCGTTGATCAGGCGCAGGACCAGCCAGCCCCAGGTGTCATAAAACAGACCTTGCAACAGGATCGTCACGGCAATCAGCGAGGCGAAGCTGCCGTAGGCACGAATATGGCCGATGCGCAGAATCAGCCGGTCGTTGAACACCGCGCCCAGCGTCAGGCCGATGAAATAGGCCGACGAAACAATTCCGATCATCGTCGCCGAGGCGCCGGCGGCGTCCAGGCGAAGGGTGGTCAGGGAAGACAGAAAACCGTTGCCCAGAGCAATAATGAACAGCCCGAGCAGGGGCGCCAGCGCCATGGCCAGCAAACGCGGAGACATAAAAACCTCAAGAAATCGAACAGCGCAACGTGCGCCTCTGCGCATGCGGTTGCCAGGCTGGAACAGGTGTTGTGCAAATGTCTGCCGATCGGGCAGGGCGGTGGCGTCGGACGACATGGCCAGCCCTGCAAGTTCGCGTCTGTGACCAGACGCGCGCTTGCAAGAGCGCGCGGGATTCTACGGCTTGCGCAGGATTTGCCAATAGCTGAAGGCTGCGACGTTAGGACGCAGGCAATTTCGAAGTCGAAGAGGAGGCTGAAAACCCAACATCGAGCTCAGCTCTGACAAGGGCCTGCCAGCGAAAGCTGACGCAGGCCCTTGCTCGTTTCAGCGCCTAAGTATGCGAAATCAACAAATCACTGATGATGCAGATCGAGCCATCCTCTGGCGGCGTGGCGTCGGTGTAGTCGATCTGGTTGTAGACCCCGCCGTGGAAATTGAATACCTGCGAATTCCAGGTTGAGTCGAGCTGCAAGTCACCTGATGTGCCGACAACGCCGTTGTAGTCGACAGTGACTCGAGCCACGCCGGCAGAGTTGGCGCGAATGGTGATCTTGAACTTCGCCCCCAACGGTACGCCCTTGAGCACCGTGGTGTTGACCGGGGTGGGCTGGTTGAAGCTCTGGCGGAAGCCCATGGTGATGTTGCCTTTCTGCCAGAACACTTTGATCACCGGGCCGTCGTCATTTTTCACATGCATCTGCGAGATAACGACTTTCTGCGCAGAGTTGACCTTGGTCACGGTCATTTCCTGATAGTTGAGGTGGTCAGCGGCGCTGCCCAGCGACCAGTAAAAGGATTCTTTCCATTCGCAGCGGGTGCGGTGAGTGCTCTTGCTCGAGGCGCCTTTGGTCGGCGCGGACAGTTGCAGCGATCCATCCGGTAGCACCGTGACGATGCTCGGGAACTGCGCAATGGCTTCGGCGCCGTTGAGCTCAAGTGCGACCGGATTGGTCGCCGAGACGGGAACCGGAGTGGAGAGGGTGAGATTGCTGATGTTTACGGCCATGGTTTGTACTCCTGACGATAAAAATCATTAGCGACCCAAGCCTTCGGTGGATTGGCACATCTGTCCGCGCGGACTTTCACCATCTCTTGGGCACAGCACCATGGCGGCGCAAGCGGCCGCCGCGAAAACACAAAGGGCAACGATTACGCCGGCAGCCTCCAGCACAGCGCCGAAAAGCGGGGTGCCAGCGGTCTGACCGAGCGCCAGTACCAGAAACGGTATGCCCAGTCCCAAGTCCGGACGATCCGCAAACAGGCGGATGCCTTGCAGCAGATAAACGCCCGAGGAAACGATATAGGCCGCGCCAAACAGGCACATTGCGATGAGGCCAGACCCGGCTGATATCGAGGCGGCCGACAGGCCCAATGTCCCGAGGGCGATCCCAGCCAGTGCCAGATGCTGAATACGCACGACACCGAATCGGCCGGTGAACACGCCCGTCATGCATCCGCTGATTCCCGCCGCACCCAGGACGATCCACGCCCATGCTATCGACTGATCTGAGAATCCAGCCTCGCTGCGCAGAATGTCGGCACCGAATGTCCAGATCGCCGTGCTCGCCAGGCCCATCAGGAAAGCGCTGGCGCACAAAGGCAGTACGCCGGGTCGACGCAGCATTGCCAGCGAGAAGTTCTGCGCGACGTCATGCTCGACCCGGCGCGGTAGCGCAAACCAGAGCCAGATCGTGACGCCGATGCCGATCAAGGCAAACAAGGCATACAGCTGGCGCCATTGCCCGGCTGCCAATATCGCCGCCAACCCGGAAAAAACGATGCCCGCCGCTGTCCCGGCATTGATAAAACCATTGGCTCGCGGGCGATCCGCATCATCAAGACGCGCTGCCACCGCACTGGCCAATGGCGGCGAAGTCAGACCCGTGCTCAATCCCGCCAGCGCCACGCCGCAGCCCAACGTCAGCCCCGACGAAGCGACAACCACCAGTCCCATGCCCAGCGTCGCAGCGGCGCCGGCCATCACCGTCAACCCACGCGGACTGACTTTGCCGTTGCAGGCAAACGTCGCAACGATGCCCACACAGTAAGCGGCAAAAGCGCTGCCTCCGATCCATCCGGCAGCGGTCACGCTGAGCGTCAGATCCTGACGAATCTGTGGCAGCAGCAGTCCATAGGCGAAGCGCGCCAGGCCATAGGACAAGGCGGTCAGCGCGAAGGCTGCTGCGACCAGATTGAGGCTGCGTCGATTGAGGCTCACGGGGAAATCGGATCGCTGGCAGGGAAGGTTTCCTCGACCGCCTGATCCAGTTTCGAGTCACTGACATTGCGCTCATCGGCCCCAAGGTTCTGCTCGCAATGGCAGGTCGAGGACGGGCAGGGTTGGCCCTTCGGGTGAAGATCCGCGCAGGCCTGACTGCAAAACTGCTTGCCGTCACGCTCGAAGGTTTGCTCGCCGCTGCATTTGCAGGTGCAGCCCGGGCAGGCGCAATCAATTGTTGAAGGATCGTTAGCCATGGGTTTCCTCCAGGTGGTCTGTAAAGGCAGTCGTTACCGATTCTGATAACCCGCCCCGCACCTGCGTTTGATGATTTTCCCCCACGCCCGATGAGTGGTAGAGCGCAGAGGGCGAGGGCAGTACGGCGTTCAACGCGAGGGAAAGATTCAGCGCCAGGATCAGCAGGATCGATACGCTGAAAATGCGCCGCGCCCAGACTTTCGCATTGGTGGTTCGCACCGGTCGCAACGTCAGATAAAACCAGTAGCCGCCCAGGCCAAGTACCACCAGCGGATAAGAAACATTGATAGCCGCAACCCAGCCCAATATCGCCGCGCTGATCAGGAACGCGACCATGTACAGGTTGATCTCGCGTCGTGCCTGTCTGAGCGTCAAGGTTGGCAATCCGGCGGCACGAAAGTCTTCATGGCGCATGACGGTGATCGCGTGGGAGTGGGGCATCTGCCAGCAGCAAAACACCACGATGAGCATCAGCGCCGTGGCATCGAAGCTGCCGGTCACGGCGCAATAACCGACCACCGGCGGCATGGCCCCGGACAGGCTGCCGACCAGCGTGCCCCAGTGCGAACGGCGTTTCATCAGGCAGGTATAAACGCCCGCATAAACCATCAGACCGACTGCCGCCATGGCGCAGGCCAATGCTGTGGTGCCGACCCACAGCAAACCGAAGCCGATCACACCCAGCACCGTCGCGTAGCAAAACGCACTGGGCAACGACACAGCGCGAACGGCCAGCGCCCGATGACAGGTGCGCACCATGCGCCGGTCGATATCGCGGTCGACGCAGTTGTTGATCACGCAACCGCAAGCGATGACCAGCGCGGTGCCGAGCAGGGCGGCCAATAAATGCGCCAGGGACACCGGGCGGCCACCGGCGGCAAGCAGATAGCCGCCGAACACCGAAGCCAGATTGCCGACGATGATGCCGGGCTTGGTCAGTTCCAGCCCGACATTCAGCGACAGCCGCCATTGCTTCAGTGCGCCAGCATGTTGTGGTGAATGCTGTCCATGATCCATAGCGAAAGCCCCACCAGCAGAAGAATGATCACCACCGAGAAGATCAGCGCTCTGAGGTTCCAGCGTTGCTCCTTGGCGGTGTCCAGATGCAGGAAATATTTGAGGTGGGCGAAGATCTGCACCACACCGAGCGCGACCACCACCCAAGCGGTGACGCTGCGTGGCAACGTCGGGTACATGACCAGGCCAAAGGGAATGACGGTCAGAATCACTGAAATAATGAAACCGACCATGTATGAACGACTAGTGCCATGGCTGGTGCCGGCACTGCTATGAATCGGACTCTGGTTATACATGTCACACCACCCCCAGCAGATAAACCACGGTAAATACGCAGATCCACACCACATCGAGGAAGTGCCAGAACAGGCTCAGGCAACTCAGGCGCGTGGTGTTGGTATTGGTCAGGCCCCGGCTGCTTACTTGCAGCATCAACACTGCCATCCACACCAGACCACTGAGCACGTGGGCGCCGTGGGTGCCGACGAGGGTGAAGAACGCGGTCAGGAATCCGCTGCGATCCGGCCCGTAGCCTTCTGCGATCAGATGATGGAATTCGTTGATTTCCATGGCGATGAAGCCGCAACCCAGCACGAAGGTGACGCCAAGCCAGCGCAGCACGTGGGCTTTGTCATTGCGGTTCATCGCCAGCATCGCGTAGCCGTAAGTGATGCTGCTGAGCAGCAGCAACGCTGTTTCGGCAAGGACGTAGGGCAATTCGAAAATGTCGACGGTCGAAGGCCCGCCAGCCACGCTGTCACGCAGTACGGCATAGCCTGCGAACAGCGTCGCAAACAGGATGCAGTCGGTCATCAGGTAGATCCAGAAACCGAAAATGCGCATCGAGCCCGCGTCTTCATGGCCATGTTCATGGCTGTGCGCGATGTCTTTATCCAGAACGATATTGGACATGTTCAAGCCTCCGCCAAGTCTTTGAGACGCGCTTTTTCAATCCGCGCCACTTCCTGCGCCGGGACGAAATAATCGATGTCTTCGTCGTAGCTGCGCACGATCATCGCTACCACAGAAGCGACCAGGCCGAAGATTGCCAGCCACCAGATATGCCAGACCAGGGCGAAGCTGCAGATCAGCGCGAAGACACTGATCACCAGGCCGGCGGAGGTGTTGCGCGGCATATGGATGGCGCGGTAGTCGGTGTGGCTGAGGGTGCTGACGCCGCGCTCCTTCATGCCCCAATAGGCGTCGAGGTCGTTAACTTTCGGTTGCTCGGCGAAGTTGTAGAACGGTGGTGGCGAGGCCGTGGCCCATTCCAGGGTGCGACCGTCCCACGGGTCGCCGGTGAGGTCGCGCAGTTTCGCGCGGTTGCGGATGCTCACGTAGAGCTGCAACGCCTGCGCGGACACGCCGCAAAGAATGATGCCGACGCCAAACAGTTCCAGCAGCAGCCACGGTTGCCAGGCCGGGTTGTCGAAATGGTTCAGGCGTCGGGTCATGCCCATGAAACCGAGCACGTAAGACGGCATGAACGCGAAGTAGAAACCGACCAGCCAGCACCAGAACGCAATGCGCCCGAGGCGGTCGTTGAGGCGGAAACCGAAGGCTTTCGGGAACCAGTAAGTCAGCCCTGCCATGTAGCCGAACACCGCGCCACCGATGATCACGTTATGGAAGTGGGCAATCAGGAACAGGCTGTTGTGCAGCAGGAAGTCGGCCCCGGGCACCGCCAGCAGCACGCCGGTCATGCCGCCGATACTGAACGTGACGATAAAGCCCAGCGTCCACAGCATCGGCGTTTCGAAGCGCACGCGGCCGCGATACATGGTGAACAGCCAGGTGAAGATCTTCACCCCGGTCGGCACTGCAATGATCATCGTCATGATGCCGAAGAACGCATTGACGTTGGCCCCCGCGCCCATGGTGAAGAAGTGGTGCAGCCAGACGATGAACGACAGGATCGTGATCGCAATCGTCGCCCACACCAGCGAGACATAGCCGAACAGGCGCTTGCTGCTGAAGGTCGCGGCGATCTCCGAGAAGATCCCGAACGCAGGGAGGATCAGGATGTACACCTCCGGATGGCCCCACGCCCAGATGAGGTTGACGTACATCATCGGGTTGCCGCCGGCCTCGTTGGTGAAGAAGTGCATGCCCAGATAACGATCGAGGGTCAGCATCAACAGGGTGGCGGTAAGGATCGGGAACGCAGCGAGAATCAGGATCGAGGTGCACAGTGCGTTCCAGGTGAACACCGGCATCTTGAACAGGGTCATGCCTTCGGTGCGCATCTTCAGGATGGTCACGAAGAAGTTAACCCCGGTTAACAGCGTCCCTATGCCGGATATCTGTAATGACCAGATGTAGTAATCCACCCCGACCCCGGGGCTGTAGCCGAGTTCGGAAAGGGGCGGGTAGGCGACCCAACCGGTGCGGGCAAACTCACCAACGCCCAGCGAGATGTTCACCAGTGCCGCACCCACGACGAACAGCCAGAAACTCAGCGCATTGAGGAACGGGTAGGCGACGTCGCGGGCACCGATCTGCAACGGCACGACGATGTTCATCAGGCCGACCACGAACGGCATGGCCATGAAGAAAATCATGATCACGCCGTGGGCGGTGAAGATCTGGTCGTAGTGTTCCGGCGGCAGATAACCCGGCCCGCCACTGGATGCCATGGCCTGTTGGGTACGCATCATGATCGCGTCGGAGAAACCACGCAGCAGCATGACCAGCGCGACGATGATGTACATGCAGCCGATCTTCTTGTGGTCGACCGAAGTAAACCACTCGCGCCAGAGGTAGCCCCACTTGCGCTTCCAAGTGACGGTGCCGACCAGGGCAAAACCCATCAGGCCGACGATAGCCAGGGTGTACATGACAATCGGCTCGTGCAATGGAACCGCGTCCCATGAAAGTTTCCCGAACATGATTTAACGCTCCTCGGCCAGCAGACTCGGTTGTTGATTGACGCGCACATCGTCGCTGTTGCTTTGCACCTGGGTTTCCTTCTTGCGCGGTGCTTTGTTCATTCCTTCGTACTTGTCGACGATGTCGAGAAACAGTCGCTCCTGCACAGCCGAGTAATAGGTGATCTTGTGCGCCACTGAAGGCTTGGCCAACTCGGCATAACTGGCTTGATCAAGTTGCCCGGGCGCCGCTTTGACTTTGTTGACCCACGCCTCGTAATCCGCGCCACTGAGTGCCAGGGTGCTGAAGTGCATGTCGGAAAAGCCGTGGCCGTTATAGTTCGCGGCAATTCCGCGATACTGGCCGATTTCATTGGCGATCAAATGCAACTTGGTCTGCATGCCGGCCATGGCATATATCTGCCCACCGAGTGCGGGAATAAAGAATGAAGTCATGGCCGCGTCGGAAGTGACGGTGAAACTTACCGGCGTATTCACCGGTATCGCCAGTTCATTGACCGAGGCGATACCCAGATCGGGGTAGATGAACAGCCATTTCCAGTCCGTTGCCACCACTTGCACATTGAGGTGCGGCACGTCGGAGTCCAACGGGCGATAGGGATCGAGTGCATGGGTGGTTTCCCAGGTCACCCAGCCGAGTACGCAAATAATCAGGAACGGCACGCCCCAGACCACCGCTTCGATCTTGTGCGAACTGGCCCAACGCGGCGAATAACGGGCCTTCTTGTTGGTCGCGCGGTAGCGATAGGCGAACAGGAAGGTCATGACGATGACCGGGATCACCACCAACAGCATCAGGCCCGTGGCGAGAATGATCAGGTCGCGTTCATCTCGGGCAACATCGCCCTTGGGGTTGAACACCACCAGATTGCAACCGGCGAGCAGAACGCTGGTAGCGAGATAGACCAGGCAATAGCTGATTGTTCGCTTCATACATGCTCCTGTTCTTTATATCGATCCTTGTTTTCTTCGGGCAACAGTTGGCCATGGACAGAAAACCCTGTTTCTGTACCGGCTAATCACGCTGGGCTGAATAACGAGTTGTACTTGAGCTCGCCTGGGCCTCGAACTTTTTGAATGAGCATTGCGGCGTTGGTTTTACAGAATGTTACGCAAGCTGACGAACGGTTGAACTAGCGAAACGGCGGGCGCGAATCAACGCGCTATGCTGAAAATGCCTCTTGGCAATCCTTGGAATTATTCCGCCAAAGGAAAGATCTTTGACGTGAGCGAGTTGAGTTCAGGAGTACGACATGTTCAAACGCGGCGAAACCTACAACAAATGGAAGGCGACGGAAAAGGCGGAAAAGTGCCATACCGAAGAAGTTGAAAACGGCTGTCATATCGAGGTGCGGGCACGGCAAGCCGATGATGGCGACGTCGAAATGTTCATCAGCGTTTACACCGCAACCGGCGAGTGCGCCTACGAGCGCATCAGGAAATTGCCCGGCGTGGAATGGGAAGTCGAGGACGCGCTTAAACGTGGCATCGATCAGGCAGAACGAATTGCCGGCGGCGAGTCCGGACGATTGTCCTGTGCCGATGCGCACGGCCATGAGAATGAGTGAGCGTGCGCAGCTTTCAATTGGCCTGGCGAACGTCAACCTGGCCGAGTTGATTGCACTGCCAGCGCCAGGCATCGGCGAGCATGCTGTGCAGTGAGCGGCTCGCCTGCCAGCCCAGTTCTTCGAGGGCTTTTTGCGGGTCCGCCCAGCATCGCGCGATGTCGCCGGGGCGCCTTGCTTCAATCCGCAAAGGGATCTTGATACCGGTCACTTGCTCGAAGGCGCTGACTACCTCCAGCACCGAATAGCCGCGCCCGGTACCGAGGTTCCAGATGCTCACACCATGGCGATCGCGCAAGGCGTCGAGCGCGCAGACGTGCCCGAGCGCAAGGTCGACGACGTGCAGATAATCACGAATGCCGGTGCCGTCCGGGGTCGGGTAATCGTTGCCGAACACTGACAGCTGCGCGCGCTGGCCACTGGCAACTTCCAGCAGATAGGGCAGCAGATTGTTCGGCGTGCTGGTGGGGGCCTCGCCGAGCAGGCCGGAAGGGTGCGCACCAATCGGATTGAAATAGCGCAGCAGGCCGATCGACCAGCGCGGGTCGGAACTGGCGACACTCTTCATGATGTTTTCCGACATCAGTTTCGACATGCCGTAAGGATTGGTCGGCTGGCCAGTGGCGCAGTTTTCGTTGATTGGCAAGGTGGCGCAGTCGCCATAAACAGTGGCCGATGAACTGAACACCAGATGGAAAACTCCGGCCCGGGCCATGGCTTGGCACAGCGTCAGGCTGCCGCCGACATTGGTGTCGAAATAGCGTAGAGGTTCACGCACGCTTTCGCCGACCGCTTTCAACCCGGCGCAATGCACCACGGCGTTGATCGGGTAGTCCCGCAACAGGTTGTCGAGCAGTCGTCGATTGCGTACATCGCCCTGGATGAACTCCGGTCGTTTTCCGGCCAGCGTACTGATGCGCTCGATTGCCGCGCGCTGGCTGTTGCACAAATTATCGAGGATCACCACATCCTCGCCGTTGCCCAGCCATTGCAGTGCGACATGCGCACCAATGTATCCCGCACCACCCGTAATCAAGATCATGCGCCCGCCCTCACAAGTGACGCCATCGGCGATGGCTTCGTAGATGGTTTCGATGCGCCTGTGCGGCGGCAAAAACCATGGTTGTTCTGGACGGTAGGGGCTGGATTGATCGGCAAGTTCAACCTCGTTTGCCAGCCGGTATGTGCAGTTCATCGGCTGTGTTCAAGGTTGGGCTGAACGTCGTGTGACCGCCGCGATTCCAACCTTCAAGAGCCTTACGGCCTCATCGAGAAATGCCCTGCACTTGCAGTGTCGACAAGTGTGACGGCCCGGTGGCTCGGCACTGAGTCGTCTTGTTTTTTTTGATGAGGATCTGGCTATGAACCTGGCAGAACAACCCGAGGCGCTTGCACTGGCGAGCGCGCAAAATGCTGTCGAAGCATCCCTTCAGGTGCGACCCACGTTGGTGTGCCTGTCGCATCTGCGCTGGGGATTTGTTTATCAACGGCCGCAGCACGTCATGTCGCGATTGGCCAGACACTACGACGTGGTGTTTTTCGAAGAGCCGGTATTTGTCGAAGACGCCACGCCCAGACTCGAGCTTTCGAATCCGGCGGCGGGAATAGAAGTGGCGGTGCCGCAATTGCCGATCGGCATGAGTGGCGAGGCGATCGAGCAGGCGCAGAGGCAATTGCTCGATGAACATCTCGCCGGGCGCGTTCAGGGCGATCTGCTCCTTTGGTATTTCACGCCGATGAGCCTGCTGTTTACCGAGCACCTCGACGCTCGGGTTACCGTCTATGACTGCATGGATGAACTGTCGGCGTTCATGGGCGCACCGGCGCGCTTGATCGACATGGAGCAGCAACTGCTCGCCCGGGCTGACGTGGTGTTTACCGGCGGCTTCAGTCTGTGGGAGGTCAAGCAGCGCCAGCACGGTAATGCCTATCCGGTACCGAGCAGCGTCGACATCGCGCATTTCGCGGCGGCGCGGCAGGCACTGCCGGAACCGCCCGATCAAGCAACCATAGCGCGGCCACGCCTGGGCTTTTTCGGCGTGATCGATGAACGCTTCGATATCGAATTGATTGACCGCGTGGCGGCGATGCGTCCCGACTGGCAGATCGTGCTGATCGGTCCGGTGGTGAAGATCGATCCGCAGACGCTGCCGCAACGGCCGAACCTTCATTATCTGGGCGGCAAGCAATATGCCGAGCTGCCGGACTACCTCGCTGGCTGGGACGTGGCACTGATGCCGTTCGCCCTCAACGCCTCCACGCGTTACATCAGCCCGACCAAGACTCCCGAATACCTCGCTGGCGGTTGTCCAGTGGTGTCGACGCCGATTCACGATGTGATCAGCGGCTACGGCGAGAGCGGCGCGGTGTTCATCGCCGACACTGCCGAGGCCTTCGTCGAGGCCATCGAAAAAGCTTTGCCACTCAAAGGCACCATCGAATTTCTGCAGCGCGCCGATGCCGCGATCGCCGGCATGTCGTGGGACAACACCAGCCGCTTCATGCAGGAGCAGATCGAATGCCTACGATAAGCCTTGAGCGCGCCAAGTCCGGCCACGCCTATGACTACCTGATCGTCGGTGCCGGGTTTGCCGGCAGTGTCATCGCCGAGCGTCTGGCCGAAGGATTGGGCCGCCGGGTGTTGCTGATTGACCGGCGCCCGCATATCGCCGGCAATGCCTACGACCATTACGATGAGGCCGGGGTACTGGTGCACCGCTATGGTCCGCACATCTTTCACACCAACGCGCAACGGATCGTCGACTATCTGTCACGCTTCACCGAATGGCGGCCCTACGAACACCGCGTGCTCGCGCAGGTGGACGGCAAGCTGGTGCCGATTCCGATCAATCTGACCACGCTGAATTCGCTCTATGGCCTGTCGATGTCCTCCGAAGAAGCCGAAGTGTTTCTCGCCGAACGCGCCGAACCGGTGGCGACCATTCGCACCTCCGAAGACGTCGTGGTCAATCAGATCGGCCGTGAGCTCTACGAAAAATTCTTTCGCGGATACACGCGCAAGCAGTGGGGGCTGGATCCCTCGGCACTGGATAAATCGGTGACTTCGCGCATTCCGACGCGGACCAGCGAAGACGACCGCTATTTCGCCGACACTTTCCAGATCATGCCCTCGGGCGGCTACACGCAAATGTTCGAACGCATGCTCGATCACCCGAACATCGATCTGTTGCTCGGCGCCGATTTCAAGGCTGTGCGCGACGAGGTGCAGTACGCGCATCTGATCTACTGCGGCCCGATCGACGAATACTTCGATTTCCAGTTGGGCCGTTTGCCTTATCGGTCCTTGCGCTTCGAACACCATACCCTCGAGCAGGAACACTATCAGCCAGTGGCGGTGGTGAATTATCCGCACCCGGATGTGCCGTATACGCGCATCACTGAATACAAACACCTGACCGGGCAAACGCACCCGTGCACCAGCATCACTTACGAATATCCGTGTGACGATGGCGACCCGTATTACCCGGTGCCGCGCACAGAAAATGCCGAGCTGTACAAACGCTATCGAGCGCTCGCCGAGCAGACGCCGAACGTGACGTTTCTCGGGCGACTGGGTACCTACAAGTACTACAACATGGATCAGGTGGTGGGCCAGGCGCTGGCCTTGTATCGGGATATTCAGGCGGCGCAGGCAGAAACCACCGCTGAAACCGAGATCGATGCTTCATGACCGCGCAGCCGAAAGGCGACGAGCCCGGCGCAGATGCGTCTTCGATCTTCAGCAGCTTCGTCATGGCCGGTTTCGAATGTTCCAGCCAGCGCCGCCAGGACGGTCGGCGCCTGGATCTGCTGGCCGACACCGGGCATGCGCGCTGGGCCGCCAAGGACTATCAGCGACTAAGCGAGTTGAACATTCGTTGCGCCCGCGACGGCTTGCGCTGGCATCTGATCGAGCGCAGCCCCGGGCGCTATGACTGGAGCAGTTTTCTGCCGATGCTCAAAGCGGCACAAGCGCAGCAAGTGCAGGTGGTCTGGGATCTGTGCCATTACGGCTACCCGGATGATCTGGACATCTGGCGCCCGGCATTTGTCGAGCGTTTCGCCCGCTTCGCCGCTGCTGCAGCGAAGCTGATGGCCGACGAGGGCGTGAGCGTTCCGTTCTACTCGCCGATCAACGAGATTTCCTTCTGGAGTTGGGCGGGAGGCGAGGTGGCGTATTTCAATCCGAACGCACGCGGGCGCGCGCAGGAGCTCAAGCATCAACTGGTGCGGGCGAGCATTGCTGCGATCGAAGCGATTCGCGAACAGGTCCCGAATGCGCGGTTTGTCCAGTGCGATCCGTTGATCCATGTGATCGCCGGCTCCCGGCGCACTGACGATATCGAAGCCGCTGAGGCCTATCGGCTGTCGCAATTTCAGGCGTGGGATCTGCTCACCGGCCGCGAATGGCCGGGTCTGGGTGGGCAGGAGCATTACCTGGATATCGTCGGCGCCAATTTCTATGCGCATAACCAGTGGTATTTCCACGGCCGACGGATCCTTCGCGGCGAGCGCGACTTCCGGCCGTTGTCGGGCATGCTCAAGGAACTGCACCAGCGTTATCAGCGGCCAGTGCTGATCGCCGAAACCGGTGCCGAAGATGATGAACGCCTGCCGTGGCTGGCATACATCGTCGAGCAGACGCTGCTGGCGCTCGAACGCGGTGTGCCGGTGCAGGGGATTTGCTGGTACCCGTTTCTCGATTATCCGGGTTGGGATAACGGCCGATATTGCCCCACAGGTGTGTTTGGCTATCCCGATGGCGAGGGCGAGCGCGCGGCGTTTCATCCGCTGCACGTCGAGCTGGCGCAAGTGCCCGAGCGGATTGCCGCAAGTCTGCGCCGGGTCAATGGCCGGCGTGTTGAGGGGCAGGGGAGATGAACTTTCAGCGCAGGCGTGATGAACCGTTGCCGGCGTCAGCCGCCGCGTTTCTATGGCGCTACATAAGAATTCGCCCGGCGCACTTCGTCGCCATGGTCGCACTGGTGATCGGCGCGGCGTGCTGCGCGGTAGTGGTGCAATACGGCATGAAACTGCTGGTCGATGCCATGGCCGCCGGGTCGGCGGCGGAACAGGTCTGGCACGCGTTCGGCCTGTTCATGGCATTGATCGTGATGGAAAACCTGCTGTGGCGCCTCGGCGGTTGGGTCGGTTGCCACACCATCGTCGGCAGTTGTGCGGATCTGCGCGTCGACCTGTTCCATCATCTGACCGGCCACCCGATGCGTTATTTCCGGCGGCATTTCTCCGGTTCGCTGGCCAATCGCGTCTCGGCGATCGGTGCCGCTGCCGACAAAGTGTATGGCGGGCTGACCTGGCGTATCGTGCCGCCATGCGTGGATTTCATCGGTGCCGTGGCCTTGTTGTTGGCGGTGCACGGTGCGATGGCGCTGGCGTTGGTCGGTTGCGTGATAGTCGTCGCCGCGCTGATTACCATATTCGGCGTGCGCGGCCGCAGCCGGCACATCGCGTTCGCGTCGCAGTCGGCGCGGGTCGGTGGCGAAATTGTCGATCTGGTTTCCAACGTATGGACGATCAAGGCTTTTTCCGGGCGGGAGCGCGAGCGCTTGCGCCTGGAGCGCGAGATCGGCATCGAGGCCGATTCGCACCGCAGCAGCTGGATGTACATGGAAAAAGCCCGGGTACTGCACGACATCTGCCTGACCGTTATGGCCGGCGGCATGCTCGGCTGGGCGATTCTGCTCTGGGGAGCGGGACAGGTGACGGCGGGGGATGTGGTGATGGTCAGCGCGTTGACCTTCCGCATCCTGCACGGATCGCGCGAACTGGCGCTGGCCCTGGTGGAAACCAGCCAGCAGATGGGCGTCATCAGCGAAACCCTGGGCATCGTCGCCCAGCCCCACGAGCTCAGCGACGCCTTGGAGGAACTGGCGCCGACGCGCGGGCACATCAAAATGCTCGACGTCAGTTACGCCTACCCGGACGGGCGCAAGGTCTTCGAGCATTTCTTTCTCGATATTCCGGCCGGGCAAAGCGTCGGCATTGCCGGCACCTCGGGCTCGGGAAAATCGACCTTGCTCGGTTTGCTGCAACGTCTGGATGACGTGCGCAGCGGGGTGATCCTGATCGACGACCGCGACATCCGCTCCGTCAGCCAGGACAGCCTGCGCCGGCAGATCGCTGTGGTGCCGCAAGAACCGGCGCTGTTCAATCGCAGCATTCTGGAAAACATCGGCTACGGCCAACCGCACGCTACCGAGCAGCAGATCATCGATGCGGCGCGCCAGGCGTTTTGCGATGAATTCATCCAGGCGTTGCCGCAGGGTTATCACACCCTGGTGGGTGAACGGGGAGTGACGTTGTCCGGCGGGCAACGCCAGCGCCTGGGGCTGGCGCGGGCGTTTTTGAAAGACGCACCGATCCTGATTCTCGACGAGGCGACCTCGGCACTTGATTCCGATTCCGAAGCGATCATCCAGCGCGCATTGAGCAACCTGATGCGCGGCCGCACGGTACTCGCCGTGGCCCACCGCCTCTCGACCATCGCCAACTTCGATCGGGTGCTGGTGCTGGAGGACGGCGAGATCGTCCAGGACGGCACTCCCGAAGAACTGCGCGAAAGCCAAGGGCGGTTCCGCACGCTGTGGCAGATGCAGGCGATGGTGCACAACCGTTGAACGCGCTGCTATTGCGCTGAGCGCGTCCAGACCCTGACGTAGTCGATGCGAAACACCGACGGCAGATCAGCATCGTCGACCACGCCGAACCAGTCCCACATCGCTTCACTGTCGAAGACGATTTGCATGGGGAAATGCCAGTAGTTGTTTTTCGCCTCTCGCACCAGCACGCCGTCGACGTACCAGCGCAAAGTCTCGGGTTGCCAGTCAAAGCCGTAGACATGAAAAGTATTGGCCAGCCGCCACGGTGCGATCCAGGTACTGCCGGAGCTCAGGTGTTGATCATTTTGCGGTCTGGCCCAGACATGGGCGTTCATGTTGTACCGGCGATCAAAGGCTTCGTTGCGGGTCTTGCCGCCGATTTCGAAGATGTCGATTTCCGTGGCGTTGTCCGGCAGCCCGGTCCACGCCAGCCAGAACGCACTGGAGCCGGCGGAATTCATCGGTTTCGCCCGGGCTTCGTAATAGCCGTACATCCCCCGTTCGTTGGTTCGCACCATCGCCGAGCTGTAATCCTTGTAGCCCAGAGCTACGTATTTTTCCGGGAGGGTCTGTTTGCGGAAAGTGATGTTCAGATTGCCGTTGCCGAGCTTGGCGTTCTCCGGCAAAAACAGCGCCGGTTTGCGCCCGAGGGAATCGGTGCCGGTGGCGTTGTTGACGTGCCAGCGTTCGGCATCGAGCGCGCTGCCGTTGAATTCGTCGGACAGCCGCGTATCGCGTTTCCAACCGCCGGCATTGGCCTGGTCCGATAACGGCAGGTCGGGCGTAACGTGCGTCGGGGTCGGGCCTAGCGGACCGACGCGAGTCCACGCATCCACCTGTTGCGGAATGGCGACCGCCCACTTTTGCGCCAGATACTCGAACACATTGCGGCGTTCTTCCTGGCTGCTGAATGGGCGGTCATAAACCAGTACTTCGGCAATGTCGCCGCGGAGGATTTCCGAGGTGCCAACCACGTTGCGCGCCACCGCGAACGGGCCGATCGGCACGTCACTGGTTTCCAGCAACGCCAGCGCCGGCTCGTACGCGGTGGTGTGCTGCACGCTGATGCCGAAATTCGGTGCGACGTTATCGTTATCCGCCAGTTGCGGCCGCGAGCTGAACAGGCGCTGCCAGGCCTTGCCGCCGGCTTGCTCGGGCAGGCGCCGCGAGACAACGAACACCGTCACCGGCCCTTTGCTTGTGCGGATCGCCTGGCCCATGAATGCCGCCGTGCCGCTGAAGCGCACCACGCCGTGGCCGTTGAGGGCGTTGTCGAAGCGCGTCGGCAAAGTCGTCGCCGCGCGGTTGTCGATGTCGACGTCATTGCCCTTGCCGGACTTATCCAGCCAGCGCACGACCTGGTTTTGCCCCTCCAGTGTCATCGAGGCCGGATCATTGCCGTCCAGCCACAGCACCAGTCCGTCAGCCACCGGTTGGGGAATATTGGCCCTGACGCCGGCGCTCAGCATTAGCAAAACCAACAGCAACCATCGTGATCTGTTCATGAGTCTTCCCTAACGTGGATTTGCCCCGGTTCAAGTGCCCACCGCCAGCAGCGGCGCCGGTTGCGGGCGGTAGCCCCATGGGTTGTGAGTCTGCCAGCGCCAGCTGTCGATGAGCATTTGCGTCAGCTCGCGTTGCGCGCGCCAGCCCAGTTCGCGCCCGGCCTTGCTCGCATCGGCGCGGCACTCGGCGACATCACCGGCGCGGCGCGGGGCGAAGCGGTAGGGAATACGCAGGCCGGTGACGTCCTCGAAGGCGCTGATGATCTGCAACACGCTGTAGCCGTTGCCGCTGCCGAGATTCCACACGTGCAGGCCATGCTCGTCGCCCTGCAAAACCTGTAGCGCCTTGAGATGACCTTCGGCCAGATCCAGCACATGGATGTAATCGCGAACGCAGGTGCCGTCGACGGTTGGATAGTCGTTGCCATACACGGTCAACGCAGCGCGCTGGCCGCTGGCAACCTCGGTGAGGCACGGCAGCAGATTGTTCGGTCGACCGTTGGGCGCTTCGCCGATCAGCCCGCTCTGGTGCGCGCCGATCGGGTTGAAGTAGCGCAGTACAGCAATGTTCCAGCGTGAATCAGCGAGGGCAAGGTCGCTGAGCAATTCTTCGATCATCAGCTTGGAACGCCCGTAGGGATTGGCCGGTTTGCCGGTGCCGTGGTCTTCGACGATGGGCATGCGGGCCGGCTCGCCGTACACCGTCGCCGAGGAACTGAACACCAGATTGAACACGTGGGCGCGGGCCATCGCCTGACACAGGTTCAGTGTGCCGAACACATTGTTGGCGTAGTAATCCATCGGGCGGCGCACGCTCTGCGCAACGGCTTTGAGGCCGGCGAAATGCAGCACTGCATCAATTGCGTAGGTGCTGAAAATCTCGTCCAGCAGTGCGGCGTCGCGGATATCGCCCTCGATGAAATCGACGTGCGAGTGACTCAACAGCTCCAGCCGTGCGATGGCCTCGCGGCTGCTGTTGCACAGGTTGTCGAGGATCAGGACCGAGCGCCCGGACTCGATCAATTGCAGTGCCGTGTGCGAACCGATGTAGCCGGCACCGCCCGTGATCAACGTGGTTTTGCGCATGACGATGTGCTCCATTGCGAGGAAATGCAGCTCAGCGGGCGGTAAACACCAACTTGAATTCTTGCGGCCAGCGCGGGTGCAGCAGGCTGTAGGCCAAGGCATAGGTCAGCGCGCCGATGGCAATATCGCCGGTCAGGTGCGCGTAGCCGGACAGGCCGGTTTGCCGCGACGCCCACATCACCACGACGACCATCAGCAGCGAGGCGAACAGGCTGCGGTAACTGGACTGAAAGAAGCAGCGCCAGTCATAACCGATGGCGGCGTGCAGGCCGCGTACCTGCAGCGGCGTGATCAGCAGCATGCGCAGCAGCAATGCCAGCGCCGCCGCCATGCCGCCGTAGGTCGCTCCGAGCAGATACACCAGCGCCAGCGCGAGCAGGGTGGTGGCAACTTCGGCCTTGAGCGTCAGGTGCGTGCGATTGACCGCCACCAGCGCGGTGGTTGCATACAGGGCCAGATTGCCCAGCGCCGCCGTGCAGGCGAGCACTTGCAACAAGGGAATCGCATCGGCCCATTTCGCGCCGAAGATCAGCAGGATGATGTCTTTGGCAGTCAGGGCGATGCCGAAGAACAGCGGTGTCAGTACGAAACCGCTGATTGCCGTGGAATCGCCGATTACCCCGATCAGCCGCGCAGGCTCGGTACTGCGGCGGGCGAACACCGGCAAGGCGTAACTCATCAAGCCGTTGTAGATTGCCGAGCGCGGCAGGTCGATGATGCGCATCGCCAGGTTGAACATGCCCACTGCATGGGCGCCAGCGGTGAAACCGAGAATCAGGTTGACGCCACGTTGCAGGGTTTGCGAACTCATCACGTTGACACAGACCGGGAGACCGGCGCGCAGAACGTCGCCCAGCACTTGGCGGTCGATAAGAAAGGGAATGCGCCGACGCTCGCTGCGCATCAGTACCAGTGTGGAGATGCCGTCCATGATCAGCGCCTGAGCGACCACCGCCCACGGACCGAAACCCAGCAGCGCCACAGCCACACCGCCGACACCGCCCGCGACTTTGCCGAGCAAGGTACGCGAGGCCAGCAACTTGAAATTGCCGCTGCGGCGCATCTGCGCGACATACACTCGGGCCATCAGAGTGAAGAGGATTTTTACCGAGGCCACGGCGGTCATCCAGCGCAGCGTGGTGGACGGCGTATACAGCACCACCGCCAGCGAAATCAACGCAATCGACAACAGACTGACCAGCACGGCAAACCAGAACACGCTGCTGATGTGTTTGTTCTCGACACGTTGCAGGCGCACCAGCGGGTCTTCCAGCATCGACGAGAATAGAATGCCGACCACTTCGACCACGGCGATGATCAGCGTGCCGATGCCCAGCTCCGTCGGCGTCAGCAGATGCGCGTAGACGACAAAGGTAATCATCGACAGAAAGATCAGGCCGAACTTCTCGGTGAAAATCCATACGAGGGTCATCAGGCGGCGGTTGGCCATGGCGCGATCCCTGTAATTCAGCGGCTGTTGCCCAGGCTTTTCAAGCAGGCGTAGAGGTAGCGCAGGGTCGGTTTGCCCTGGGAGAAAAACAGCGTTTGCCACGAATGCCCGAGCATCTGCCGGAACACCTCGATAACCCGTCGATGATCGCCGCGCCGGGAAAACGCATTGAGAAATTCGGCGTGGTTGGCGAGGACGAAATAGATCCGTTGCTGTTTGGCCAGCCGCGTGCCGTAACGCGCCAGATAAAGCTGGATGAAGCGCAGCTTGTGCGGGTAATACTTGTGCGGTTGCGCGGTGATGTTGGCGGCGTTGACGGCGCGCCAGTGGAGGATCTGCGGCACGCTGTGGATCTCGCTGATTTCGGCGATGCGCGTCCACAGCAGGCGATCCTCGGCAAAGCGCAGGCTCTGATCGAAGCCGCCAATGGCGACGATGATCTCGCGCAGGGCGAGTACGCCGGAGGTGCCGTTGATGATGTTCTCGCGCATGAAGTCGGCAAAGTGCTCGCCGTGTTTGCAGCGGTCCTCCAATTGGCGTTTGCCGTCGCTGAATTCACTCATCTGAAAGCAATCGATCAAGCCGACTTTGCGTCCCTGTCGGGTCAACTCCGCGTGCAGCGCCAGTTGTTTTTGCAGTTTCTCCGGATGCCAGCGGTCATCGGCATCGAGGAAGGCAATGAAAGTTTCCTCGGCACTGAACACACCGCGATTGCGCGCACTGGCCGGGCCTTGGTTGGGCTGCTGCAACAGGACGATGGGCAGGGGCGCGGCGTAGTGCTTGACGATCTCTGGACCGGCATCACTGGAACCATCATCGACGACAATGACTTTGTCCGGCAGGCGGGTCTGTGCGCACACCGAGTCCAGTGTGCGTTGGATGCTGGCGGCGGCGTTGTACAGCGGAATCACCACGCACACGGTGACGGCGTAGGGATCATTCAGCATGGGCGTTGTTCCCGGAAAGTGCCGCGCATTGGCCGAGCATTCGCCGCTGGCAGCGGCTGCGGACGGGCGACGAGGTGGTGGCGGAAGGTCAGGCTGAGCACGCAGAAAATCAGGAACTCACCCGAGCGATAGTTGGGGATCACGTAGGCGACGTAATTGGTAACGACGAACAGGCCGATGATCACCAGCGCACAGGCCTGATAGCGCGCGGACTGATCTGCGGTGATTGCGCGATAGCGCTTGCTCAGGGTCTGGGCAAACATCAGCAGCAGGGCGATCAACTGAATCAGGCCGCCATTGAGCAGGGTTTCGACGTAGCCGCTGTGCGCGTTGCCGATGTAGCCCCAGCGCGTAATGAACGCATCTGCATCGGCACTGGCCCAGAACGCGCCGAAACCGTAGCCCTTGAGAAATTGCGCATCGATCAGCGGTTGCAACAGTTCCCAGATCAGCGTGCGGTCGGTCAGCGACGGGTCACGGCCAACCAGTTCCAGCAGCATCGCGTAGTTGGCGTAGAGCACGCCACACAGAAGGAAGAACACCAGCGTCGCCGCAGTGAAAGCCAACAGTGAGCGGTTGATGCGCAAGCGGATCAGCGTGATGAAGTAGGCGTAACTGGCGGTGCCGGCGACGATCAGCGCAATCGCCGTGGCCGACTGCGCCAGGCCAATGGCAATTAGCGCGAACAGGCCGTAGAGCATGGCCATTGGGTTGCGCTGGCGGATCATCGGCAGCAGCAACAGGATCGCAATAGCGTTCAGGCGTGCACCGGCATTCTTTTCCGCGAACACCCCGCGAAACGCACCGTCACGAATGCCGCCGGAAATGAAGGCGATGTCCGGGCGAATCACGGCGAAGATCAACCCGACCAGCGCCGCCGCACCGATCACACAGCCGAACAGAAACGCAATGCGTTCCAGGCTGTAGCGCCAGGCAATGAAACCGGCGAAAAACACCACACTGAGCAGCGCGACGAAACGCTTGAAGCTGAGCATCGGCTCGCTCGACCAACTGATCGACGCTGCCACGCAGCCGAGAAACAGCAGCAAGAACAGGTTCTGCCGGTAGAAGCTTTTACTGAGGAAGACCTTGTGCCGGATGAAGAAAAACAGCGGCACCAGCAAGGTCAGCAAGCCGCAGACCTGATTGGCCAGATTGCCTTCCAGATCCTGCTGGGCATCATCCAGCGTGCTCACATTACCCAGGCGCAGAAAGAAGCCGATCACTTGCGTATAGAACAGCACACCGAACAGGGTGAAGGCGTCCGCCAGCGTCGAGTAACGCACTTGCAGGCGGTTCATCTCAGCGCCTCCCGAGTAACGCCTTGAGGTAGGTCTGCACCGCGCGAGCATTGACAAAACGCGCGGCAGCATCAATGCGGCGCTGGCGATGCACGGCTCGCGGCGTGGCCATTTGCGCACTGATCGCGGCGGCGAGGGCGGCCGGATCGTCCACCTCGACCAAGGGCGCGACCGCACCATCGGCGAGAATTTCCTGCGGGCCGTACGGGCAGCGGGTCGCCACGACCGGCGTGCCGGTCGACAGGGCTTCGACCAGGGCGTTTGGGCTGCCTTCGAAGCGTGACGACAAGACGAAGCAATCGGCCCGAGCGATTTCGGCGATGGGGTCACTGGCGTACCCCGGCAGATCACAACGCTCGGCGACGCCGAGCGCTGCCGCCTGGGCCAGCAGTTCGCCGCGCAAGGCGCCTTCGCCGAAGATGATCAGCCGCGCATCGCCTTGTGGCAGGCGGGCGAAGGCGTCGATCAGAGTGTCGAAGCCTTTTTGTTGCGCCAGGCGTCCTACAGCGACGATTACCGGGGTGGTTTTGTCCTTCAGCCAGGGATGGCTGGGCGCGGCGGCGGGTTTGTCGCGAAAATCGTTGTCGAGCACCGGGTTGTCAGCGGTCGTCACATCGCGCGGGCGGGCGATGGTGGTGTCGACCAGGTCTTCGGCGACGCCTTGCGACACGCAGATCACCGGGTTGGGAATCAGCCGGTACAGCCACGGCGCCAGCCAGTAGGCGAGCTTGACCGACAGGGCCGGGTTGACGTGCTTGTCCCGCGAAAAGGCATTGCGCTCGCTGACATGCAGCCGCGCCAAGGTACCGGACAACGCGGCGGCGGCAATCGCCACGACGTTGACATGAGTGAGCACCGCCAGTTGCGCGTCGTAGCGATTGCTGCGCAAAAAGCGCATCAGCGCGGGCACGGCAGCGGCGCTGCGCGGGCTGTCGAGCAACACTTGCCTGACCCGTGGGTCGAGCGCCGGTTGATTGATGCCGGCACCGGTGAGCATCAGCAGCGTGACTTCATTGCCGGCCTCAACCAAGGCGCCGGCGAGGCGCACCATCATTTTCTCCGCGCCACCGGCGCCGAGGTCCTGGAGGATGATCAGCAGCTTTTTCATCGGTTCCATACCTGGTAATAGGCCTGGGCGGCGTACTGGCTGGTATAGGGCAGGATCGCTTCGCTGACTGAATGTCGGGCTGGAGCTGCCGGTTCGCGGTTGGCCAGACTGTCGAGCATTGCCTCGGTCAGGGCCGGCACATCATTGACACCGACCAAACGCCCGAGGCGTCCATCGTCGAGCAACTCGCGCGGCCCGCTGCCACAATCGGTGGAGATCACCGGAGTGCCCAGCGCCAGCGCCTCGACCAGCACCGTCGGCAAGCCTTCGTGCAAAGAGCTGAGCACCAACAGTTGCGAATGGCGGATCAGCGGATAGGGATTGCGCAGATGCCCGGTGAAATGCACCAGGCGTTCGATGCCCAGCCGTTGTGCCTGCGCTTCAAGCGCTGTGCGCAACGGGCCGTCGCCGGCAATCACCAGATACGGCAGCGGGCGTTGTTGCGCCGCCAGCGCGTAGGCGTCGAGCAGCAGATCGAAGCCCTTGGTGTGCACCAATCGGCCGATGCCCAGCCAGTAATGATGGGGCACACCACCGGGCAACGGCGCTTGTGCCGCACGCATCAGTTGTTCGCTGATCACTGCGTTCGGGCAATAACGAATACGCGGTCGCCCCCACGGCATCAACCCGGCAAGCGACTGGCGCAGACCGTGGGACACCGCGACCACCTTGCCGCTGCCGCACAGGTACAGCGCGTACAACAGCCGCAGGCTGGCGCGCCCGGTGTTTTGCTCGGCGCAATCCAGCGCGGCGTGGCGGGTGTAAATGACTTTGCAGGGACTGCCCAGGGTGGCGAACCAGGTGCAGAGATTGGCCTGCTCCTTGGCGCCAATCAGGTGCGTCACGCTTTCGCGGCGAATCAGCCGGCGCAACAGCACGATCGACTTTAGCCAGCCCGCGAGCCCACTGCCGCCACCGGCCATGCTCGGCGCGCCGTCGACGTTGGGCGAGTCGCCGTTCATGACGAAAAAACTCACCCGCCGTCCGTCCGCCAGAAACTGCTCGGCGAGGCGTTGCTGCACGCACTCGACGCCGCCGCCAGTCTGGTAATCCTTGAGCGTGAACAGAATATGCATCGGCACAATCCTCATGGGGCAGTGACATTGATTGCCACTTGCTGGCGCAGAATCAGTTCGGTCAGGCGCAGGGCATTGCTCGGGTAGTCGAGCAGGTAACGCTTGATCGTGTGCGGCTCGCGGTACATGCGGTAAAAGGCGCGCAGGTGCAGGCGATTGATAGCGTCGGGGTAGTATCGCTCGCTGGCATTGGCCTCCTGACGAATGAAACCGCCGCAGGTGAACGCCACGCCGCTGAAACCACCGCGCAGTGCTTCGAGGATAAAGCGCTCCTGCAGACCGGCGCCAAGGCCGACCAGCAGCAGGTTGGTGCGCTGTCGGCGGATGTCAGCTTGAATTGCCGCACCTTGTTCGGCGTCGAAGTAACCGTTGTGCGCGCCGACCAGTTGCAGGCGCGGGTACTGCATACCGAGCTTGTCAACGAAACGATCAAGCTCGGCCTGCCGCGCACCGACCACGTAGACGCGTTTGCCGCGCTGCTCGGACTCGCGCAACACCGGATCGGCAATCGAGGTGAAATCGAAACTGACCCGCTGCACCGCGCGCCCGGTGATGCGCGACATGAACCCGGACATCAGCATGCCGTCGCAGAAATACGCCAGCGACGGCGGCGGCTGGCGGATGAAACTGCCGATCGAGGCGAAGTTGAGAAAGGAGAACGCCCGGTTGGATTCCAGCAGGGCCGGCGAATAACGGTCGAGCAATTCCAGGCGGATCATGATGCGAGATCCTGTGTTTCGGCGGCGCAGGTTGGCCGGCCGACGCTGATGTAGGTGAAGCCGCGTGCGCTGAGGCGTTGCGGATCGAACAGATTGCGGCCATCGAAGATCAACGGATTTTTCAACTGGCGGGCGAGCAGTTCGAAGTCCGGCGCGCGAAACGATTGCCATTCGGTGACGATCACCAGCGCGTCGGCATTTTTCAGCGCCGCCTCTTTGGTCCCGGCCAGCGTCAGGTCATCGCGCGGGCCGTAAAGCTGCTGCGCCTGCTCCATGGCTTTAGGGTCGAATGCCTGCACATTGGCGCCTGCTCGCCACAACGCCTCCATCAACACGCGGCTGGGCGCTTCGCGCATGTCGTCGGTGTTGGGCTTGAAGCTCAGGCCCCACAACGCGAAGGTTTTGCCCTCCAGCTCGCCGTTGAAGTGCTCAGCGATCTTGTGGAACAGCGTGCTCTTCTGCTCGTTGTTGCGTGACTCCACCGCGCGGAGCAGGCGCGCATCGATGTCGACGCCGTGGGCGGCATGGATCAACGCCCGCACATCCTTGGGAAAACACGAACCGCCATAACCGATGCCGGGGTAGATGAACTGGTAGCCGATGCGCGGATCCGAACCGATGCCATGGCGGACCATTTCGATGTCGGCGCCAAGCTTTTCCGCGAGCCCGGCCATTTCGTTCATGAAACTGATCTTGGTCGCGAGCATGCAGTTGGCCGCGTACTTGGTCAGCTCGGCGCTGCGCACATCCATGACGATGATTTTTTCGCGGTTGCGATTGAACGGTTCGTAGAGCTCACGCATCAGCGCTTCGGCGCGCGGGCTGTCGGTGCCGATGATGATCCGGTCGGGGCGCATGCAGTCGTCGACCGCGCAACCTTCCTTGAGAAATTCCGGGTTGGAAACCACATCGAAGGTCAATGCAGCGCGGCCGCTTTCGCCGAGGATGGCGCTGATGCATTCGCGCACCCGATCCGCCGTGCCCACCGGCACCGTGGATTTGTCGACGATGATCTGCTCGCCGCGCAGGTGCTCGCCGATGGTGCGGGCGACGCTGAGCACATGTTTGAGATCCGCCGAGCCGTCCTCGTCCGGCGGCGTGCCGACGGCGATCAGCAACACATCGCCATGCTTTACGGCGGCGGCCAGATCGCTGCCGAATTGCAGGCGACCGCTGTGATGATTGTCCCGCACCAGGCTTTTCAGACCCGGCTCGTAGATGGGCAGAGTGCCGTCGTTCAAGGCCTGCACCTTGGCCGCGTCGACATCCACACACAGCACGTTGTGGCCGACCTCGGCCAGCGCGGCGCCCTGGACCAGTCCGACATAACCGATACCGAATACACTCACATTCATGGGAAAACCTCATGCGTGGCGGGGTGGGCCAGAGCGCTGGCCGCTGTCAGTAGATGTTTTTCGAGAACAGGGTGAAGGGCGTTTTCAGGAGGATCTTGATGTCCAGCCACAGCGACCATTGATTGATGTAATTGAGGTCCTGGGCGACCCGGCGCTGCATCTTTTCCACGGTCTCGGTTTCGCCGCGATGCCCGGTGATCTGTGCCAGCCCGGTGATGCCAGGCTTGAGCCGATGCCGCGCCATGTAAGCGCGGACCTTGCCGGTGTAATAGATGTTGTGGGTGACCGCGTGGGGGCGCGGGCCGACCAGCGCCATGTGGCCGAACAGCACGTTGAATAGCTGCGGCAGCTCATCGATCGAGCTGCGCCGCAGAAAGCGTCCCAGCGGTGTGACGCGGTCGTCGTCGCGGGTGGCCTGACGTACTTGCTGATCGTCGTGCACGCGCATTGAGCGGAATTTCCACACGCGGATCACTTCGCCGTCGCAGCCATGGCGGTTCTGCTTGAACAGCACCGGTCCCGGCGAGGTCAGCTTGACCGCAATGGCCACGCCGAGCAGCAGCGGGCTGAGCAGAATCAGCGCCACCGCGGCGACGCTGCGTTCGAACAGGTCCTTGCAGAACAGGCTGCCGGGGTGCGAAGTGAGCAGGCTTTCGTTGAGATAGATCGCCGGCATCCGCTCGATCTCGGAGATCGAATGATTGAGCAGGACCATGCTGCCCAGATCCGGAATCCACACCACGTCGACGTTCATGTCGAGGAGGTTGATGTACAGCGCTTCGATGGTCGCAGCCTCGGCCATCGGCAGCACGATGTACACCCGCCGCGCCTGCAAACGCGTGATGATTTCGCGAATGTCCTCGACCTCGCCGAGCAGCGGCAGGATGCTCGGCGCCGGGCCGCTGTTGGCTTTCGCCGCGACAAAACCCAGCAGCAGCGCACGATCCGGGTCGAGCAGTTTGCGCGCCAGTTCATGGGCGGTCGGGCAGGTGCCGATGATCACCGCGCGGCGCTCGTTGCAAATCATTTTGGTGTACATGCGCACGAACAGATGCAGCGGCAGAAACGTCGCCGCCTGGGCGAGAAAACCCACCACGGCCCAGACAATCACCACTTGCCGCGAGAACAACGCGCTGGTCTGGGTGACGAAAGCGATGCTCATCAGCAGCCCGAGCAGAATCAGCCAGCCGGCGAGCAAACGTCCGAGCCCGACCAGCAGACCATGGCGCTTGTGGTAGACCTGCACCAGACCGTAGACCGGCATCGAGCCAAGCACCGTGAGGATGATCAGCAGCCGATATTCACTGGGCAACTCGCCGATGCGCCAGCGCACCAGCACGATCAGCAACAGGTTGACCAGGGTCATTGCGCACAGCCATTGCACCCAGAAGGTGAGGCCGCGACGGTGTGCCATTTGCGCGGAATATTGCGAGGTCATCGGCGCGATCTCCGATTCGTCGAACAGGGAAGGATTTGCTGTTGCCGGGCGGCACGGCCCGAAGGATCAGCGCGGGGCGAAGTCGTAGTCGTAGAAGGAACGGGAATGGCCATGGCCGTACTTGCGCGCCTTGCGCAGATCGACCTGATTGAGCACCACGCCGAACACCGGCGCCTGGCTCTGCTGCAACACGGCGATGCTCTTGCGCACCTGGCCGACCGGCGTGCTCTGCGCCTTGACCACGTAGATCACTGCGTCGGAGTGCTGGGCCAGCAACAGTGCGTCGCTGACGATTTCTGCCGGCGGCGAATCGATGATGATGTGCCGGTAGCGCGACTTGAGAATCTGCAACAGCCGGCCGAGGCGTGGAGAGCTGAGCAAATCCTGCGCCGGCGCCACGGCATTGCTCGAACTGCTCGAGGCTTTCAAACGCGGTGCCTCGAACGGGTCCAGCGCCGATGGCGACAGGCAGCCGGCCGGGAGCATGTCGAGATTGCCGACGCTGCGGATGCAGTCTTCCAGCCGCGCGCTGCCGGCCATGAGGTTAGCGAGGCCGGGGCTCTGCGGCGGAAAATCGAAGTTCAGCGACAGCGTCGGCTGCCGCATGTCGGCATCGATCAGCAGCACCCGTTCCAGCGGCGCCAGCGACGAAGCGAGATTGTTGGCGATAGTGCTCTTGCCTTCGCCGGACACCGAAGACGTGACCAGCACCACCTGCGCCGGGCGTTCGTTGTTTTGCAGCATCAGCCAAGTGCGCAGGTTACGGATGGTTTCGCAGAAACGCGGGTGGTCGTTGTCCTCGAACAGCCGCGCCAACTGCCGCCGGCTCTTTTTCATCACCAGCGGCACGACGCTGAGCAGCGGCACATTGAGCAGACTCTCGACGGTGTCGTCGGTCTTGAAGGTGTTGCTCAGGGTATCGAAGAGGAAGGCGAGGGCGATGCCGACGATCGCTGCGACCAGCGCGACAATCGCGAGAATCAGGTTCTTGCGCGGTTTGCTCGCTTCCAGCGGTGCGATCGCCGGGTCGACGATGCGCGCCTTGGCCGAATCCATGTCCGAAGTGGCGGCGGTTTCCTTGAGGCGGGTGACGAAGGTTTCGTAGAGCGCTCGGGTGCTGTCGACTTCACGCTGGAATTCGCGCAGCTGGAATTCCTTGCGCGAAATGTCCTGAATCTGCGCCTTGTTGCTGTTGAAGGATTTGCGCAGCGCGTCTTCGCTGGCCACTGCCAGCTGATACTGGCGCTCAATACCGGCAACCACTTGCTGCACTTGCAGGCGCAGACTGTTGGCGGCGGTGCGCTGTTCGGAGCGGGCGGATATCAGCGCCGGGTGCTTCGGCCCGTACCGGCCCGACAACTCTTCGACTTTGGCCTGGGCCTTGGCCAGATCAGCCTGGAACTGCTGAATCAGCGGATTGCTCAGCACTGCCGGCACGCTGGACAACCGACTGATGTCGCCGTTGCTCAACGCTTGCGCCTGACGGAACTGACTCTCCGCTTCGGCACGGTCGCGGCGCGCATCGATCATGCGGTTGCCGGTCATCTGCAGCTCGTTGGCACTGATGGTGGCGACACCGTCGACATCGACCAGACCCTGTTCCTCGCGGTAGGCCTGCAACTTCTTTTCGGCGACGCGCAGGTTGTCGCGCAACTCGACCAGGCGGGTGTTCATCCAACTGGTGTTGTTTTGCGAAGACTTCAGGCTGGTGTCCTGCTGGCTGTCGATAAAACCCTGGGCGAGGGCGTTGGCCACCGCCGCAGCGAGTGCCGGGTCGGGCAGTTCGACTTCGATTTCCAGCAACTGACTCTTGCCGACGAATTTGACGCTGGTGTGCAGCATCAGATTTTGCGTTACGTCGTTGAACACCTGTTCTTCAGTCGCTGGCGGCTTCGGCGGCGGCAACAGGTCCAGCCACGGCAGCCACTGGTCACGATTGAGCTCCGCCAGCCATTGGCGCGGGGTGAACCAGCTCTGCGCCTTCTGGCGTGGATCGGTGACCGGGTTGGTAGTCAGGCCAAGTTTGCGCACGGCGCGCTCGGCCAGCTCCCGCGATTGCAGCAGGGCTTGCTGGGTCTGCAAGTAATCAGTGGTGGTGGCACCGCCGGATTCGGCGGCTTGCTGAAAACTCAACACCGGCGGCGTCTTGTCCTTGATCAGCAGTGTCGCACTGCCGACGTACTGCGGCGTGATGAACGACAGCGCCGCTACGGCCAGAGCGCAACTGAGCAGCACCAGCCAGGCGATGTTCCACTTCGCCGACCAGATCACCCGCCACAGGTGCAGCAGATCAAGGGTGTCCGACTCGTCGGCGGCTTGCGTTGGCAAGTGGCCCTGGAGCGGACGTTCGAGGTAGGTGCTTGGGCTGTTGTCCATGATCAGAAAAAGCCTTGTGCAATGGAAATGGTGTCGCCGGGGGCGATGACGGTGGTGCGCGAGATGTTCTCGGTGACCGGTGGGCCGCCACTGCCGCGCAAAATCGTCACGCGTTTCATTGAGGCGCGTTCGGTCAGGCCGCCACCCAGGGCGATGGCTTTTTCCAGAGTGAGCCCGGGCTGGAAGGGATAACTGCCGGGCTTCTGCACCTCGCCGTTGATGTAGAACGGGCGGTATTCGATCTGGCTGAGGCTGACTTTCGGATCGACCAGATAGCCTTGCCTGAGGCCATCGACGATTTTTTGTTCGACCTGATTGGGCGTCAGGCCCTTGGCGACGATTTCGCCGAGAAACGGGTAGGAGAAGGTCCCGGCATCGTTGAGGCGGATCTTCTTGAAGCTCAGTTCCGGCTCGCCGAACACGATGATGCGCAAGACATCGCCAGCGGCCAGGCGGTAATTGGTGTCGGTGTCCGCTGCCTCGACCGTGGGCACTGTCCAGAGCAGCAACAACAATAAAATCAGGCGCGTATGCATGGCCCAACCCTCCTACAGACTGACGTCGAACGTGATCTGGAAAACATTGCGGGTGAAGCTTTCGTTGTCGGCATCGGAGTCGTTATCGCGGTGGCGGTAGGCGACTTCGACGTCCAGCCAGCGGCGCATTGCGTAATTCACGCCGAGTTTGTAGTCCTGCAAATCGTCGCTACGATCCTGGCCTTCGTAGACGTAATGGCCCATGCCGACTTCGGCAACGCTGGTGATGCGTTCGGTCCAGCCGTGACGCCAACCGATCTGGGTGAAGGTGGCTTTCACCGCGTCGGAGCCATCGTCGCCTTCGGCCATGGCCTGGCGGGCGAGAAAGGTGAAGGTCGAGTAGGTGCGCGGTTTCCACGCCAGATCCACTTGCCAGGTCGGGTTGCTCAGGTCGTCGGAACCGCTCTGGTCGAAATTCTTGCGCTCGTAACCGACGCGCAATTTGCCGGTGGTTTTCGCCGTCATGTCCCACTCGGCACCGGCCAGCACTGCGTCGGAGCGGCTGCTGCGCGGGCTGTTCGATTGCAGGTAGTCGAAGCGGGTGTGGTCGTATTCGAGCAAGCCACGGGTTTTGCTGCCGAGGCGGTGATACCAGGTGCTGGTCAGATTGCTGGTGTTGCGCTCCTTGTCATCGTTGATGCCATCGGAGTTGTCGTAGCGCAGCTGTGCGTAGCTGGCGCCGAGGTCGATCTGGTTCAGCGCACTGCGCGCGCCAAAGGTGTAGACGCCGCCGACGCGCTGACTCTCGATCTTGTCGTTGATGCCGTCGACGGCGGTCGAGGTGGTGCGCTCGTATTTGCGCGCCTCGGCTTCGAGTTTCAGACGATGCCGATCAGTGAACTCCATGATGCTGTCGGCGCGCAGGCGCTGGGCGGTGTTCGAAGCGTCTGAGGCGCTGTGATAGATGTAGCGGGTCGGTTCCCAGATCACCCGCGTGGCACTGTTGCGATCCTCGGCCTTGAGCTCGAAGGCCGGCGCCAGACGGGTGACCATGGTCGATTCGACATCGTGTTCGACTTCGCGAAAGTTGTCGTCGTAGCTTTCCGACAAGGCAAAGGTCGGGGTGAAATCGAAGCCGTAGACATTGATCGCTTGCGGCTCAACGCACCAGGCAGCTTCGGGGGCACAGCAGGCGACGACTAAAACCAGGGAACAGCGAGGCTTCAGAGCCATGGATCACGCTCCTGATTAAGGGGGTCGGGGTCAGGGCGAAGCGGATCCGGACTATTGTCGCTGGCGTTCGAGGTAACTCAGCGGGACGCTGACGTGCTGTTGGCGGTTGAGAAAATTGAGCAGCATCATCACCCGCTCATCGCCGTGCATGGACAGGAACACGCCTTCGAGCGGGGACAGTGGGCCCTGGACGATTTGCAGAGGTTCGCCGGGCTTGAGTGTCGGTTCGGCAGGAAAACCGAGCGACTCCTGGCTGCGTTCGCGCAGTTGCGCAATCACGTCTTCGTCGACCCGGGCGGGCACATGGTTGAATTCGACGATGCGGCTGACACCGCGGGTCGAGCGAATCGGTGCCCAGTTATCGTCGCGGCTCAGTTCAATGAATACGTAGCCGGGGAACAGCGATTCCAGTGTTCGTTGGCGTTTGCCACGAATACTTCGCTCGCTCATCAGCTGCGGCCGAAAGGTCGAATAGTTCTGTTGCTGCAGATTGAGTTGTGCCCGTTCATCCTGGCGGGGCTTGCACTGCAATAAATACCAGTTAGAGCCGTTGCGGCAAACCGTTAGCATGCTGGAGTACTCCATACATAGCGATCGTGTAAGCAGGGCGGCCGATAACGTGGGAAGAGCCGCCAAGCTTGCTAGTAGGTAGTAGGCTGATCAAGGCAAAGTGCCGAGCCAGATGCATCAATGTTTATTGGCAGAAGAAGTGTTTCAAAAATGAATCAACTTGATTGGGTTGTTGTTATATCCATGGCCGTCTTGGCTATAACGAGTCCGCGCTTTTGTTTGAGCAAAGCTACCGCACGGTTCGCAGTTGCGACCTTCAGGATCCAATTACATAAATAGCCGGAGAGCAGAAAAGTACGCGTCGGCGCGAGCTCATCGGGCAGTGATTAGTTATCGGCCAGTCTTTGCAAGCTGTCAATTGCTAACAGTCAAAAACATTACCTTTCATCCGCTGATGATGGCCATCTCACGTAAGTCATTGTTTGGTCAGGGCGGATTTTATTCGTCGGGTTTTTTAAACTTTTCGAAGTTGTTGTAGTCACGCGGGTTAGATGGCGCGCGTGATAGCAAATTAGTTTCAATCTTACATGTTTCGGTTCGTAAGAAGTTTTGATTTTAGATGCCTCGCGTCGGATGCTGCTGGCCCGGGTAACTAAGGTCGTCTATGAATAGTTACGGTCGTTCGCGGGTAAATGTTCGTGCTGCATATTTCTTGAAGTCAAACCGGTGAGCCGAGGCAATCATGAGTGTTCTGGTAACGGGTGCCGCAGGTTTTATCGGTTATCACACGGTCATGCGTTTATGTCGCGAAGGGCTAGAGGTTGTGGGTATCGACAATCTCAATCCTTATTACGACGTCAAACTCAAACAGGCGCGTTTGCAGAGATTGCAGACGCTGGTCAATTTTACGTTCCAGCGGCTGGACATTGTCGATCAGAGCGCTTTGACCGCGTTGTTCGAACACGGCCACTACAAACAGGTCATTCACCTCGCTGCGCAGGCCGGAGTGCGCTACTCGCTGGACAATCCTGATGCCTATGCGCAGTCGAATCTGCTCGGGTTTCTCAACGTTCTGGAAGCGTGCCGTCGTCACCCTCCAGAGCACTTGATCTATGCATCGAGCAGTTCGGTGTATGGCGCCAATACCAAGATGCCGTTTGCAGAAGACGATCCGGTCGATCAACCGGTTTCGTTGTACGCCGCGAGCAAACGCGCCAACGAACTGATCGCGCACAGTTACTGCCATCTCTACGGCTTGCAAGCCACCGGCCTGCGCTTCTTTACCGTGTACGGCCCGTGGGGTCGACCGGACATGGCGCTGTTCAAATTCACCGAAGCGATGCTCAACGGGCGCGCCATCGACCTCTACAACCAAGGCGAAATGGCGCGCGACTTCACCTTTATCGACGACATCGTCGAAGCGATTTTCCGACTGCTCGACAAACCGCCCGCAATCAGCGCCGAGCGCGGCACCAATCGCCTGTTCAATATCGGTCGCGGCAGTCCAGTAGCGCTGATGAGCTTCGTCGAATGCCTGGAGCAGGCACTGGGCATCAAGGCTCAGCGCCGTTATTTGCCGATGCAGGAGGGCGACGTGCTGAAGACCTGGGCCGATGTATCGGCGCTGGCACGCTGCATCGACTTCAGCCCGCAGGTGCCGATCGAGCAGGGCGTGCAAGCGTTCGTGCAGTGGTATCGCGAGTTTTACCAGGTCTGATTCAGTGCAGGGTGACGGCCCTGCGACTTTCCCCGATGCGGATCCGGTCGAGGGCGCGGTTCAACGCATCCAGCGCATCGAGCAGCGCCTTGGCCTCGGCCTCACGTCCGTCGCCCCACAGGCGTTCGGCCATTTTGTTCAATGCCTGAATGGCGCGTTCGATGTCGGCTGCGCTGGGGTTGCTGTCAGGGGGTGGTGGTTTTTTCGGCATTCAGGGTTCCTCGGCGGTCGGCAAACCACCATACCGCCAACGCGCCGAGCTATACAGCCAGAAGTGTCGCCGATCAGCAGCGAATGCTATCTGATCAGCAAGCCGCCCCAATCAACCGCGCCTCGATAAACCGCACCGAACTCTCCAGCGCCTGCTGCCCCTCGGCCAGCATGCCTGCGTAGAAATGCCAGGCGTGAAACATGCCGGGCCACACTTCGAGATTGACCCGGACGCGGTTGTCCGCCAGGTGATTGGCCAGACGCATGGCGTCACTGAGCATCAGTTCGTTTTCGCCGATCTGTACCAGAATCGGTGGCAGTCCGGTGACGTCGGCGAACACCGGCGAGGCCAGCGGATGGTTGGCCAAGGTGTCGCCGAGAAAGGCTCGCGCGAGGATGTCCAGCACGGGCTTGGAGTTTAGCGGGTCAAGGCCTTCACGATTGCTCATGGAAGCGCCGGTGTGTTCAAGGTTGGCCCAAGGCGAGATTGACGAGCCCACCGCAGGCAAGGGCAAGCCTTTGGATTTTGCCGCGACCATCACGCTGACCACCATCGCGCCACCCGCCGACTCGCCTGCGAAGGCAATCTTGCTGGCGGCGATGTTCTGCTCAAGCATCCACTCATAGGCGCGCAAAGTGTCATCGATGGGGGCGGGGAACTGATGCTCGGGTGCGAGGCGGTAATCCGGCATGTACACCCGCGCGCCGAGCATTTTTGCGTAGTTGCCGCAGATGCCGTGGTAGCCGTCAGGTCGACCGACGATGTAGGCACCGCCGTGGATGTACATCAGCACCGCGTCGGTCTTGAGTTCATCCGGAGTCACCAGCGTAGCGGGCACGCCGCCCATGTCGACTGCTTCAAACCTCACGCCAGCCGGTGGTTGATTCTGCCCTAGCATTTTTGCGTAGGCATCGCGGATGTCGCTCATCTTAGTGGTGGTATCGATACCCTTCAGCACGGGCACCAGATCGCTGAGGCTGTTGGCCCAGGTTTGTACAGCTGCTTTTACTTCAATGTTCATATGACCTCGATCAGACGTTAGTGATGGCTTAACTAATCGAAATGGTATGCTCATGATTGGGGAATAGGGTTCCCCATAACCGGTGCCAAGCCGCCTGAATGCCAAACCCGGAGGCCACATGGAACTGCATAACCTGAACGACATCGCCGCCTTCGTCGCCTCGGTGGATACTGGAAGTTTTACGGCGGCGGCCAGGCAACTCGGGCTGACCCGCTCGGCCGTCGGTAAATCGATCGTGCGGCTCGAATCGCGTCTGCAGGTCCGTCTGCTCAACCGCACCACCCGCAGCCTGAGCCTGACCGACGATGGTCGGGTGCTGTATGAGCGATGTGTGGGCATCTTGCAGGATCTGGACGAGGTCGAAGAGGCTTTGGCGTTCCGCCGTTCGACGCCCAGCGGCCGCTTGCGCATGAGCCTGCCGGTAGCACTGGGCCGGCTGCACGTTGTGCAGCACATCGAGCGCTGTCTGAGAGACTGGCCGTCGCTCGCCATCGACGCGACGTTTTCCGATCGGCTGGTCGACCTGATCGACGAGGGTTTCGATCTGGCGATTCGCATCGGTCCGCCCAAGGAAGACTCCGGGCTACTCACGCGCACGGTGGCTTACCAGCAAATGATCACCTGTGCCGCGCCCGATTATCTGAATGAACATCCGGCACCGCAGACACCCGAAGATCTGGCCGGGCATGCGTGCCTGCACTTCGTCAGCGGCGGCCGATTGCTGGCGTGGAATTTTCGCGTCAATGGTCAGCCTGTGCCGGTCATTCATGCCGGACGGCTGCAAATGGACAGCGCCGAAGCCTTGCATCAGGCGACTGCGGCCGGCCTCGGTATCGCGACATTGCCATCCTATGTGGTCAACGATGACCTGCGCAGTGGCAAGCTCGTGCAGTTGCTCGCAGAGTACGCCGAGGCTGCCGAGCCGATCCGGGTGATTTATCCGAGCAAGCGACACCTGTCGCCGAAGATTCGGCTGTTTATCGACAGGCTGGTGGAAGCGTGGTCACCGGCGCCTTGGGACTGATCAGCCCGCCATAGGAGCTGTGCCGCAAATTCACAGCAGGTGTGCTTTTTCAGCTATATCCAGCCAATCTTGGCGAGCCGTACTCTTGCAAACAGTGGCGCAGAAACTTGCGTGTCATCGCCACTGTAATCCGACGATGTCTGTGCTCGGCACGGATCATTTGAAGGAACAATAAAAACAATATCTGCGGGAGATGAATCCAATGAGACTCGCTCAAGAGGAAGCCGTGGCCGTGGCGGCTACCGCGAAAAGCTGGCTGAAAGCTGCCGGCATCCTGCTTTGCCTGTCCACCCCGGTCGCCGCGCTCGCGGACATCAGGATCGGCGCGCTTTATCCCCTGAGTGGATCCCTGGCGTTACTGGGCGACGAGAGCTTCCGTGGCCTCGAACTGGCCGTCGCCGAACGAAATGCCTCGGGCGGTTTGAAGGGCGAGCCGATCAAGTTGCTCAAGGCCGACGCAGTCGATGCGGGACAAGCGGTCGGTGCCGCGCGCCGGCTCACCTCTGTTGAGAACGTCACTGCTGTATTTGGCAGCTATTCCTCGGCGCTGTCATTTGCGGCCACGCAGGTGACGGAGATGGCGGGGGTGCCGTTTTTCGAATTGGGTGCGGTGTCCGACCACATCACTGAGCGTGATCTGAGCTACGTGATGCGCAGCAACCCGACCGCCAGGAATTTCGCCGAAGGCACCATCACCGCCATCACGGACATTGTCAGCCCATCGCTCAAGGTCGATCCGAAACAATTGAAGGTCGCGATCATCCACGAGGATGCGCTGTACGGTACGACCATCGCCGGGTTTCAGAAAAAAATCGCTCAGGAGCAAGGTCTGAATGTGGTCGAGGTACTACCGTATTCGGCTAAAGCGGTCGATCTCTCATCGCTGATCCTGCGTTTGAAAGGCGCCCAGGCGGATGTGGTATTGCAGACCAGTTATCAGAACGACACGACGCTGTTTTTCCGCCAGATCCGCGAAGCCGGTTTCAGGCCCAAAGCCGTTATCGGCGCCGGCGGCGGCTATTCCATGCAGGACACGGTCAAGGTCGTCGGCGCAGCCAATATGGAAGGCGTGCTCGATGTCGATTTCCCACAGTTCCAGACCAATGAAAACGGCGCTCCCGGTATCGGTGCGTTCGCCAAGGCATACAAGGATCGCTACGGCAGCGAACCGCGCTCGGGCCACAGCCTGATCAACTATGTCGGGGCGAAGATATTCCTCGATGCCATGGAAAACAGTACTTCGCTGGACGCCGATGCGATCCGTGCCTCGGTGGCAACCATCGATATTCCTCTCGGCGGTACGGCTGCCGGCATCGGTGCCAGGTTTGGCAAGAACGGCCAGAACCAGCGCGCCAATACGGCAATCATGCAGTGGCAGAACGGACTGCTGAAAACCGTTTACCCCCAGGCAGCCGCCGTTGCCCAAGCGCGTTTTTCCGACCAACCCTGATACCTGAACCCCGCAATCTGCTGAAGCTTGATCATTGAGCTTCACGGGTTCGTTCGCTCGCAAAGAGGGCGCCAACCGTGGAAATTTTCATCCAGCTCCTGTTGAACGGCTTATTGCTCGGTGGCACGTTGGCCATCATCAGCATCGGCCTGACTCTGATTTTCGGCATCGTGCGAGTGGTCAACTTCGCCCATGGCGAGTTTCTGATGATCGGCCTGTATGCCGTGTACTTGCTGAATTCGCACTTCGGCATCCACCCGTATATGGCGATCATTCCTGCGACGATCCTGTTGTTTGCCGCTGGTGCGGCAATGCAGCGTTTCATCATTCAGCCGTTGCTTGGCGCTGAGGGACATATCCAGATTTTCGCCACCGTGGGCGTCTCGATTGCCCTGATGAACGGCGCGTTGCTGATCTTCGGTGCCGACGTCATGACTGTGAAGAACATCAGCGTCGGTACCACAACCGTCAGCTTTGGCGCCTTTCGCGTCAGCAGCGGTCAGTTGATCACTTTTGTCGCGTCGCTCGCACTGGTCGCGGGGCTGCACTGGTTTTTGCAGAACACCTTTCTCGGTCGGGCCGTCCGCGCTACTGCACAGCATCGCAACGCGGCGCAACTGATGGGCGTCAACGTCAAGAACATCTATGTGTTTGCCTTCGGCCTGGGTTGCGCCTGCCTGGGCGTCGCCTCGGGACTGATCGCTCCGCAATATCCGGTCTTTCCAACCGTTGGCACTTTCTTCGTGCTGACGGCGTTTGTGATTGTGGTGCTGGGCGGTCTGGGCAGCCTGTCCGGCGCACTGATCGGTTCAATGCTGATCGGCATCGTCGACAGTCTCGCCGGTTACTACATCGCGCCGGACCTCAAGGAGGTCGTCTATTTCACGATTTTCCTGGGCATCCTGGTGTTTCGTCCGACAGGTCTTTTCGGCGCCGGTCGCGGGTCTGAGTGAGGAAAATGGTCATGAATATTTTGCACCCGCGTGTCTATGTCAGTGCACTGGCCCTGGCGCTGTTACTGATCATTCCATTGAGCGTTGGCTCGCCGTTCGTTTATCACCTGTTCATCCTCATATGCAGTTATGCGGCACTGGCCAGTGCCTGGAACATCGTCGGCGGGTTTGCCGGCCAGCTGTCGTTGGGGCATGCCGTGTTCTATGGAGTGGGCGCTTACACGACGACGCTGTTGATGATGAAACTGGGCATCAGTCCATGGATCGGCATGTTCGCTGGCGCAATCCTGTCGTCAATTGTCGCGGTGCTGATCAGTTGGCCGTGCTTCAGGTTGCGCGGGCCGTTTTTTGCCTTGGCGACCATTGCGGTGCTGGAGGTCGTGCGTCTGGTGGCGATCAATCAGCATGACGTGACCGGTGGTGCGGCAGGGCTGGGCGTACCGCTGAAGCTCGGTTTCGAGTGGATGTTGTTCCGCCCGCGCTGGCCATACCTGCTGATTGCCTTCGCGTTTCTGCTCATCACATTGGCGGTGTCGTGGAAGATCAAGAATTCCCGACTGGGTTATTACCTGATCGCCGTGCGTGAGCGTGAAGACGCCGCCCATGCGGTGGGCGTGAACTCGGTCAAGGTCAAGCTGATCGCCGTGGTGTTGTCCGCATTTATCACCAGCCTGGTCGGCAGCTTTCACGCGATGTACCTGACCTTCATCGAACCCGGCTCGATGTTTTCTCTGGAGATGTCGATTCAGATCGCCATGTTCGCGTTGATTGGTGGACTGGGCACGGTATCGGGACCGCTGATCGGCACTTTGCTGGTGCTGCCGCTGGCTGAACTGGCACGCGGCTGGCTGGGCGATCTGGGCAGCGGTGTGCACGGTCTGGTCTATGGCATCGTGCTGGTCGCGGTGGTGCTGACTATTCCGCAAGGCGTGGTGGGGCGTTTTGGGGCCCGGATATTTGCCTGGATCGACTCATTGCCCGGCGGCCGTCGTTCGATGGCAAATACAGAAGCACCGATCGGGCCGACCTTGGCGCAAGCCCACTCGGCCACGCACGGTGAGCCGGTTCTGGTCGCAGAAAACCTGCACAAGTTCTTTGGCGGACTGCACGCTACCAACGATGTTTCGCTGAGCTTGGCCGAAGGCGAAATCGTGGGTGTGATCGGCCCGAACGGCGCCGGCAAAACTACGGTGTTCAACCAGCTCTCCGGATTTCTCCTGCCGTCCAAAGGCCAAGTGAAAGTGCGCCTGCTCAATGGCGACTGGGTCACCCCGAGCAGCCCGGCCGAGTTCGCCAGGGCAGGCATTGGCCGGACCTTTCAGATCGTCCAGCCATTCGCTGATTTGAGTGTCTGCGAAAACATCATGCTCGGTGCATTCATGCACACCGCCGACGCGAAGGAGGCGAGGGCGATCGCCGAGCAAGTCGCCGAGCTGACCGAACTCACCGCGCTGCTCGACACCCGGGCGCGCAACTTGACGGTCGGCGGCATGAAGCGCCTGGAAATGGCCCGCGCCCTGGCGACGCGCCCGCGCATCCTGCTGCTCGACGAGGTCATGGCCGGCCTCAACCCGACGGATGTTGCCAAGGCGATCGCAGTCATTCGCCGGGTGCGTGATTCGGGTGTCAGCGTGTTGATGATCGAGCACTTGATGCAAGCCACCATGAGCCTTTCTGACCGCATCGTCGTGATCAGTTCCGGCACGCTGCTGATGCAGGGCGCGCCTCATGATGTGATCAACGATCCTCAGGTGATCGAAGCCTACCTCGGCAAGGAGTACAGCCATGCTTAAACTCGACAACGTCCACAGCGGCTATGGCGGTACGGAGATTCTTCGTGGCGTGTCGTTCGAGGTCAATGCCGGTGAGGTGGTGACCATCGTCGGCGCCAACGGCGCCGGCAAAACCACGACCCTGCGCAGCTTGTGCGGCATCGTCACACCGTCCCAAGGCACGATCGAATTCGAAGGCCAGCGCATCGATGGCAATCGCCCCGATCAGATTGTCGACGCGGGCCTGACACTGATACCGGAGGGGCGCCAGTTGTTTCCCTTCATCAGCGTGCGCGACAACCTCTTGATGGGCGCTTACAAACGCAGTGCACGAGCGGGCTACAGGCAGCGTCTGGACAATATTCTCGATCTGTTTCCGAGGGTGCGCGAACGCCTTGATCAGAACGCCGGGACACTGTCGGGCGGCGAACAACAAATGGTTGCCATCGCCCGGGGCCTGATGGCCGAGCCGAAATTGTTGATGTTTGATGAGCCGTCGCTGGGCCTGTCGCCGCTGCTGGTATCGCAGGTCTTCGAGATCATCGACAGGATTCTCCAGTTGGGCACCACCGTGTTGATCGTCGAGCAGAACATCGTTCATACGCTGCGCATTGCTCATCGCGGTTACGTGCTGGAGAACGGCGAGGTGGTGCTCAGCGGCACCGGCCAGGAACTGCTGGAGAACCCGCACGTCAAGCGTGCTTATCTGGGGCTCTGACCCAGTCCATTCATCTGCAAGCGAGAGAAGGTCATGACTCATTCCAGACACGCCGGGCGCACCGTATTGGTCACCGGCGCCGGGGGCGGCATCGGTGCGGCGATCGCGCGGTTGTATTGCGAAGAAGGTGCAGCCGTGGCGCTGCTCGATGCTGATGCCGACAAGGTGCAACAGCAGGGCGTGGCGTTGCGTGATGCCGGTTTTGCGGTCGCGTGGGCGCAGGCTGATGTCGCGAGTTTTCAAGACTGCGCTGCTGCCTGCGAGCGCGTGCAAGGTGAGCTTGGCCCCATCGATACCCTGATCAACAACGCCGGCATTTCGCCCAAACACCACGGCGCACCCGCGCCGATCTGGACCATGGCGCCGGATGAGTGGCTGCGGGTGGTCGATATCAACCTCAATGGCTCCTTCAACCTGGTGCGAGTGCTCGCGCCCGGCATGGTCGAGCGCCGGTTCGGGCGCATCGTCAATATGTCTTCGGTGGCGGGCAGCGCGTTCTTGCCGATTGTCGCAGCGCACTACAGTGCGACTAAAGCCGCAATCATCGGCTTTACCCGCCACCTGGCCGGCGAACTCGGGCCGTTCGGTATCACCGCCAATGCGCTGGCACCGGGACGAATCGAAACGCCATTGCTCAAGACCGTATCAGCCCAGGCCAATCAAGCCGTGGTCGACGAGACACCGCTGCGCAGGCTGGGCACACCGCTTGAGGTGGCAAGGGCGGCGTGTTTTCTCACGTCGAGTGAAAGCGACTTCATTACCGGCCAGGTGGTTGATGTCGCGGGCGGCTGGTTGATGCGCTGATGACTTCTTGCGAGGACGTTTGTCATGGTTAAAACAATGGGATTTCCCGGACGCTACGAGCAGGGTCCGAATGCATTGCAACAATTGGGCAGAGTGCTGAACGACATGGGCCGATCACGGCCGCTGGTGCTTTGCGATGAGTTTGTCGCCCGGCATCTATGGCCGCAGGTTGGCGCCGCGTTGCAGGACCAGGGATTGGAACCGTTGCACATCGAGTTTCCCGGCGAGTGCACGCGCGCTGCCATTGCGCAGTTATCCGAGCAGGCATTGCTGCACGCCCCCGACACGATCATTGCGCTGGGCGGTGGCAAGACCATCGATACGGCGAAGGGGCTGGCGGCCAATCTCGACGTACCGATCATTGTCTGCCCCACGATCGCTTCAAGTGACGCGCCAACGAGTCGGCTGATCGTGCTTTATGACGAAGAGCACAAAGTGGTGGGCGTGGAGTTCCTGAAGATGAATCCCGCTGCGGTGATTGTCGATACAGAGGTCATCGTTCAGGCGCCGGCACGGTTCTTCGCGGCCGGGATCGGCGATGCCATCAGCAAGAAATTCGAAGCCCGACAGTGCTACGCCGCCGGCGGCCACAACTCTTTCGGCACACCGCCTCTGCACACGGCGTTGATGCTCACCAACCTGGTTTTCGACACGCTGATGCAGTGCGGCGTCCCGGCTTATCAGGCGGTGTGTCGTCATGAACTCACCGATGATGTCGAGCGGGTCATCGAAGGCACCGTGCTGATTAGCGGTGTCGGTTTCGAGAGCGGTGGTTTGTCACTGTCCCATGCCCTGGTTCGGGGGCTGACCGCGATACCGGCGATGGCGTCGATGCTGCACGGCGAACTGGTAGCGTTCGGCACGCTGGTGCAGATGGCGGTGGAGGCGCGACCGGTCGAAGAGATTGAACAGGTCGCGCGTCTGTTGCACGCGGTGAAGCTGCCTGTGACGTTGGCTGAGCTGGGTCAGCGCACGCCATTGACGACGGCGCAGATCACTGTCCTCGTGGACGCGACCTTATCGGCGGCATACGCCAGAAACATGCAACCGCCCTTGACCTACCAGCGCCTGGTGGAAGGATTGGCGGCGGCTGACAGCCTGGGTGCGCGGTTGATCAGAGGCTGCGCGAAGCCGCCCGCGATGCTGTGATCCTGCGTCACAACAGGTATGACCAAGTAGCTGTTTTCTCCCGTACAGCGACGCCATAACCTTTCCCTCAAGCGAAATCCTGGCGCAATCAAGTGCTGTGAGTTCGTCAAGAAAACCTAGAGGCCTGACTATGAATACTCCTGTTAAACCTGATGAGCTCGCCATTGCGTACCAGTTGCCGCAAGTTCCATTCATGACGCCCGACATGGTGCATCCGGGCGTCATGACGCAGTGGCTTGAAGACGATGCGCTGTGGGTGCCGGTAACGAAATCTGTCTCCTTCAAGCCATTGCTGCTCAACACCAGCGGCGGCTATTACATCAACCTGTTGCGGGTGCGTCAGGCCGGCGTGCTGTCGCGTCACCGCCATACCGGCGGCGTGCATGCGATCGTGCTCAAGGGTCGCTGGTACTACCTGGAGCATGACTGGGTCGCGGAGGAGGGGTCTTTTGCCTATGAGCCGCCCGGTGAAACGCATACCCTGTTCGTCCCCGAGGATGTGAGTGAAATGATCACCTGGTTCCACGTGCAGGGTGGCTACACTTACGTCGATCCGCAGGGCGTTGCCGTGGGTTACGAAGATGTGTTCACCAAGCTTGAAGCCGCCCGAGCGCATTACAAGACGCTGGGTTTGCCGGACGACTACATCGAACAGTTCATTCGCTGACCCGGACCCCAGGAAAAAGCGCGCTTCGGCGCGCTTTTTCATGAGCGTTGAGACAACATGCCTTCAAGCTTTTCGCCAGGACCGGCCATGGACAATTATTCGCAGCTACTCGCTTTTATTTGGTCTACCGAATGTGGAAGTTTTTCTGCTGCCGCGCGCGCCCATCACCTGACGCCATCAGCGGTCAGCAAACTGATCACCCGTCTGGAAGATCGCTTGCAGGTCCGGCTGTTCCAGCGCGGCTCGCGCGTGCTGACGCTGACCGAGGAGGGCGCCGCTTACCTGCGCAGCGCCAAAGCCGTCGTCGAAGCCATGAACGAGGCGGACTCGCTGGCCGAGGCGTTGCCCTCCAGGGTCAGTGGCACCCTGCGCATCCACACCATGACCTCTTTCGCCAAACACCAGATCGTGCCGTGGCTACCGGAATTTCTGGATTTGTATCCCTCACTGGACGTTGAGATTCAACTCGGTGCGCAATTTGTCGATCACTTCGAGCAAGGTCTGGATATCGCCATCCACAGCGGCGTATTGCCCAGCTCATCACGCATTGCCAGACGCATCGGCGAATGTGAATGGCTGATCTGTGCCTCGCCGCAGTACCTGGCTGAACACGGCACACCAACCACACCCGCAGATTTGCTGAATCATCGTTGCTTCAATTTCAGCTTCGTCAGCCCGTGGAACAAATGGTCATTTTTGCAGGATGGAGACGGCGTCTCGGTACCGGTGACCGCCAGCGCGTCTTTTACTCAAGGCGATCTGTTGCGCGACATGGCGCTGTCAGGCGCTGGCGTGGTGAAGCTTGCGGACTTTCATATCGGGCTTGATGTAAAAGCGGGAACGCTGGTGCCGTTGCTTGAGGATTTCAAAACGGGTGTGGTCGAGCCGATCTACCTGCTTTATTCGGATCGCAAGCATTTGAGTCCACGGATACGAGTGTTCATCGAGTTTTTTCAGAACAAGTGGCGTGAGCATCCGTGGAAAACTGAAAGCTGGCTGTAAAAGACTGGCGTCAGCGACGGACTACTCCGTCGCCAACAGCCTCTTCACCTCAGCCACAATCACCGCAATATCAAACGGCTTGGGCACTACCACATCAAACAGATCCGAACGCTGCATGCCGATGTGCGCTTGCGCGCCACTCATGAGAATGATCGGCAAGTGTTTGACGGACGGCTGGGCACGCACGGCTTCGGCGAATTCGAGGCCGTCCATGACTGGCATCATGAAGTCGGTAATAACCAGCGCCGGGCGTTCTCTTTCCAGCACCTCGAGCGCTTTCTTGCCGTTGCTCGCGGTCACGGTCATGAAGCCCTCATCCTCAAGCGCAAAGCCAAGAATGTCAGCAATCAGATACTCGTCGTCGACTACCAGAATGGTGGTCATGTTATTTCAACCCGCTTGAAGACTTACGAAATTGAACCAGGCAATGACTCAGCTGCGACTGAAGGTTCATTTTTCAAAGCCTTTTCCAGGAACACATCTTGATCGCGTACAACCACCTCGAACCGCGACGGGTTGTAGGAGCTATCGCGTACCTTAAGAATGGAAAGCGTCCTGCGAAGTTCAGCGTGATTCTCAAAGAAACGCATGAGGATCAGGTTGTCGACAATACTGGACAGGTCAGAGTTCGGTGCGCTGACCTCGGATCCGAACAAATCGCGCATTTCCCAAGAGGCAAAGACCGTCACGCCTCTGGACCGCAGCTCGTTCATCAATGCACTGAAAAAGTCGGTGATGCGTTCCGGTGTGGTTGACACCCGTGTCATGCCGCTCAGGCTATCGATGAACAGGCGCTTGATGCCTTTCTCATCGACCAGGCTCAGCAGGCGTGCGCCGAGGCCATCAAGCAAACCCTCCGTTGTTGGCTGCCAGGCAATGCTCAATGCGCCGCTGTGTTCCATGTGTTCAATATCGATGCCCAGCGAACGGCCTTTCAGGCGCAGGCGCTGCGGGCTTTCATAAAAACCGAAATGCAGTCCAGGCGCTTCGGCCGTAGATTGCGCGAGAAACTTCAGGCCCAGCGTGGTTTTGCCGATGCCGGAAGGACCCATGACCAGCGTCACGCTGGAGCTGTGCAAGCCGCCACCGAAGATCTCATCGAGCGACGCAATGCCGCTTGGAATGCGCGTCATGTCCGCGCTGTCAGGGGCGGAAGGGCGCTTGTAGAGACTTTCGAGGCGCGGGTAGACGACCAGGCCGTTATCGGTGATTTCACATTCGTGAAGACCGGTCAACGCGCCGCTGCCGCGAGTCTTGCGCAAATGAATGCGGCGCACCGAACGGGTACCGAACAGCTCTTCGCCCATTTCGATGACGCCGTCGACCATCGTATGCTCGGGGCTGCCGTCGTCCAGGCGCGAGCTGGTCAGGAACAGCACGGTGCAACCGGCAAATGCGGCATGGCCTTGCAGTTCAGAGATGAATTTTTTCGTGTCGATCGGCGAGTCGGCTTTGGAGCGTGCATTGAGCAGGCCGTCGACGACCATGACGGTCGCCTTCTGGCGGGTGATTTCGCGTCGCAGCAGCTTCACGACTTCATCGAGGCCTTCGTTTTCCAGCGTATCGAATGCGCTGACAAACTGAATTTCGGCGCCGACTCGCGATGCGTCGAAAAAACTCATGGTCGACAGGAACTGGAACAGGCGGTCGTGGGACTCGGCCAGCAACGTGGCGACCAGCACACGGCCGCCGTTGCGGGCATGGTGAAACCCTAGCTGGTTGGCAAGGATGGTCTTGCCGGAGCCCGGGCGCCCTTGAATGATGTATGAGGCGCCGGCGACAAAGCCCCCCTGAAGCAGCGCGTCGAGCCCTTCGATCCCGCTTTGAAGGCGTTTTAGCTTTTCCACAATGCGACCCTGATCTGAATAAACAGGCTTGTTCAGCCGAATGAGTGAAATGCTAACGCCATTTCCGGTTGAGGGCCATAAAGGCTGGGGAAAAGTAGCGTTTTTGCAATGTGAACCTGGCACGTGACTGCTCGGGATCAGGGGGTAGTGACAAGCCCGGCACAGGAAGATTCGATTTTTCGAAACCCGGAAGCCGATTACATCCATAGGCGCTGCTGCGGACCATGAGGGTAACGCTTGCCACTTTGCTTTCATGAAATCGTCACAAAACTGCTGCAGAGTTCGGGAGCCCGTAATCACTAGGTGTCATTTAATGAAAAGTTTGATGAAGTCTGCTGCGCTCGCCATTGCGGTATCTCTTTGTGCCACCTCGGCCTCCTTTGCAGCAGAAAATGTTCGCCTGACGGGGTCCGGAGCAAGTTTCCCGGCGCCGATCTATCTGACCTGGTTCAAGGATTTCAGCAAGAAATCCGATGGCGTCACTGTCGATTACCAATCCAAAGGCAGTGGCGCGGGCGTACAGGACTTCTTGAACAAAACCGTGGATTTCGCTGCCAGTGACTCGGCAATGAAAGACGAAGACATCGCCAAGGTCGCCGAAGGCGTGCAGTTGCTGCCAATGACCGCCGGGGAAATCGTGCTGGCCTATAACCTGCCGGGCAATCCCAAGGGGCTGAAGCTGTCACGCGACGTCTATTCCAACATTTTCCTGGGCAAGATCACGCGCTGGAACGATCCGCAGATCGTCGCAGCCAACCCGGACCTGAAACTCTCCGATACGCCGATCACCGTTGTCGTGCGTGCAGATTCCAGCGGTACGACCGCGGTATTCACCAAGCACCTGGCAACCGTCAACGCCGAGTTCAAGCAGGCGTTGGGTGAGGGCAACACCGTCAACTGGCCGGCCAGTGACAAGTTCATCAAGTCGCCGAAAAACGATGGCGTAACCGCTACCGTACGCCAGACCCCTGGTGCGATTGGTTACATCGAATATGGCTTCGCCAAGCTGGCCAAGGTCGACTTTGCCCAGTTGCAGAACAAGGCTGGCAATTACGTAGTACCAAATGCCGAAAGCGGTGCCGAGGCCCTGGCGGCGGTGAAGATGCCGGAAAACCTGGTGGCCTGGCTGCCTGATCCGGACGGTGCCAAGTCCTACCCGATCACCTCTTATACGTGGATGATTTTCCGCAAGGATAATGGCAACCCGGCCAAGGCCAAGGCCATGCGTGAAATGGTCGAATACAGCCTGACCGAGGGGCAGAAGATTGCCGATTCGATGGGTTACATCCCGTTGCCGCAATCGGTCGTCGAACAGGTTCGCAAAGCGTCCGCCAACATTCAGTAACGCCGTGAGGTCTCTCTCGGCGTGTACGTCTGCGCCACGCCGGGAGAGTTTTCCCCCTGTTCCGGACTTAGCCCATGAACAAACCTTTTGTCGTACCGGTTAATCCCGACTCTGCCTGCCAGCCACCCTCGACGAAGGATTTTCTGGTTGATCGCACCTTCCGCGCGCTCGCACGCATCGGTGTGGTACTGATTCTGGCGCTGGTATTTGCACTTGTGTTCGAAGTCGGACGCAAGGCACTTCCCGGTATGGAGAAGCACGGCTTCGATGTGCTTCTGGGCAGCGTGTGGGACGTCAACCAAGGCAAATACGGCATCCTGCCGGCCATCTGGGGCACGCTTTACAGCGCCTTCATCGCGTTGCTGATCGCCGGTGTTTTTGGCGTGAGCATGGCGATTTTCCTGACCCAGGATTTCCTGCCGACCAAGCTCGCTGCGCTGTTTCGGACCATCGTCGAACTGCTCGCGGCCATTCCCAGCGTGGTCTATGGCCTGTGGGGGATCTATGTGGTGATCCCGGCGATTCGGCCGCTGACGACCTGGTTGAACAGCGAGCTGGGCTGGATACCCTTTTTCGGTACGTCCCTGAGCGGTCCGGGCCTGCTGCCCGCAGCGCTGGTGCTCGCGATCATGATTCTGCCGACCATTGCCGCCGTGTCGCAGGACGCGCTGACGGCTGTGCCGATGAAAACCAAACAGGCCGCGTACGGCATGGGCACTACCCATTGGGAAGCGATTCTCAAAGTGATGGTGCCTTCGGCTGCCACCGGCATTTTCGGCTCGCTGGTGCTGGGCCTGGGGCGCGCGCTGGGTGAAACGATGGCGCTGGCCATGCTGGTCGGCAATGCCAACAACATTTCCCTCTCGCTGTTTGCACCGGCCAACACGCTTGCCGCTCTGCTGGCGCTGAACTTCCCCGAAGCCGGACCAAACGAGATCGAGGTGTTGATGTATGCCGCGCTCGTACTGATGTTGATTACGCTGATCGTCAACATTTTCGGCTCGATGATCATGATGTACGCCCAACGGGGTAACAAGTGATGACTGATCTGACCGCAGCAACAGACCTGACGGCGCCAACCGGTGCGATGCCCAGCTTGCAACGCAGGTTCGAAGGCCGCGCGCTGCGCAGCCTGATCCTGACCACCCTGGTCTGGGCAGGTGCTTTGCTGGCCAGCGTACCGCTGATTTCCGTGCTCTACATGCTGATCACCCGCGGTGGCGCGCGTCTGAACCTGGAAGTCTTCACCGAACTGCCGCCGACCGGCTTCGAGATGGGTGGCGGTTTCGGCAATGCGATGGCGGGTACCTTTGTGATGGTCGGTATCGCGGCAGCGATCGCGGTGCCGGTCGGAATCATGGCGGCCATTTTTCTGGCTGAACTGGGGCCGGACAGCAAGCTGGGGAACGCCGCGCGTTTTGCCGCCAAGATGCTTACGGGCCTGCCATCAATCCTGGCGGGGGTGTTTGCCTACGCTTTGGTAGTAATGACCACCGGCACGTATTCGGCACCGGCAGGTGGCGTGGCGCTTGCCGTCCTGATGCTGCCTATCGTGGTGCTGACCGCCGAAGAGTCGATGCGGATGGTGCCCAAGATCATGAAAGATGCTGCTTATGGCATGGGCTGCACGCGCTCGCAGGTCATCTGGAAAATCATCTTGCCGACCGGCATGCCGGCGATCCTGACTGGCGTGATGCTCGCCGTGGCGCGTGCCGCAGGCGAGACGGCCCCTTTGTTGTTTACCGCGCTGTTCAGCAACTACTGGATCTACCACCAGGGCAGTCTCGATGTCATGAATCCGACTGCCTCGCTGGCGGTGCTGATCTACAACTTCTCCGGCATGCCTTTCGATAACCAGCTCGAGCTCGCATGGGCGGCCTCGTTGGTGCTGGTGATGATCGTGCTGTTCGTGAACATCATCAGCCGGATCTTCGGCAAGCCCAAGTATTAAGAACGGGAGCATCTGATTTTGAACGTATCCACTGCGCAAATTGCCGCTCCGTTTGTCACCCAGGCGCCTGTAGTCATGGACTGCAAACTGGACAAGATTTTCTACGGCAACTTCATGGCAGTACGTGACAGCCACGTGCCCATCGAGAAAAACAAGATCACCGGATTCATCGGTCCCTCAGGCTGCGGCAAAAGTACCGTGCTGCGCAGCCTCAACCGGATGAACGATCTGGTGAAGGGCTTTCGTTTCGAGGGCCATGTGCATTTCCTCGGGCAGGATGTCTATGGCAAGGGCGTCGACCCGGTGGTCGTACGTCGCTACATCGGCATGGTGTTTCAACAGCCTAACCCGTTCTCGATGAGCATCTTCGACAACGTCGCGTTTGGTCTTCGCCTCAATCGCTACAAGGGCGATATCGGCGACCGGGTCAAGCATGCGCTGCAAGGCGCCGCGCTGTGGGACGAAGTCAAGGACAAGCTCAAGGTCAGCGGCCTGTCGCTCTCCGGTGGCCAGCAACAACGCCTGTGTATCGCCCGGGCAATCGCCACTGAGCCGGAAGTCCTGCTGCTGGATGAGCCTTGTTCGGCACTGGACCCGATCGCCACCCGACGCGTCGAAGAATTGATGGTCGAGTTGAAGAAGGACTACACCATCGCACTGGTGACCCACAACATGCAGCAAGCCATCCGTGTTGCTGACACCACGGCGTTTTTCTCGGTGGATATTTCCCAGGGCACACGCACCGGTTATCTGGTCGAGATGGGCCCGACCGCGCAGATCTTCGACAACCCGCGTGAACAGATGACCGGCGATTACATCAGCGGCAAGTTCAGCTAAGTCACGGCACCGGTCACGGCCGCCTACCTGCACAAGCCAAATGGATTTGGCGGGCATCGGTGGACATTTACCAAGCTTTTCCAAGGAGCTCCAATGCCTGCCACGCATCGCCTTGATTTGCCAGCGATTGAACGTGCACTGCGGGAAGTGCAGAGCCGTTTCGCCGAGCTCAGCCGGCACTTCACCGAGCCCCGAGACCCGTTGACTGATGAAGTGCTGCACAACGTGCTTGAAGGCTATGCGTTGGTTGACGAGTATGTTGCCCGCGGCGTCGACCTGTTCGATCTGCAGCAACTGAACCTGATGCTGGAGATCAATGCCACGGTGCTTTGTGGCCGGGATCCGGCGCGCCGGCTGGAATACGCCCAGCATCTGGCAGCCACCGAGGCGCACTTCTTCAACAACGTCGAGGGCGGCATCAAGGACTTGTACAACTGGTATTGCGCTTATCGCAGTGAGTCAGTCTGGAAGCGTGCAGCAGGTGTCTATGTGCGCATTCTGAGCAAGCCGCAGCTGTTTATCGAAGGCAACAACCGCAGTGGCTCGCTGATTGTCAGCTACTTGCTCATGCGGGCAGGGCTGCCTCCATTCGTGTTGACCCTGGAAAACGCCGAGGGCTATTTCAACCCCTCTTCGGTCATCCGCAACTCCGCCAAGCACGGCGTCAAGGCGTTGTACGAATTGCCCAAGATCAAGAAAAAATATGCAGCATTCCTGGAAGAACAGGCGCCCGATCCAATGAAGTTCTTTCTCAAAGGCAAGCCTTTGCCTCTCTCTCAAGGTGGCCATTGATGAAGTGGGCACCAGCATTTGCCAGATTGAGAACCTTCGGCGGCCGGGCAGGGCAGGCTATCCGCTGCGCTTTGCCGCAGTTGTTCGAACGTCAGCGCATACGGATTTCGTTCGATATCGATGACACGCTCGCCTGCCAGCTTCATCACTGCGCAGTCGAGAACAGTCGACTACCGGCCTGTATTCATCGTTGGCTGGGTGAACCGTTGCGAATGGGCACACGATCGCTGATCCGAGAGCTGCGTCGCCAGGATTGCAGTGTCTGGGTTTACACCTCATCCGGGCGCACGCCGTCCTATATCAGGCGCTGGTTGGCGCTGTACGGTATCCGCGTCGACGGCGTGGTCAACAGTGTGCTGCACAACCGTGCCCTGACGGCGCACGGAATGTCGAATGCGCCTTCCAAGTATCCGCCAGCGTTCGATATCGACTTGCATGTCGATGATTCGGAGGGCGTGCAGATTGAAGGCAAGGATCATGGCTTCCGGGTGGTCGTGGTGCATCCCGAGGATGATCGCTGGGCGCAGAAAGTGCTCGATTCGGTGGCCAAGGTCCAGGCGCAGCTCGCCTGGCAGCAAATGCTCAGACCTCAGGCGCCGGTGCAACAGCGTGCGGAGGCTGTCTTTGAGTCGCTTGGCTGAGCGAGTACGCATTGGCTATCTGGACAGCAGCGCCTCAGGTGTACGAGGCACTGCTGAGGAATGACTCAATAGATGCGCAAACGCTGCTGCGCAAAACATGTCTCGCAGAAACGACAAAGCCCTGAATAATCAGGGCTTTGTCGTACATAAGATGGCGGAGGCGATGGGATTCGAACTCATGGACCTGTTACAGTCGACGGTTTTCAAGACCGTTGCCTTAAACCACTCGGCCACACCTCCGTTTGCGTTGCGGGCGCCATAATACCTGAATGAAACACACTGTCAAACTCTCTGCATGGCTTGTTACAGAGCGTCTGTTATGATCTTTGCGACTGAACGTTTCAAACCAACAGGAGTGTCGCCATGCGCGAACAGGATTACGCAGTTAATAACAGCGTGCAGGCTGAGCAGCTAGAGGTTAGCCGCGTCCTGCGCAACACTTATGGTCTCTTGGCTCTGACCCTCGCATTCAGCGGCGTGATGGCCTTCGTAGCCCAGCAGATGCGTGTCGGCTACCCGAACATTTTCGTGGTGCTGATCGGCTTCTACGGGCTGTTCTTCCTCACCAACAAACTCCGTGATTCCGCGTGGGGCCTGGTGTCCGCCTTCGCGTTGACCGGTTTCATGGGTTTCCTGCTCGGCCCGATCCTCAACCGTTACCTGGGCATGCAGGGCGGCGCTGAAGTGGTCAGCTCGGCTTTCGCCATGACCGCACTGGTGTTCGGTGGTCTGTCGGCCTACGTGCTGATCACCCGCAAGGACATGAGCTTCCTCGGTGGTTTCATCACCGCCGGTTTCTTTGTCCTGCTGGGCGCTACGCTGGCGAGCTTCTTCTTCCAGATCAGCGGCCTGCAACTGGCGATCAGCGCCGGCTTCGTGCTGTTCTCGTCGGTGTGCATTCTGTTCCAGACCAGCGCGATCATCCACGGCGGCGAGCGCAACTACATCATGGCGACCATCAGCCTGTATGTATCGATCTACAACCTGTTCGTCAGCCTGCTGCAACTGTTCGGCATCATGAGCCGCGACGACTGATCATAATGGCTGCAATAAAAAACCCGCTTCGGCGGGTTTTTTATCGTCTGGAGAAAAGTGTCTGCTCAGTTGATGACGATGCTGCCGTCTACTTGCTGACGGTAGATCGTGTAGGGCAGGAGCAAGGTGTCGAGCGCGCCGGAGACCACGGCGTCCACCAGCACCACCGGAATGGCCGCGTTGCGGTGATCATCGGGATCGATGCCTGAGGCCAGCGGAGCGTTCAGCGTGCAGAAGTCATAAGCGAGGCCGCTGTAGATTCTCGGCACCGCGCCGCAATAACTTTTCTGCTGCTTGAGCCCGTCAATGGCAGCCTGGTCGTCGCGCGCCACCGTTTGAATCGTGCCACAACCGCCGAGCAGCAGGGCCGCGAGCAGTATTGCCTGAATTTTCATAGCGCCATTCCTTAGCCGCGAAAACCCCCAATCTACCCTGATCATTGGTAAAAGACACCTACGCCATCGGTGGCAGGCGTCGCTTGACCGGGGTCTTCTTGACGATCGCGGTGTTGGTTTCAGCCAACGTATTCAGTCGGTCGAGCAGGGTATCGAGCTGTTCCATCGAGCGCACGTGCAGGCGGGCGATGAAGCAGTCGTCACCGGTGACCTTGTCGCACTCGGTGAACTCCGGAATCGCCATGATCTGCCGCTCAACCTCCTGCAGTTGCCCTGGCAGCGGCCGTACGCGAACGATCGCCTGCAACTGATAGCCGAAGCATTTCGGATCGATCTCTACCGTGTAGCCCTTGAGCACGCCACGTTCTTCCAGCCGCCGCAACCGCTCGGCCACGCTGGGCGATGACAAGCCACTGATCTGCGCCAGCGCTTTGAGCGAGCGCCGCGAGTCTTCCATCAGCGCGCTGATGAGGATCTGATCGATATCGTCAGTCACAGGCAAACTCCGAATTAGGCAAAGGGCGCAAATCACCCTCGATAAAAAAGGCGAAAACCAAGTTTAGCCTGCTTTATGCGCTGGAGCAGCCCGAGGTGCGCTTGGCATACTTTCGCCATGCTTCGCTCACAGCCTCAGGAGAACAATAATGGACAACACAATTCGCCGCGGCTCGCTGGAAATGACCGCCGCCATGCTCATATCCGGGACGATCGGCTGGTTTGTGCTGGTGTCCGGGCAACCGGTGCTCGACGTGGTGTTCTGGCGCTGCGTGTTCGGCGCCGGTACGTTGCTGTTGGTCTGCGCCGCGTTCGGCTTCCTGCGCCCGGGAATGCTGACCCGCACAACGTTTCTGCTGGCGGTGCTCAGTGGCATGGCGATTGTCGGCAATTGGGTGCTGCTGTTCGCGTCCTATTCCCGCGCCTCGATTGCGATCGGCACCGCAGTCTATAACGTGCAGCCATTCATGCTGGTCGGTCTGGCGGCACTCTTTCTCGGCGAGAAAATTACCCTGCAGAAGCTGTTCTGGCTGGCGATTTCGTTCATGGGCATGCTGGCGATCGTCAGCGCCCATGGCACGCAAGGCGAGGGGGGTAACGATTACTTGATGGGAATTGCCCTGGCGTTGGGCGCGGCGTTTCTGTATGCGATCGCGGCACTGATCATCAAGCGCCTGACCGGCACGCCGCCACATCTGATCGCGCTGATTCAAGTCTGCACCGGCGTGTTGTTGCTCGCGCCGTTCGCGCATTTCGATGCGTTGCCGCAAGGCGTCGATGCCTGGGCGAGTCTGCTGACTCTCGGGATCGTGCACACCGGTCTGATGTACGTTTTGCTGTACGGAGCGATTCAAAAATTGCCAACGGCATTGACCGGCGCGCTGTCCTTTATCTATCCCATCGCGGCAATCTTTGTTGACTGGTTCGCCTTCGGCCATCGCCTCGAATTGCTGCAGTGGATAGGCGTCGCAGCGATCCTGCTGGCCGCCGCCGGCATGCAACAAGGTTGGGGCTGGAAAGCCCGGCGGCTGGCGGCGCAGTAAGGATCAGATGTTCCAGCGCGGTGCGGTCGCTGCCAGGCGCTGGCGCATCTCGCTGATATTGGCCGCCAGTTGGCGGGTCAGCATCCGATAGCCGTCGAGCGTATTGGCGACTGGCGCATCAAGGTCCGCTGCTGGCAGCTCCATCGGTCGCTCCAGCCGTTGCGAGGCTCCGGTTTTCAACGCGCGAGCCATGCCGATCAGCTGCACACGAATCTGCCGGTGCTCAGCCTTCAGTGCCGCTTGCAAATGGGCTGTGGCCTGCGGGTCGCTGGCATTGGGACGGATATTGCCGAGGATCTCCAGCGTGCTGATGCACATGCGCAGGTTGCGCTGAATCGCGTCGAGCTCGGTCATGGAAATCTTCACTTCCTTGGACACTGATGGCATCAGCGAGCGCAGCTGCACCATCACCGCACCCACCTTGCTCATCAGCCGCACGTGCTCGTCGGCGCTGACCGCTTCACCGTTGATGATGCGCCCGTACACCGTGGCGCAATCGCGCAAGGCATCGGCGAGGTTGTAACGCCACGAGTAGACCGCGTAGAGCGGCAGGGCGAAGGAAAACGCCAGGGCGAGGGCGATGCCGATCAGGATGTCGACGCCGCGCCACAGTCCATCGGTGATCGGGTTGTCGCCATGCCCGGCGACGATGAACACCGTGATCGCCGAGAGCAGAGCGGTGTAGCCGCCCTTGCCAATCGCGTGATACGAGAAAAAACCGCACACCACAGCCATGGAAAAGTAGGTCAGCCACGGCATGCCCAGCCAGGCGTGCTGCGCCACCAAGGCCAATCCGACCCCTGCACCGATCAGGGTGCCGATGGCGCGCTCGGCGGCTTTTTTGCCAATGTTGCCGTGATGCTGCAAACCGCCGATCACCACCAGCATGGTCACCGATGCCCATTCGCCGTGGGGCAGATTGATGCCAGTGGTCAGCAGAATCGTCGCCAACAATCCCAAGGCCACCCGCACGGAATGGATCAGGCGGGCGTGACGGTAGCGCCGATACGGGTCCAGCAACGGACGCAGGATACGGCGCAACAGCGGTGGCAGGCGGTGGGTGCTGTAAGTAGTCAGTGCGAACCTCGTACGTCAATCAAATCAATGGAAGGGGAAAATGTAATTCATCCAGGCGGACATGCGCAGCAGGATTTTGCGCATCGCGCCGATGTGATGAAAGTGCTGACTGTAAAGCGCCGCTTGCCCGTAGGCGCCGCCCGGCATGAGCGCGCTGTATTCGGCGAACGCCGGGTCAGTGATTTCAATGATCACCGGCACCCGTCCCGCCGGTGGCGAGCCGGTGTAGCTGATCAGCGTGCCGGAAGGTTGCACCTGGCCCTCGGCGATCACCCCGATCACGCTTTTCACTCGCCCCGCGAAGACTTTGCCGGGTATGCCATCGAAGGCGACTTCGGCCTCGTCGCCCACGGTCAGACGCAGCAGGCTGTTCTGACGCATCCAAGCGGCGAAGTACTGACCTTCCTGCGGAATAAACACCATTGACGGGCGCAGCGGCAGCTTGCTCGCCATCATCCCCGGTCGCAGCGAAACGTGGGTGACGAAGCCTTTGCTCGGCGCTCGAACCACGGTGTTGTCCAGTTCAAATTGAGCGTTGTCCAGTTGCGCCTGCAGATCGTCGGTGCGGGCAATGGCCGCGTCCAGTTCACGCTGGGTGCCGAAGTTGCGGCGAATCAGTTCGGTGATGCGGTAGCGGTCGCCCTTGGCTGCAACCAGTTGCGCCTTGAGCGATTTCAGGCGGTTCTGGAAAGGCGTCGGATCGATGCGAAACAGCACGTCGCCTTTTTCCAGGGGTTCGTTGCCCTTTACCGGCACGTCGATAACCTGGCCGCTGACGATCGGAATGACCGGCACCGAGACAAAGTAGGAGCGCGCCACCTCGGAATAGGGATGGTTGTAGTTCATGGTGAAAATCAGCGCGCCGATGATCAGCACGCCACCCAGGACAGCGGTGGGCACCGTCCATTTGTTCAGCGGAATGCGGAAGATCTTGAAGATGGCGACGCAGAGTGCGGCGTACGTGAGGATGAGCAACAGATCCATGCTCAGATCCCCCGGCTGTCAGAGTGAGGCGCAACCGGCGACTGCGCTTCGAGCCGCTCGATCCGAGCTTGCAGCTCGACGACCTGCTGCTCCAGTTGATTGACGTGATTCTGAATGGGTTTGCCATCGCCGAAACCCCAACCGCGATCCTCGCGATAGGCCATCGCCCAGATCCACAGAAACGGCCAGAGTGCATGCAAGGTGAACAGGCTGACCCAGCCCGTGGCATGGATTGCGTCCTGGTGCGGGTGGTTGCGATGAACGGCGATTTCGTACGGAATGTCATGCAGCACGATGATCCCGTAAAACAGCACGAGACCGACAAAAACCAACAGACCCAATGCGAAGTAATCGAGCATGGTCAGCCTCCCGGGCATCCAGCAATGCTGGGCTGAGTGTAGTCACTGAATCGCCGGGGGGCTGACGGATCGGCAGGATCGTTCAATCCTGCCGATCATCCGTCAAAAGATGTAATCGGTGGTCAGGAAACTCGAATCACGCCCGCGAATGATCTCGCTGATCAGGTCCTTGTTGCTCTCTTGGAACTTGGTCGACACCAGCGTCCGAATCGAAAACACTCGCAATGCATCGTGAACCGAGAGCGTGCCTTCGGCGGAGTTTTTGCGACCGTTGAACGGGTAAGTGTCCGGGCCGCGCTGGCACTGGGCGTTGAGGTTGATCCGCCCGACCTGGTTGGCGAAAGTGTCGACCAGCCGGCCGACCGCCACCGGGTTGGTGCCGAAGATGCTCAACTGCTGGCCGAAGTCGGATTCCAGTACGTAGTCGATCACGGTATCGAGGTGGCGGTACGGCACGATGGGCACGACCGGGCCGAACTGTTCTTCCTGATACACGCGCATTTGCGGATTCACCGGATAGAGCACTGCCGGGTAGAAGAACGAGGCATGGGACTCGCCTCCATTCTGGTTGACCACCTGGGCGCCTTTGCTTTGCGCATCCGCGACCAGACCATGCAGATAATCGACCTTGCCCGACTCCGGCAACGGCGTCAGCGCCACGCCGCTGTCCCACGGCATGCCCGGTTTGAGCGTGGCCAGTCTGGCGTTGAATTTCTCGATGAAGCTGTCGACCACGTCTTCATGCACGAAGAGGATTTTCAGTGCGGTGCAGCGCTGACCGTTGAACGACAGCGAACCGGTGACCGCTTCGCTGACGGCGTTGTCGAGATCGACTTCGGGCAAAACGATGCCCGGGTTCTTGGCGTCCAGACCCAGAGCCGCGCGCAAGCGGTGTGGTTTCGGGTGCAGCTTTTTCAGGTCACTGGCAGCCTTGTTGGTGCCGATGAAGGCAAAGATGTCGATCTTGCCGCTGGCCATCAAAGCGCTGACGGTCTCGCGGCCGCTGCCGTAGATGACGTTGATCACGCCGCTCGGGAAGCTGTCGCGGAAGGCTTCGAGCAACGGGCGAATCAGCAGCACGCCGAGCTTGGCCGGTTTGAAGACCACGGTGTTGCCCATGATCAGTGCCGGAATCAGCGTGGTGAAGGTTTCGTTCAGCGGATAGTTGTAAGGCCCCATGCACAAGGCGACGCCGAGCGGCACGCGGCGAATCTGACCGAGGGTGTCCTGCTCCAGCTCAAAGCGGCTGGAACGGCGGTCGAGTTCTTTCAGGGCATTGATGGTGTCGACGATGTAATCGCAGGTGCGGTCGAACTCTTTTTCCGAGTCCTTGAGATTCTTGCCGATCTCCCACATCAGCAGCTTGACCACGGCCTCGCGCTGCTCGCGCATGCGGCCGAGGAATGCTTCGACGTGCTGGATGCGCTCGGCCACGCGCATGGTCGGCCACAGGCCCTGACCTCGGTCGTAAGCGCGAACGGCAGCGTCGAGGGCGGTGAGGGCGGTGTCGGCATCCAGCAGCGGCGTGCTGCCGAGGATCACCTGTTCTTCGCCGTTTTCGCTTTTCAGATAAACCGGGCTGCGCACCTGCGCGAGCGGGCCGTCCCAGCGGCGCAATTGACCATCGACCAGGTATTCACGCTGCTCGACCTGAGCGTCGAGGCGATATTTTTCCGGGATGTCGCTGACCGAAGGGAACAGGTTGCCAAGGATGTTTGCTGTGGTCATGTCACTACCCTGTGTTGAAGTCGGCGTGCCGATTGAAAGTCTTGTGAAGGTTATACGCCTGAATGGGCCGGGATTTAACCCTGTGAATGTCATGCGAATGTCACGCACCCGTGCAACCACAGTCCACCCTGTGGGAGCGAGCTTGCTCGCGAAGGCGGCGGCACATCCAACATCCTCATGTCCTGACACAGCGCTTTCGCGAGCAGGCTCGCTCCCACGGTCGATCTTTTAAATCAGTCAGTCTGTCTTCGGTAATGAAGCTTTTATGACAAAAGTTCGGTAGCCCTTTGCCAGTCCGGTCATGCCTGTGTAACGCGCTTGAGGGGCCTTTCGGGGCGCACTTTGCGAGTCGGGGCGGGACGCCGGGAGTGAGGCAATGGGGACTATGGAACGTTATTCGAAAGTGGGCATGCAGGAGCTCGATCAACGCCTGTCGAAGATCGTCGAAGCCGCGCGCAAGAAGCCGGTTTCGGTGTATCGCTACGGCGCGCCGTGGGTCTGGATCGTCTCGCAGGAGGACTGGCAGGGCGCTCTGAAAGAAGTGTCCAGCTACATTCCGCCGGGCCATTCGCTGGTGTTGCTGCGCCCGCAGATTGACGATTTGCTCGACGCCCACCAGGACCTGCTGCGCGACCTCAATGCCGCACCCGGCATGCTCATTCCCGCGCAGACGGTGATGCACGTCCTGCTCCTGCAATTGCTGTATTCGGTGCCCAGCGAACAGCAGCTCTATGAACAACTGAACTACAACCTGCTGTTCCGCTGGTTCGTCGGCCTTGGCCTGAACCAGAAGGTCTGGAGTTTCACCGCCCTCAGCCGTGACATCGCCACGCTGCTCAACGAGCCGCGCGCGGTGCTGCTGATTCAGAAAATCATCGGCGAAGTGTTCTGTGGTGCCTTGCTGCAAATGCCCGAGTTCTCGCTGAACTTTGCGCTGTTGCACACCTGGCTGGGCAAGCACGCCTGCGCCACAACGATCAGCAATTGACGCAGCACACCGGGCGCTAACGCCTACAGGTCATCGCGAATTTCAGGGGGTAATGTGGAACGGATTTTCACGTCACGGCTGGCGCTGTGGGGCTGGCTGCTGGTGACGGCGGGCGCGCAGCCGGCGCTGGCCGAGGAGGGCACAGAAGCGCCCGCCGCGCAGCGACTGGTCGACGTCAACGAATACTTCGTGCGCGGCAATACCGTGCTCGATGCCCGGGCGATCGAAGAAGCGGTCTACCCGTTCCTCGGCCCGCAGAAAGCCTTGAGCGATATCGAAGGCGCCCGCGATGCGTTGCAGAAGGCCTATCAGGAACGCGGCTATCAATCGGTGTTTGTCGAGCTGCCCGAGCAGGCCGTGGCCGATGGCATCGTCTATCTGCAAGTCAGCGAAACCAAGGTCGGCCGGGTGCGCGTGGTCGGCGCCAAACACTATTCGCCGCTGGATATCCGCGACAACGTCCCGGCGCTGAAAGAAGGCGAGGTGCCGGACTTTGCCAAAGTCCAGGGCGAACTGGCGCAGCTCAACAAGACCCCCGGTCGCCAGGTCATGCCGCTGGTGCGCGAAGGTCAGCGCCCCGGCACCATGGATGTCGACTTGCAGGTCGAAGACCAGAACCCGTGGACGGCCAGCGTCGGCCTCAATAACGACTACAGCGCCGACACCGAAAAGCTGCGCAGCGTCACCAGTCTCGGTTACAACAACCTCTGGCAGCTCGGCCACAGCGTCAACCTGACGTTCTTCACCGCGCCGCAGGAAACCGACAACGCCAAGGTCTGGTCCGGGTCCTACACCGCACCGCTGAGCGAGCGCTGGAGCGTGCAGTTCTCCGGTTACCAGTCCGACAGCAACGTCGCCACCATCGGCGGCAGCAACGTGCTCGGCAAGGGTCATTCTTACGGCGTCGCGGCGATTTACACGCTGCCCTCGAGCGGTAACTGGTCGAACTCGCTGTCCGCCGGCATCGACTTCAAGGACTTCGACGAGCGCCTGAGCCTGTCCGGCGAAAGCGACAAGGTACCGCTGAAATACGCGCCGTTCACCTTCGCCTACAACGGCTTTCGCTACAGCGAAAAGAGCCAGCTCGGCCTCGGCCTGAGTCTGGTGGCCGCCACGCGCAGCGTGTTCGGCTACGGCAGCGACGACGAAGACTTCGACTACAAACGTTATCGCGCCAAACCGAGTTTCGCCGTGCTCAAGGGCGACACCAACTTCACCTGGACTTTCGACAGCGACTGGCAGAGCGCAAGTAAAGCCGCATTCCAACTCGCCTCGGGGCCGCTGGTTTCCAACGAACAATTCTCCGCCGGTGGCGCCACCTCGGTGCGCGGCTATCTCGCGGCCGAGCGCACCGCCGATGACGGTTACCTGCTCAGCCAGGAATTGCGCACACCGTCGCTGGCGAAATTCGCCGGCACGTGGATGCAGGACTGGCGCTTCTATGCCTTCGCCGAAGGCGCGCAGTTGTACTTGCGCGACGAACTGCCGGATCAGGACGCCAATTACGCCCTGGCCAGCGTCGGCCTCGGCACCCGCGCCAGCCTCAGTAAATGGCTGTCCGGCAGCCTCGACTGGGGCTACCCGCTACTCGAAGGGCCGAACACCTCAAAGCAGGAATCGCGCCTGCACTTCAACCTCCAAGCCACTTTCTAACGGAGCACGTCCATGCAACGCCTCTTCCTTTCGTTGTTGATCTGCCTGGGCTTCGTGCTCCCGGCCACGGCTCAGGCCTGGTGGCAGGACGACTGGCATTACCGCAAACAGATCGCCGTCGACACCACCCCGCAAGGCGCGGCGATCAATCAGGCCCTCGGCCGCACCGCGCTGCTGGTGCGCCTGCACACCGGCAACTTCACCTTCGACGGCGTGAAAGAGGACGGCTCCGATCTGCGCTTCGTCGCGGCGGATGACAAAACCGTGCTCAACCACCAGATCGAAAGTTTCGATGCGCTGATGGGGATGGCGCTGATCTGGGTCGATGTGCCGAATGTCGAGGGTGGTCAGCGTCAGGACATCTGGATGTATTACGGCAACCAGAAAGCCCCGGCTACCGGCAACGGGCAACTCACTTTCGATCCGAATTACACCGCGCTGTATCACTTCGACGGTGCCACCGGCACCCCGGCGAAAGACACCACGGCGTACGGCAACACCGCGCAAAGCGCGACCGGCACAGCGATCGATGGCGTCGTCGGGCGCGCCTTGCAGTTCAGCGGCCAGCCGTTGTTGCTGCCGGCCAGTCCGTCGCTGCAACACAATGCCGGCAGCGCGTTCACCTTCAGTGCCTGGCTGCGTCTGGATCAGGCCAGCGGCGAACAAGTGATACTGGCGCGTCGCGAAGGCACGCAAAGTCTGCTGATCGGCGTCAGCCAAGGCCTGCCGTTCGTGGAAATCGACGGCCAGCGCGCCGCCGCCACGCAAGCTCTGGCTCCGGCGCAATGGCAACACGTTGCGCTGACCGCCGAGGGTTCGAAAGTCACCCTGTACATCAACGGTCGCGAAAGCGCTGCGTTGGCTCAGGCGATGCCGGCGTTCAACTCGGTCATGGCCATCGGTGCCGATCTGCAGGAAGGCGCGTTCCAGCCATTCGCTGGCGCTATTGATGAGCTGCGCCTGTCGAAAGTCGCCCGTCCGGCCGCGCTGTTGCTGGCCGATGCCACCTCGCAAGGCGCCGAGTCGAAACTGGTCGCTTACGGCGTCGATGAAGAGCAGTCCGGCTTCGGTTTCGGCAGCCTTGGCTTCTTGCTCAACGCGGTGCCGATCGACGCCTGGGTGATTATCGCCGTGCTGGTGCTGATGATGTTCCAGTCGTGGATCATCATGTTGCGCAAGAACCGCAGCCTCAGCCGCGTGACTGCGGCCAACGAAGACTTCCGCGTGCAATTCGCCAAGGTCGGCACGCGTCTGGAGATGTTCGCCGACGACGCGCAACTGGCTCAGCGTCTGCAGCATTCGTCGCTGTGGCGCCTGTACCTGGTGGCGGTCAAAGAGATCCGTACCCGTCGTGAGCAGGGCGCCGATACCTCCTCGGTTTCAGCGGCGACCATCGAAGCCATCCGCTGCTCGATGGATGGCGTGCGCACCCGCGAGAACCAGCAGCTGAGTTCGAAACTTTCGACCCTGTCCAACGCCATCGCCGGCGGTCCGTATATCGGCCTGCTCGGCACGGTGCTGGGGATCATGGTGGTGTTCCTCGGCACGGCAATGGCCGGCGACGTCAACATCAACGCCATCGCGCCGGGTATGGCCGCCGCGCTGTTGGCCACGGCGATGGGCCTGTTCGTCGCGATCCCGGCGCTGTTCGGCTACAACCGCCTGATCACCCGCAACAAGGAAGTCAGCGCCGACATGCGTGTGTTCGTCGACGAGTTCATCACTCGTCTGGCGGAGATGCATGGCGAGAGCCAGTTCAGTGAGGCGTCGCACCAGCGCGGCCATCACGCCAACCACTCCGTACCGGCCTGAGGAGCACTGCCATGGCGTCCGTAAATGCCTCCCACGACGATGATGACGATGCCGCCGTCGACAGCATCAACATCACTCCGCTGGTCGATGTGCTGATGGTGGTGCTGGTGATGTTCATCCTCACCGCCACCGCGCAGGTCTCCGGGATTCAGATCAACCTGCCCAAGGCCAGCGCGTCGGTGTCGCTGTCGGAAGCCAAGACCAAGGCGATCTCGGTCAACGACGGCGGCCAGGTGTTCCTCGATGCCTATCCGGTGACCCTGGCCGAGCTGGAAGAACGCCTGCGCATCGAGAAAGCGCAGAGCCCGGATTTCCCGGTGATCGTGCGCGGCGATGCGACGGTGCAGTACCAGAAAGTCATCGAAGTGCTGGACCTGCTGCGTCGGCTCGAATTGTCCCAGGTCGGTCTCGTCACCGGCAAACCGAGTCAGGGCTGAGTCATGACCGCACAACTCCCGATCGAACCGCCGCCCGTGAAAAAGTCGCCGTTACGCTATGTGAAGTGGGGCGCCGGACTACTGGTCGCCGCGCTCGCCGCGTGGTTCTTCTGGCAGTGGGCCAACGACATGGCCGGCGTGCGCCGCGAAGCGCCGAAAGTGCCGACGATCATTCCGTTGCCGCCACCGCCACCACCGCCGCCGGAAAAACCGCCAGAGCCGCAAACGCCGGTGGAAGAAAAAGTCGTCGAGCCCAAGCCAACGCCGGAGCCGGAGGAGGTCAAGCCTGAAGAAGAGGCGCCGCCATCGCCGGCGGACGATCTGGCCAACCCGATGCAAATGGACGGCGACGCGCAGGCCGGCAGCGACGCTTTCAACATCGGCGCGGGCAAGGGCGGCGGCATGGCCGGTGCTGGCGGCGGGCGTTTGGGCACGGGCACGTACAGCCAGTTTCTCGCGTTCACTTTCCAGCGTTTGCTGCGCGAGAACCCCGAGCTGCGCAACCTCGCATTCTCGCTGCAGGCCGACGTCTGGCTGAGCAGCGTCGGCGAGATCACCCGCGTCGAGCTGATCAAGTCCAGCGGCAAACCGCAAATCGATACCCAGGTGCTGGCCGCTTTACGCGGTGCGCCAGCCCTCAGCGAACGGCCTCCGGCCTCCATCACTTTGCCCGTGCGCCTGTCCCTGCAAGGGCGGCGTCCGGGTTAATTCACTTATTCAAGCTTCGGCAAAAGGAGTTGTGTGCAGATGATTTCCAACGTGAATCGATTGTCCCTGGCGGTCGGCATGGTCATTGCGACCCTGGTCGGCCAGGCCGTGGCAGCGCCTGCGCCGTCGGAGAACGCCACGATCAATCTGATCCGCTTGCTGGTCGAGCAGGGCATTCTCAAACAGGACAAGGCCGACGCGCTGATCGCCCAGGCGCAGAACGAAGCGGCGCAGGCCAAACAGGCTGCCGCGTCCACCGCAGTCGCGGCCGGACCGGTCGCCGCGCCGGGCGATGTGCGTGTGCAGTACGTGCCGGCAGCGGTGCGCGACCAGATCCGCGATCAGGTCAAAGCCGAGGTCATGGCCACCGCCAAACAGGAAAACTGGGCAGCGCCGAATACCTTTCCGGACTGGGCCTCGCGCATCAGCTTCGACGGCGACATTCGTCTGCGTGACGAATCGCGGTACTACTCGGGCAACAACAGCAACGAAATCGTCGACTTCGCCAAGCTCAACAACAATGGCCCGTACGACGTAAATCCCAACAGCAGCACCAGCCTGCCGCCGTTGCTCAACACCCGCGAAGACCGCGAAAACCTTTTTCGCCTGCGCGCACGTCTGGGCATGAAAGCAGTGATTTCGGAGGAATGGACCGCCGGCATTCGCATCGGCACCGGTTCGGACAACAACCCGGTATCGACCACGCAGAACCTCGGCGGCGGCTTTGCCAAGAAGGACATCTGGCTCGATCAGGGCTACCTGACCTGGAAGCCAATGGACGAATTGACCCTGACCGGCGGGCGCTTCGCCAATCCGTTCATGTCCACCGACATGCTCTATTCCAACGACCTGAATTTCGATGGTGTGGCGGCGATTTTCGATCACAAGCTCAACCGCGATTGGGGCGTGTTCGGCACCGTCGGCGCGTTCCCGGTGGACTACACCAACGACACTTCCAGCAGTAACGGTTTCGACAAGGAAGAGAGCGACAACAAATGGCTGTACGGCGCGCAGCTCGGCGCGAAATGGGCGATCAACAGCAACAACCGCCTCAAAGGTGCGCTGGCCTATTACCGCTTCGACGACATACAGGGTCAGCGCTCCAGCCCCTGCGAACCGTGGGCCGGCGCGCCGGGCTGCGACAGCGACGGTACTCGTGCGGCGTTCATGCAGAAGGGCAACAGCGTGTTCCTGCTGCGTGACATCACGCCGAACCCGCTCAACCCGAGCGCCACGCCGCAGCCGCAATTCGTCGGGCTTGCGTCCGAGTTCAACCTGCTCGATCTCAACGTCGTGTGGGACGCCGACCTGCCGCAGGACTTCAAACTGCGCAGCCAGGGCAATTACATCCACAACCTCAGCTACGACGAAGGCGACATGCGCAAGCGCTCCGCCGGGCAGATCGTCAACAACCTCGACAGCAACGGCGAGATCGAAAGCGGCGCCAATGCATGGATGGTGCAGTTCACCCTCGGCAACGCGCTGGACCTCAAGCGCAAGGGCGACTGGAACCTGTTCGCCGGCTACAAGTACATCCAGCCGGACGCCTTGCCGGACGGCTTCAACGACTCGTCGTTCCACCTCGGCGGCACCAACGCCAAGGGCTATTTCATGGGCGGCAATTACGGCCTGGCGAAGAACGTTTCCGCCACGGGTCGCTGGATGAGCACCGAAGCGGTGTACGGCGCGCCGTTCGACATCGACGTCTTGCAGCTTGAGATCAACACGCGCTTCTAAGGCGCCGGGAGAGCTTTATGAACACGCGTTTTCTCGCGCTGGGCCTGGGTTTGTTGATTGCCACCGGGGCGAACGGCGAAGGCATGGAAGAACGCTTGCGCACGCAACTGCGCAGCACCACCCAACAATTGCAGGCCCTGCAAAGCCAACAGGCCCAGGCCAGCGCCGCGCAACTGGCGGCGCAGAACGAAGCCATGGCAGCGCAAGCGCAGATCAAGCAGCTGACTGCCGAACTGGCCAAAGCCAAAGGCCTCGCCGAGCAACTGGCCGGGCAGCAACAGAGCCTGCACAGCCAGGCGCAGGCGCAAGTCGCAGCCAGTGCCGAGCAGACCGGCAAGTTCAAAAAAGCCTATGACGAATTGCTGGTCCTCGCTCGCGGCAAAGAAGCCGAACGCGCGAAGCTGCAAGCGCAGCTGGCGGAACGTGACACACAAGTGCAGCAATGTTCAGCCAAGAATCAGCAAATGTACGGCGTCGCCAAACAGATCCTCACAGCCTACGAAAACATCGATGTCGCCGAGGTGATGAAAATCCGCCAGCCCTTCGCCGGCAGCGCCCGGGTCAAGTTCGATGAGCTGGCGCAAGGCTTCGGCGACGAGCTGTACAAAACCCAATTCGACGCGCCGCAAGCCGCGATCGCTCACTGATAACAAGGAAGAAAGTCATGACTCAATTGCTCACCCACGTTTCCCCGCAATCGCTGACCGACGTCCTCCAGGCCGCTGGTTATCGCGTCAACCAGAGTGAACAGAACGGCATCGTCCAGTTGCTCAGCGCCAGTCAGGGCATCGGCTACGCCGTGCGTTTCGGCAACCCGGCGCTGGAGCAGGGCAACTTTGTTGATTTCACCTTCAGCTGTGCCCTGCGCGTGCAGGGTGAGTTGCCTGAGGGAGTCGCAGAGCAGTGGAATGCTACTCGACGTTTTGCACGGTTGTCGTTGCAGGGCGAGTTTCTGGTCATGGAGATGGACGTGGTCGTGGCTGCTGGCGTGAGCAACGAGCACCTGCGCGGCAATTTGGAATTGTGGGATCGCCTGTTGCAGGAATTCATCGTTTACCTGCGCGACTTCAGTCAGGCCACTGGTATGCAAACCGCCAAATCAGCTATCGCAGAACAAGAGGAAGTCGCGCTGTGAAAAAGCCTGCCATGGTGATCGGCGCCGGAGCGCTGGCGTTGTTGGTGGTGGCCGTGGCGCTGGTGCTGCGGCCGGGCAGTGACCCGGTCGCCGCTCAGCAGCCGTCGCCGGTGATGCCGGTTGCAGTCGGGCCAGCGGTCGCGCGGTTGGGCAATCAGCAGGTTTCGCCAGAGGAATTGCAGGCGCTGCTGGCCACTGTCCCGGCGCAAACCCGCGAGCAATTGCGCGGCAACCGTGAGGCGCTTGAGCGCTGGATTCGTACGCGGCTGGCGGAAAAAGCCGTGCTGGAACAGGCCGATGCGCAGGGCTGGGCGCAGCGCCCCGACGTCGCCCGGCAGACTCGCGCGGCGACTGAGCAGATCGTGTTCCGTGATTATTTGCGCTCGGTGAGTCAGGTGCCGGCGGAGTATCCGAGCGCGGCTGAGTTGCAGCAGGCGTATGACGGGGGGAAGGCCAACTGGCAGACGCCGGCGCTGTACCGGGTCAGTCAGATTTTCCTTGCTGTCAATGATTCCGCTTCGTTGGAAACCGTGCGCAAACAAGCCGCTGAATTGAGTAAGAAGGCGCAGTCAGCTCCGGCCGATTTTGCGGCGCTCGCTACGCAATATTCGCAGGATCGAGTGACGGCAGAGCGGGGCGGTGACACCGGCCTGCAACCGTTGCAACAGCTGGTGCCGGAAGTGCGCAGCGCCGTGGCGCGGCTCAAGGTGGGCGCCGTGTCTGATCCGGTGCAAAGCGCCGCCGGTTTCCACGTGATCAAACTCACCGAACAACAACCGGCCCGCACCGCGACGCTGGAGGAACTGCGCGACCAACTGACCCAGGCCCTGCGCGCTCAACGCCAGGAACAGATCGCCCAGGCTTATCTGGACGGCATGCTCAACACTGCCACCCTCAGCATCGACGGCGCTGAACTGAACAAAATCCTCGAGGAAAAACACTGACGTCAGCCAAACACCAATCACCCCTGTGGGAGCGAGCCTGCTCGCGAATGCGGTGGGTCAGTCAGCGAAGATGTTGAATGTGCCAACGCTTTCGCGAGCAGGCTCGCTCCCACAATGAGATCCGGTGTATTCAGAGCAACCACATTAGATCGACAGGGAGTCATCAATGTCATTCACCGAACTCGCAGGACGCTCGGGCACCGCTGATTATCAAACGCCCCAAACCATCGCCGAACCCTGGCTAAACCAGGCCGCGACCATCGACAGCGAAGTCGCCCAATACTTCCTCGTCAGCGCCCGCTGCGGTTGCTTCATGCAAGCCGCGCGCAGCCTCAATGTGCGCTCGACGCTGCTGCGCAAACAACTCGCGCAACTCGAACAGCAACTGCAACACAGCCTGTTCAGCTTCCAGGGCAGCGCCCTAACGCTCACCCGCGAAGGCCAACTGTTGCAGGTCCGACTCAGCACCCTGGCCCACCAACGCAAACTCCCGGTCATCGAACAACCGCTGATTCGTCTGGCCATCGCCGAATCCATCCTCCACGACATTCTCGGCCGCGACCTCATCGCATTGCTGCGGCGCAATGCCAGTTTGCGTCTGGAAATTATTGCTCTGGATAGCGAACTGGCCCTGCGTGCGGTCAGCGCCGACATTGTCCTCTGGCTCGCTCCTGGCGATGCTCCAAACCTTGTTCCCACCTTCGCTACCAGCGAACCGCAACACCTCGCGCGAATTGAATATCTGCCGCACATCGCCAAGCGCTATTCGCGGGTGACAGCGCGACCGGAAACGCCGGATGATCTGGCGGACTTCATGCTGGTGCAGTGGCAGCATGATCGGCAGGTTGAGAGCTTTCGGCCTTGGAATGAGTTGGTCGAGCAGCGCTTGGCTGGCGTAGTGCAAATGCAATCTTATGAATTGATGCTGGAGATGATCCGGTGCAGCGCTTGCATCGGATTGCTGCCGGCATACATGAGCCGCTTCGACCGAGGCCTCATCGCACTGCCCGGATTATTCGCCGAGGCGATGCAGCTCCATGCTTGGCTCGCCGTCAACACCGACTCGCAAAACTCTCCCGAAATCCAAGCCCTCATCGACCTCATCCAGCAAACCTTCAACGAACGCCACGAATGGTTCCAGCCTTGACCCGCCCCCCTGTAGGAGTGAGCCTGCTCGCGAAAGCAATCCGCCAGTCGAAGCCACAGTGACTGACAAACCGCTTTCGCGAGCAGGCTCGCTCCCACAGGAATCTTCATTGCTTACGCGTTGATCGTCCCCACGCTCCGCGTGGGAATGCAGCCCGGGACGCTCTGCGTCCCCCCAGAGCTGGAACGCGGAGCGTCCCTTGAGGCATTCCCCACGCAGAGCGTGGGAACGATCATCAACTGCACCCGTAACTGAATAAACCGCATCAACAGTGGGAGTGAGCCTGCTCGCGAAAGCAATCCGCCAGTCGAAGCCAAAGTGACTGACAAACCGCATTCGCGAGCAGGCTCGCTCCCACAAGAATCTTCACTGCTTACGCGTTGATCGTTCCCACGCTCCGCGTGGGAATGCAGCCCGGGACGCTCTGCGTCCCCCCAGAGCTGG
>NZ_RCOC01000026.1:0-328 GCF_004307515.1 Pseudomonas sp. Sample_14 | reverse complement strand
CCCACGCTCCGCGTGGGAATGCAGCCCGGGACGCTCTGCGTCCCCCCAGAGCTGGAACGCGGAGCGTCCCTTGAGGCATTCCCACGCAGAGCGTGGGAACGATCATCAAAGGCCCGCTACTGCGGCAACTCCAGATTATCCAGCACCCGATTCACCGCCAGTTCGCCGAGCATGATCAACTGCGCGATCCCCATCAGCGTCCGCCGCTGCGATGGCTTCACCAGCCCGGCGAATTCCTGGGCGATGGTTTTGGCCGACGCAAGCGTTTCGCAGGCGTTGGCCAGCAGGTCTTCGTTTTTGGTGTCGGCGGTGACGGCGTACATGGCGC
>NZ_RCOC01000063.1:46570-113714 GCF_004307515.1 Pseudomonas sp. Sample_14 | reverse complement strand
GTGCAGCGGGGAAGTGTGTGTTGCTGTGAGGGCCTCTTCGCGAGCAGGCTCGCTCCCACAGGGGATTTGTGAATGCCACAGATCCAGTGTGGGAGCGAGCCTGCTCGCGAAGGTCGCGCCTCGGTATTACGTCTTACTGAGCCGCAGGGGTAATATCCCGCATCGGCTTGCCTTTGACCGGCGCGCCGTTCGCGACGTAATAAGCAGCATTGCTGCGCGGCAGCGGCTTGCGGCCACGGATCTTGTCGGCGATTTTCTCGGCCATCATGATCGTCGGTGCGTTGAGGTTGCCGGTGGTGATGATCGGCATGATCGAAGCATCGACCACGCGCAGGCTCTGCATGCCGTGCACACGACCTTCGCCATCGACCACGGCCATCTCGTCGGTGCCCATCTTGCACGAGCAGGACGGGTGGAACGCGGTTTCGGCGTGCTCGCGGATGAACTTGTCGAGCTGCTCATCGGTTTGCACGTCGATGCCCGGGCTGATTTCACGACCACGGAACGCGTCGAGGGCCGGCTGCTGCATGATTTCGCGGGTCAGGCGGATGCCGTCGCGGAATTCCTGCCAGTCCTGCTCGGTGGCCATGTAGTTGAACAGGATGCTCGGGTGCTGGCGCGGATCCTTGGACTTGACCTGGATGCGACCACGGCTCGGCGAGCGCATGGAGCCCATGTGCGCCTGGAAACCATGTTCTTTCACGCCGTTGCTGCCGTTGTAGTTAATCGCCACCGGCAGGAAGTGGTACTGGATGTTGGGCCATTCGAATTCCGGACGCGAACGAATGAAGCCGCCGGCCTCGAACTGGTTGCTGGCGCCGATACCGGTGCCGTTGAACAGCCACTCGGCACCGATCGCCGGCTGGTTGTACCAGAGCAGCGACGGATACAGCGAAACCGGCTGGGTGCAGGCGTATTGCAGGTACAGCTCAAGGTGATCCTGCAGGTTTTCACCGACGCCCGGCAGATCGTGGACCACCGGGATGTCGAGACTTTCCAGCAGTTTCGCCGGGCCGACACCGGAGCGCTGCAGAATCTGCGGCGAAGCGATGGCGCCGGAGCACAGCAGGACTTCCTTGCGCGCCTTGGCTTCAACACGTTCTTCAGCGTCACCGATCAGGTAACGCACGCCGACCGCGCGCTTGCCTTCGAACAGAATCTTGTCGGTCAGGGCGTGGGTGACGATGGTCAGGGTCGAACGCTTCTTGGCGATGTCGAGGTAGCCACGGGCGGTGGAAGCACGGCGGCCGTTCGGCGTCACGGTGCGGTCCATCGGGCCGAAGCCTTCCTGCTGGTAACCGTTGAGGTCTTCGGTGCGCGGGTAACCGGCCTGCACGCCGGCTTCAACCATGGCGTGGAACAGCGGGTTGTTGCCGGCTTTCGGCGTGGTCACGCTGACCGGGCCGTCGCCACCGTGGTAATCGTTCGGGCCGATGTCACGGGTTTCGGCTTTGCGGAAATACGGCAGGCAATCGAGGTACGACCAGTCTTCCAGGCCCGGCAGTTTCGCCCAGCCGTCGTAGTCCATGGCGTTGCCACGGATGTAGCACATGCCGTTGATCAGCGACGAACCACCCAGGCCCTTGCCGCGACCGCATTCCATCCGGCGACCGTCCATGTGTGGCTCTGGATCGGTTTCGTAGGCCCAGTTGTAGCGACGCCCCTGCAGCGGGAAGGCCAGCGCGGCGGGCATCTGCGTGCGGAAGTCGAGGCGGTAGTCCGGCCCCCCGGCTTCGAGCAGCAGAACGGTGACGCCTTCGTCTTCAGTCAGACGGGTCGCCAGAGTGTTACCGGCCGAGCCGGCACCGATGATGATGTAATCGAATTCTTGGGACATTGAATGCACCCTCTTTGGAGTTGGTCAGGTCAACTGTGACCGCGCACCTGTGGCGAGGGGATTTATCCCCGTCCGGCTGCGCAGCAGTCGCAGAGTCAGCGACTGGTTCTGTCTGGAGAATTGCAGTGTCTGGAGGGGGGCCGCTTCGCAGCCCGACGGGGATGAATCCCCTCGCCACAATGGCCCCACCCGGACTCTGAGTCAGATCAGAACACCGAGACGTAATCGCCCAGCTCGACCTGTACCGATTTGATGCGGGTGAAGTTGTTCAGCGAGCTGATCCCGTTCTCACGGCCCACGCCCGACTGCTTGTAGCCGCCGACCGGCATTTTTGCGTCGGACTCGCCCCAGGCGTTGATCCAGCAGATACCGGCTTCCAGTTGATGGATCACGCGGTGGGCGCGGTTCAGGTCTTTGGTGACGATACCGGCGGCCAGGCCGAAGTCGGTGTCGTTGGCGCGGCGGATCACTTCTTCTTCGGTTTCGTAGGAGAGGATCGCCATCACCGGGCCGAAGATTTCTTCGCGCACGATGGTCATGTCGTCGGTGCAGTCGGTGAATACGGTTGGAGCCACGAACGCGCCTTTGGCGAATTCGCCGTCGGTCAGACGACCGCCGCCGCACAGCACGCGTGCGCCTTCTTCTTTACCCTTGGCGATGTAAGCCAACACGCTTTCCATGTGCGGGAAGCTGACCAGCGGGCCGAAGTTGGTGTTTTCGTCTTCCGGGTTGCCAACGCGGATGCGGGCAACGCGCTCAACGATCTTGGCTTCAAAAGCGGCTTTCAGGTGCGCCGGTACGAACACGCGAGTGCCGTTGGTGCAGACCTGACCGGAGCTGTAGAAGTTGGCCATCATCGCCGTGTCGGCGGCGCGATCGAGATCGGCGTCGTCGCAGATGATCAGCGGCGACTTGCCGCCCAGTTCCATGGTCACGTCTTTGAGCGACGAAGCCGAAGCGCTGGCCATGACTTTCTTGCCGGTGTCGGTGCCGCCAGTGAAGGAGATTTTTTCGATGCGCGGGTGCTCGGTCAGCCAGGTGCCGACTTCGCGACCGCTGCCGGTCAGGACGTTGAACACGCCGTTCGGCACGCCCGCTTCGGTGTAGATCTCGGCCAGTTTCAGGGTGGTCAGCGAGGTAACTTCGCTTGGCTTGAAGATCATCGCGTTACCGGCGGCCAGGGCTGGAGCGGATTTCCACAGGGCGATCTGGATCGGGTAGTTCCACGCGCCGATACCGGCGACCACGCCCAGTGGTTCGCGACGGGTGTAAACGAAAGAGGTGTCACGCAGCGGGATCTGCTCGCCTTCGATGGCGGGCACCAGGCCTGCGTAGTATTCCAGCACGTCAGCGCCGGTGACGATGTCGACGTACTTGGTTTCGGAGAAGGATTTGCCGGTGTCCAGGGTTTCCAGCGCGGCCAGTTCATCGTTGCGCTCGCGCAGGATGTCGACGGCGCGACGCAGGATGCGCGAACGCTCCATGGCGGTCATCGCGGCCCAGATTTTCTGGCCCTTTTCGGCGCTGACCACGGCGCGCTCGACGTCGTCTTTGGTCGCACGTTGCACCAGTGCGAGGACTTCACCGTTCGCCGGGTTGATGGCTTCGAAGGTGGCGTCGCTGCCGGCGTCGGTGTACGCGCCATCGATGTAGAGTTTTTGCAGTTCGAAACGGGCCATAGTGTCCTCGCAAGTGCATTGGTGGTTGGCGTTGACCACCGCGATCACGCTGCGGTGGAGTTCAGGGGCCGAGCATTTTCTCTGTGCTCTAGCTCACCTTCTTGGCCAATTGGAAATCCATGTATTCGTAAGCGATCTGTTGCGCCTGCGCCGTGTCGAAAGCGTCTCCCGACAGCGCGCCGCGCAACCACAAGCCGTCGATCAAAGCTGCCAGGCCTCGGGCGGCATTGCGCGCATCTTCGAGCGGCAGCACACGGCGGAACTGGCAGCACAGGTTGGAATACAGGCGGTGATCGTTGATCCGCTGCAACCTGTGCAAAGACGGCTGGTGCATGCTGGTAGCCCAGAAGGCCAGCCAGGTTTTCATTGCCGGGCCATTGACCTGGCTGGCGTCGAAGTTGCCTTCGATGATCACCTGCAGATGCGCCCGTGGGCTGTCATCTGCCAGCGCCTGACGGCGCGCGGTGACGCTCTCGCTGAGGGCGGTCATCAGGTACCGCATCGTGGCGGCGATCAGGCCGTTCTTGTCCTGAAAGTAATGACTGATGATGCCATTCGAGACACCGGCCAAACGGGCGATCAGCGCAATGCTGGCGTCCCCCATTCCGACCTGATCGACCGCTTGCAAAGTGGCTTCGATCAGTTGTTGGCGGCGGATGGGTTGCATACCGACCTTGGGCATCTTGCACATCTCCTTAGGCCTTCCGAGGGGCGAATGACGCCGATCGGATTGAGGGCCAGTCTATTTTGTTTTGATTGAACGTTCAATCAACAAAGAATAAGATCTGCGACAATTCGTCGCTGCCTACAGAAAATTCCTACGCGTAATGACGATAAAAACCGACACCTGAAACGGCTCGAAACCTGCGCGGGGCATGGCGCGGTTCGCGATTCGATGGACGTGTTGAAAGGGCAAGACGCTCGGGGCCAGGTTTCGGATGAACGTCCGTCGCCTCTGGCCACGAAAGCGAATACGCAACGCCATTTCGGCAGGTTCGGGCTTTTTTCGGAGTGTCTTTATATCACCCGCCGGTCGGCTGCCAACTAACCGATTGGTCGGGTTCCGTGATGCCTTGTGTTCTTCTCTCGCACTGCCTGGAGCATTTGTGCCATGAGTTCTGCCTCGCTAATAAAGACCCCGCCCGAGAAGGTGACGGTCAACGGTTGGGTGTTCTACACCTCGACCGCGCTGATTCTGTTGTTGACCGCCATTCTGATCATCGCCCCGCAAGAGGCCGGCAGAATGTTAGGGATGGCCCAGGCCTGGTTGTCGCGCAGCTTCGGCTGGTACTACATGGTGGTGATCGCCGCTTACCTGGTGTTCGTGGTCGGTCTGGCGTTTTCCTCGTACGGCAAACTCAAATTGGGTAGCAAGGACGACACCCCGGACTTCAGTTACGGCGCCTGGGCGGGGATGCTGTTCTCGTCGGGCATCGGCATTTCGCTGCTGTACTTCGGCGCGTCCGAGCCACTGGATCACTATTTCAATCCGCCGGAAGGCACCTCGGCCACGAATATGGCCGCGCGGCAGGCGGTGCAACTGACTTTCCTGCACTGGGGCCTGCACGGCTGGGCGATTTACGCTTTGGTCGGTCTGGCGGTGGCGTATTTTGCCTATCGGCATAACCAGCCGCTGGCGCTGCGTTCGGCGCTGTATCCGCTGGTCGGCGAGCGCTGGGTCAAGGGTGCGGCCGGGCACGCGGTGGACGGCTTCGGCATGTTCGTAACGCTGCTGGGTCTGGTGACCAACCTGGGGATTGGCTCGCTGCAAGTGTCGTCCGGGCTGGAAAACCTGTTCGGCATGGAGCACAGCAACACCAACCTGCTGATCGTCATCATCGTCATGAGCACCGTGGCGACCATCGCTGCCGTGTCGGGTGTGGAAAACGGCATCCGCCGTCTGTCCAACCTGAACATCGTGCTGTTCAGTGGCCTGCTGATTTTCGTCCTGCTGTTCGGCCCGACTTTGCACCTGCTCAACGGCTTCGTGCAGAACATCGGTGACTACCTCAACGGCGTGGTGCTGAAGACCTTCGACCTGTACGTCTATGAAGGCGATAGCGCCAAGTCCGATCGCTGGCTGGGCCTGTGGACGCTGTTCTACTGGGCCTGGTGGATTTCCTGGGCGCCATTCGTGGGCATGTTCATCGCACGGATTTCCCGTGGCCGCAGCGTGCGTGAGCTGGTTGCTGGCGTGCTGCTGATTCCGCTGGGCTTCACCTTGGCGTGGCTGTCGATCTTCGGCAACTCGGCGCTGGATCTGGTGATGAATCAGGGCGCGGTGGAGCTGGGCAAGACGGCGTTGGAACAGCCGTCGATGGCGATCTATCAGTTGCTTGAGCATTACCCGGCGTCGAAAGTCGTCATCGGGGTGTCGATCTTTGTCGGCTTCGTGCTGTTCCTGACCCCGGCCGACTCCGGCGCGGTGATGATGGCGAATCTTTCCTGCAAGGGCGGCAACGTCGATGAAGACGCGCCGCACTGGCTGCGGATCTTCTGGTCGGTGGTGATCACGCTGGTGACCATCGGCCTGCTGTTCGCCGGCAACTTCGAAGCCATGCAGACCATGGTCGTGCTGGCCGGCCTGCCGTTTTCGGTGGTGCTGATCTGCTTCATGTTCGGCCTGCACAAGGCGATGCGCCAGGACGTGCAGATCGAACAGGAGCAAGCGCAACTGGCCGAGCGCGGGCGCCGTGGTTTCAGCGAGCGCCTGACGCAACTGGATCTGCAGCCGAGCCAATCGGTGGTGCAGCGCTTCATGGACAAGCATGTCACCCCGGCGCTGGAAGATGCAGCGGCGCAATTGCGCAATCAGGGCATTGAAGTGCAGACGCTGCTGGGCAAGGCCAAGCGTTGCATGGGCGTGCGGGTCGAGATGGAAGAGGGCAACCCTTTCGTCTACGAAGTGAGCCTGGATGGTTATCTGGCGACCCCGACCGAATCGGCGCAATCGGATGAAACGCGTCAGCGTTACTACCGTGCTGAGGTGTATCTGCACAATGGCAGCCAGGATTACGACTTGATGGGCTTCACTCCTGAGCAGATTACGCGGGATGTGCTGGATCAGTTTGAAAGCCATCGGCAGCTTCTAGGCCGGGTGTATAGCTAAACAGCTAAAACAAAAGGGGCTCGATTGAGCCCCTTTTGCATGATCGTTCCCACGCTCCGCGTGGGAATGCATCAATGGACGCTCTGCGTCCGCTGTTGTGGGACGCGGAGCGTCCCGGGCTGCATTCCCACGCGGAGCGTGGGAACGATCACGCCGCGATAATCTCGCGGCGTTTTTGTATCTGCGGGGTTTACCCCAGATTCTTGCCCAACAGCGCGTGATACAACTCGCTGTCGCCGAGAATCCCCACCACATGATTGTTATCGTGCAGCACCAGCTTGTTGCCGGTCTGATAACGAATCTGCAGCGCGTCACGCATGCCGATGTTCGAGTCCACCAGCGTCGGTTTGCGCTCCAGGCCTTCCACTGCTTGCCCCGGTGCCCAGTTCTGCAGATTCAGCACTGAACCGTTCTGCCGCGCGCCTTTGATGGTGTTGCCTTCGGCCAGGTCCAGCCACGAGTCGCCGCCCGGGTCGAGGCACACCGAGCCGTTGATGCGTTTGCACTTGTCCAGCGTGCGCATCAGGCTGCGGCCGCAGAGCACGTTGAGCGGATTGGTGTGGGCGACGAAGGTGCGCACATAGTCGTCCGCCGGGTTGAGGACGATTTCTTCCGGCACGCTGTACTGGATGATCCGGCCGTCTTTCATGATCGCGATGCGGCTGCCGAGTTTGAGTGCTTCATCAAGGTCGTGGCTGACAAACACGATGGTCTTGCTCAGCTTGCGTTGCAGCTCCAGCAGTTCATCCTGCAGACCCTGGCGGATCAGCGGGTCGAGAGCCGAGAACGGTTCGTCCATCAGCAGAATATCGGCGTCCATGGCCAGCGCACGGGCGAGGCCGACGCGCTGTTGCATGCCGCCGGAAAGTTCGTCCGGCTTCTTGTTGCGCCATTGGGTCAGGCCGACCAGTTCGAGTTTCTCGTCGACCAGTTTCTTGCGTTCCTTCTCCGGTCGACCCTGCATTTCCAGACCGAAACTGATGTTCTCGCGCACTGTCAGCCAGGGCATCAGGGCGAACTTCTGGAACACCATGGCAATACGCTTGGTGCGCATCATCTTCAGCTCGGCGGGCGTGCAGGACGCGATGTCGATCTGACGGTTTTCATGCTCGACGAACAGCTTGCCGCGGCTCACCGTGTTGAGGCCGTTGATGCAGCGCAGCAGGCTCGACTTGCCCGAGCCGGACAGGCCCATCAGCACGCAGATCTCGCCTTTGTTGATGTCCAGCGTGGCTTTTTCCACGCCGACGATCTGACCGGTCTTCTTCAGGATCTCGTTGCGGGTCATGCCCTGATCGAGCAGCTTGAGTGCCTCGCGCGGGTCCTTGGAGAAGATTACGTCGACGTCTTCGAAGCGAATTATGCTCATGCGTCACCCCCTACTTTGGCGTCGGGTTGTTTGCAGATACGGTCGAGCATGATCGCCAGCAGTACGATTGCCAGGCCTGCTTCGAAGCCCAGCGCAATATCAGCAGTGTTCAGTGCGTTGACCACCGGTTTGCCGAGTCCGTCGGCGCCGACCAGTGCCGCGATCACCACCATCGACAGCGACAGCATGATGCACTGGGTGATGCCGGCCGCGATGCTCGGCATGGCGTGCGGCAGTTCGATCCTTGAGAGCAATTGGCGACGCGAGCAGCCGAAGGCCTTGCCGGCGTCCATCAGTTCTTGCGGGACATCGCGGATGCCCAGGTAGGTCAGGCGGATCGGCGCCGCGATGGCGAAGACCACCGTGGAGATCAGGCCCGGAACCACACCCAGCCCGAAGAGGGTCAGGGTAGGAATGAGGTAAACGAAGGTCGGTACGGTCTGCATCAGATCGAGCACCGGCCGCATCATGGTGTAGAACATCGGTTTGTGCGCGGCGACGATGCCCAGCGGCACGCCGATCAACACGCAGACCAGGGTGGCGAACAGCACCTGGGCGAGGGTTTCCATGGTTTCCTGCCAGTACCCCAGGTTGAGGATCAGCAGGAACGAGGCGACCACGAACGCGGTCAGGCCCCACTTGCGTTGAATCAGATGGGCAATGATGGCAATCAGGCCAATCAGCACCAACGGGTTGAACCAGGTCAGCGCAAACGTCACGCCGTGGATCATCGTTTCCAGTGTCACGGCGATTGCGTCGAAGGTGTTGGCGCCGTGTTGCGTCAACCATTCGACGAAGCCCGCGATGTACTGGCCTAAAGGTATTTTCTGATCAATCAGCATGGTAGTGAACGTCCGCATGCAAGGAAATTAACAGCCCGGGCAGGCACGCCTGCCCGGCATAAGCGGTGCCTTTCAAATCAAGGCGCGAGCTTGGCTTTCACGGCCTCCAGGCCTGGTTTACCGTCAATGGTGGTCACGCCAGCGAGCCAGGTATCGAGCACCTGTGGATTCTTTTTCAGCCAGGCCTTGGCGGCCGCGTCAGGCTTCATCTTGTCGTCGAGAATGTTGCCCATCAGTTCACTTTCCATGTCGACGGTGAACTCCAGGTTTTTCAACAGCTGACCGACGTTGCTGCATTCTTCGGCGTAACCCTTGCGGGTGTTGGTCGCCACGGTGGCTGCGCCGAAATCGGGGCCGAAGAAGTCGTCGCCGCCGGTCAGGTATTGAATCTTGAAGCGCTTGTTCATCGGGTGCGGTGCCCAGCCGAGGAAGACCACGGCGGTGTCGCGCTTCTGCGCCCGGTCAACTTGCGAGAGCATGCCGGCCTCGGAAGACTCGACGATCTTGAAGCCTGCGGTTTTCAGGCCGAAGGCATCCTTGTCGATCATGCTCTGGATCAGCCGGTTGCCGTCGTTGCCCGGCTCGATGCCGTAGATCTTGCCGTCGAGTTCTTTCTTGAATTTGGCGATGTCGGCGAAATCATGCAGGCCTTTGTCGTACAGGGCTTGCGGCACGGCGAGGGTGTACTTGGCACCCTTGAGGTTGGTGCGCACGGTGTCGACGGTGCCGGCATCGCGATACGGCTTGATGTCGTTCTCCATGGTCGGCATCCAGTTACCGAGAAACACGTCCATGTTCTTGCCGTCGGCCAGCGACTTGTAGGTCACGGGCACGGAGATCATGGTGGTCTTGGTCTTGTAGCCGAGGGCGTTGAGAACAACGGAAGTGGTGGCGGTGGTAGCGGTGATGTCGGTCCAGCCGACATCAGAGAAGTTAACGAGGCTGCACTGTGCCGGTTCTGCGGCTTGCGCCAGTAACGGCAGACTCAGCAGGGCGGCCAACAACAACGACGGGGAACCTTTCATGGATGGACTCCTTGGTGTTTTTTTTGGCAGTGTTCCGACTGTGGACCACCGCACTTATGGGTTGCGGTTGGTGGCGTTCTGACGACAGCTCTACCGCAGCGCCTTGCAATCGAGTCATCCCGATCATGTACCAGTGAAAATCTGACGCCTACAGGGAGGGTCGTATCCAGTACAGGGATGGTCGCTTCCAGTGTCGGTGACGTCGCTTACAGCTTTTTTCCGCCCCCGATGACCTGCTCGACTGCATAAAAACGGCGTATTTGCGGGGCGAAAACGTAACGACGCTGCTGGACATGACTGCGTCGGTGTCAGACGCCGAGCGCGCCGACAAAAGCCCGATGATGCCGGCATTCGGCGGATCGCAGCTTGAGCGTAGCAGCTCCGCCAGCGGGCGCTTTTGCCGCCCGGACCGGTATTCTCAGGAGCTTCGCAGCAATGGCTATCAGCGTTTTCGACCTGTTCAAAATCGGCATCGGCCCTTCCAGTTCCCACACCGTCGGGCCGATGCGCGCCGCCGCATTGTTCGTCGAGTCGCTGCGCGGCAAGCACCAGCTGGAACAGGTGCGGCGCATCGAGGTGCAGTTGTTCGGATCGCTTTCCGCCACCGGCATCGGCCACGGCAGCGACAACGCGGTGATCATGGGCCTGATGGGCGAGTGGCCGGACGCAATCGACCCGGCGCAGATCGGCCCGCGCATTCAGGCGCTGCGTGAAACCCATACGTTGTTATTGGATGGTCGCCTGTCGGTGCCGTTTGTGTGGGCGCGGGACATGCGTCTGATCGATGAAAACCTGCCATTCCATCCCAACGCCATGACGCTGGTGGCCGAAGGCGAGTTCGGTGAGTTGCACCGTGACACCTACTATTCGGTCGGCGGCGGCTTCGTCGTTGATGAGGCGCAAGCGTCCAGTGGTGTGGTCGATCTGGATCGCACCGAATTGCCCTACGACTTCTCCAGCGCGGTCGAGCTGCTGGAACTGTGCAAGAAGCACAACCTGCGGGTTGCCGAACTGATGATGGCCAACGAAAAAGTCTGGCGCAGTGAAGAAGAAATCCGCGCCGGGCTGATGAAACTGTGGCGGGCGATGCAGGATTGCGTCGAGCAAGGCCTCAAGCACGAAGGCATTCTGCCCGGCGGCCTGAACGTGCGGCGGCGTGCGGCGAAGTTGCACCGCAGCCTGCAAGAGCTGAACAAACCGAACGTCATCGGCTCGACCCTGAGCGCGATGGAGTGGGTCAACCTGTTCGCCCTGGCCGTCAATGAAGAGAATGCCGCCGGCGGGCGCATGGTTACCGCGCCGACCAATGGCGCGGCGGGGATCATCCCGGCGGTGCTGCACTACTTCATGAAATTCAGCGAGGCAGTCACCGACGCCAACGTCGTCGACTATTTCCTCGGCGCGGCGGCGGTCGGCATTCTGTGCAAGAAGAACGCTTCGATCTCTGGCGCCGAGGTCGGCTGTCAGGGCGAGGTCGGTTCGGCCTGCGCGATGGCAGCGGCGGGGCTGGCGGAGATTCTTGGCGCCACGCCCGAACAACTTTGCAATGCGGCGGAAATCGGCCTGGAGCACAACCTTGGTCTGACCTGCGACCCGGTCGGCGGGCTGGTGCAAGTGCCGTGCATCGAGCGCAATGCGATCGCCGCCGTGAAAGCCATCAACGCGGCGCAAATGGCCCTGCGCGGCGACGGCCAGCACTTTATCTCGCTGGACCGGGTGATCCGCACCATGCGCGATACCGGCGCCGATATGCATGACAAATATAAAGAGACTTCGCGCGGTGGCTTGGCGGTCAGTGCGGTTGAGTGCTGACCGTGAACCCGTGGCGAGGGGATTTATCCCCGCTGGGCTGCGAAGCAGTCCCAAATCCTGCAATCGAGTTTTGCCTGACACACTTTGGTGAATGGATTTACGACTGCTGCGCAGCCGATCGGGGATAAATCCCCTCGCCACAGGTTGATCTGGCAGAGTGGAGTGCCAGACCAGTCAAAACTGCTCGACAAAAGAACACCCCGATCCAGCCACGCCACCTTTTGGCGCGTCGCAATCAGACAAGCCTCACTGTCAGTCGTGACTCGTCAGTCGTTACCTGACCGTCCGTCGCCCGTGCTTGCGGTGACACTCTGTGCAAATCCTCTGCAGGCCAGTTCCCACAAGTGCTACCGATCTGCTCACAGGCTGCGCGGCAGGGCTCTGGCGGCGCCTGATGGCACTTCGAAATGGCGTGTTCCGAGGTCTCGGATAGACGCGTCGCGAGGTCGTTTTCAGGAGTTATTGAATGGCCGTCCAATTTCAGGCACGGCAATTGCTCTGTCATAACAAAGCCTGCTTTCTCCGTGAGACGCGGGCAATAACAAGAGCCTCCGCCTGAGGCCGCCACCTGCTTTGTGTGAGGAGATACCGCGATGACGTCGTTCAACTCCGGGGCCCAACCCCAGAACCGTGCGCCTCAATCCATCGGCTTTCTGCTGCTGGACAATTTCACGCTGATTTCCCTGGCGTCCGCCGTTGAGCCGCTGCGCATGGCCAACCAGTTGTCCGGTCGCGAGCTGTATCGCTGGAGCACCCTCACCGTCGATGGCGGCCAGGTCTGGGCCAGTGACGGTCTGCAAATCACCCCCGACGCCTCCATGCACAAAGCCCCGCCCCTGGACACGGTGATCGTCTGCGGCGGCATCGGCATTCAACGTACCGTAACCCGTGAACACGTCTCGTGGCTGCAAAGCCAGGCGCGCCAGTCCAAGCGCCTGGGCGCGGTGTGCACCGGCAGTTGGGCGCTGGCCTGCGCCGGTCTGCTCGACGGCTTCGATTGCAGCGTGCACTGGGAATGTCTGGCGGCGATGCAGGAAGCTTTCCCGCGCGTGGCCATGAGCACACGTCTGTTCACCCTCGACCGTAACCGCTTCACCAGCTCCGGCGGCACCGCGCCGCTGGACATGATGCTGCACCTGATCAGTCGCGATCACGGTCGTGAACTGTCGGCAGCGATCTCGGAAATGTTCGTCTACGAGCGCATCCGCAACGAACAGGATCACCAACGTGTGCCGCTCAAGCACATGCTCGGCACCAACCAGCCGAAGTTGCAGGAAATCGTCGCGCTGATGGAAGCCAATCTGGAAGAGCCGATCGATCTGGATGAACTGGCGGTGTATGTCGCGGTGTCGCGTCGACAGCTGGAGCGGTTGTTCCAGAAATACCTGCACTGCTCGCCGTCACGCTATTACCTGAAGCTGCGCCTGATCCGCGCCCGGCAACTGCTCAAGCAGACGCCGATGTCGATCATCGAAGTGGCGTCGGTGTGTGGTTTCGTCTCCACGCCGCACTTCTCCAAGTGCTACCGCGAATACTTCGGCATCCCGCCGCGTGACGAACGCGTGGGCTCCAACACCACCCAGCAGGTAGCGATGCTGCCGCTGCCGCAGGCCATCGTGATGTCGCCGCTCTCGGGGCCGATGTCGGCGCTGAGTCAGGCGCGCAATGAGTCGACGTTTGCCAGCGTAAGGCTGTAGACCGAGTCTGACCGTTCCCACGCAGAGCGTGGGAACGGTCAGGTGGGAGCGAGCCTGCTCGCGAAGGGGTTTCTCAGGCGCTGTGGGACTGCTGGTAATCCGAGAGGGCCGGCAACAATTGCTTGTCGATCGCCTGACGCACCGCCGGCTGAATGCTGGCGCCGCTGGTGTACATGTCCTTGACCATCTTGCGCAGTTCAAATGCGCGAACATTGTCCAGGCCGCGCACCGCACACTCGCAGGCCTGCTCGGCGGTGGTACCGCTCGGCACCTGAATACCCAAGGCCTTGAGCTGGCCCAACAGATCTTCCTGGTCAATCAAATCGGCGTACATCATTACGCAAATCCTTCTGTGGCAACGGAGGTCTTGGCTCGATTCTGGTGGCCCCGACCGGACGCGGCAAGGGCGTTTTGTCGCGGTGGCCGGGACGACTATGAACAGGTCGTTTTCGGCTAACCGACTGGATGGGCGACTAGGCACACTGGCTCCAGCTCGCTTCACGAAGGTTTGGTCACCCTCGCCTGGCAGCTCCTCAACAGTACCCTCCTCAGCTCCGATCCTGTCACGGCTTGATCGGAGTTTTTTTTTCTTGTGAATCAGCCAGGGATTTGTTGTTCCCGCTGACGCTTTCGCGAGCAGGCTCGCTCCCACTTTGCAATGCGTACCTTTGTGGGAGCGAGCCTGCTCGCGAAGAACGATGACGCGGTTCAACGTTGCAACACCAGAATCCGCGACAACAACTCATCCCGGTCGACATAGCAGCCCTGAAAATGCCGCGCCCCGGTCGCTGGGTCAAAGGCATTGCGCGCATGCAGCGTGCGGCGGTTGTCAAAGCACCACAACTCGCCCGGCTTGAGCCGCTGCATCAGCCGAAACCGCGGCTCGCGGGTCATCGCAATAAAGCGCCGATAGGCTCGATACAGCAGCGGCATCTGCGCCACCGACGTATCGAACGCCCCGCGCAGAAAGTTGGCCATGCGAATCTCCGCCACCCGGCCCAGCGCATCCACAGCGATGATCGGCGCCAGGCAGCGATAGTCGCTGTGCCGGTCCTTGTTGCGAAATTCCACAGGGATTTCGCACAGAGCCTCAAACAGCTGCGGCTCCTCCTGACGCAGGGCGTCGGCGATCGCAAAACCATCGACGAAAATGCTCTCGCCACCCTCGGCATCATTGACCAGGCAATGCAGAAATTGCAGCCCCGGTTGCAGCTCGCGAGTCGGCAGATCCGTGTGCAATGGCAGGTTGAAGGCGGTGTAGGCGTTGCTGTCGGCGTCGGCTTTGGATTGCACATTGAACAGCACGCCGAAATTGCTTTCGCGGATGAAGGAAATCCGTTGCGCGATGAGCTTCAGCGAGCCCGGCTCGGTGGGCACGCCGCGCACTTGGGTCAGGCCGATGTCGCGCACGGCGAGCAACCATTGCAGCAGCGCGGCGTTGTCGTTCATCAGCGCGCTGTAGTCGAACACCGGCAACTGCAGATCGCTGTGCCACAAATGGGGCTGCGGTTTGCCGGCCAGGCGTTCGGCGCGGGATTCATCGTCATAGGCATGTGCGCGCAGCCAGCCCGGATCGAAGCGGCTGAGGTGACCGTCCTGCCAGTCGATGCGCAGGCAGCCATCGCTGTCGATGCGCGTGGCCAGCGGTCGCAAATCCTCGGCGGCATCGACGCTCTCGAAAACCTGCTCGCGAGTGACGCTGTAGACACATTGATCACACGGGCAATTGTCGCGCAGCCATAGGTGGTGAAACGGACTGACACGATCGTCAGCCCATTCGATGACAACGCGATCCGCCAGACCCTGCACGCCACCGAGCGCGCTGATCAACGGATAAGTACGAAAATCGGCAACAGCGACGGCGGTATTCATGGCGGCTCCTTGGCAGTGGGGGATTTACCGAGCGGGTGGCAGCGCGATCACGCGGCCGATGTAAGCGGGAGCGGTCAGGTCGGTCTGATCGGCGACGATGGCTTGCAGGCGATGCAACGTATCGGGGCTGAACGGCGCCGAGCGCGGGCCGGCGAGGTCGACTTGCAAAAGCATCTGTTCATTGCCGGCCAGCGCTTGCTCATCGCCGACCTTGTGCAGGCTGTGATAGATGTGCAGGCGCTTGCTGTCGTGGCCGATGATTTGCGTGCGCACTTCGACCTCGGTGTCGAGCTTCACTTCGTGCAGATAATTGAGGTGCAGCTCAAGGGTGAACAGCGAGTGGCCGCTGGCCTCGCGGTTGCTGCTGTCCATGCCGAGGCGGTCCATCAGCGCATCGGTGGCGTAGCTGAAGATCAGCAAGTAAAAGGCGTCGCGCAGGTGGCCGTTGTAGTCGACCCAGTCGGGGATGATGGTGGTTTGGTAGGTGGTGAGGTGGGGCATGGTTTCGGTTTCCGCAGTTGATGGGTGAAGATCAAGAGCAACCCCCTCACCCCAGCCCTCTCCCCCAAGGGGGCGAGGGGGAAAGGGAGCCGATTTTCGAGCCTTTCAAGTCCAGAGTTCGACGCAGTGGTCAAGTCGGCGTAGCTTGCAAAAACACCTCGGTCAGTCCCCTCTCCCTCCGGGAGAGGGTTAGGGTGAGGGCAGCGGTGCCATGTCATACGCATTACTCGCTGAAACTCATTCCATGCTTTTCCTTGGTGGTTTTCACCGCCTCGAGCACCGCCAGCAAACAGTCATCACGATAGCGCTCCAGCGCCGAAATGCTGTGCCGACCGAGCTGATCAGTGGTGCCATCGACCACATCATCGATCAACTTATCGGTCAGCTCCGGTGCCGGCAGATACGTCCACGGCAACTGCAACGCCGGACCGAATTGCGACATGAAGTGGCGCATGCCGGCATCGCCGCCGGCCAGGGTGTAAGTCAGGAAAGTGCCCATGAACGACCAGCGCAGACCGGCGCCAAAGCGAATCGCATCGTCGATCTCGCCGGTCGTCGCCACACCGTCGTTGACCAGGTGCAACGCCTCGCGCCACAGCGCTTCGAGCAGGCGATCGGCGATGAAACCCGGCACTTCCTTGCGCACATGCAGCGGGCGCATGCCGAGGGATTGGTAGACTTGCATCGCCGCTTGCACCGCCTCCGGCGCGGTGTTTCTGCCGCCGACCACTTCCACCAGCGGCAACAGATAAACCGGGTTGAACGGATGCCCGACCACGCAGCGTTCAGGGTGCGTCGAACTCTCATAGAACTCGCTGGGCAAAAGGCCTGAAGTGCTGGAGCCGATCAGCGCATCGGGCTTGGCGGCGGCGCTGATCTTGCTGTGCAGGTCGAGCTTCAGTTCCAGCCGTTCCGGGGCGCTTTCCTGGATGAAATCGGCGTCACGCACACATTCCTCGATGGTTGCGACAAAGCGCAGACGATCCTGCGAAGCACCCGGCGCCAGGCCGTTTTTTTCCAGCGCGCCCCAGGCATTGGCCACGCGTTGGCGCAATGCCGCCTCGGCGCCGGGCGCCGGGTCCCAGGCCACTACATCAAGTCCGTGGGCGAGGGCGCGGGCGACCCAGCCACTGCCGATGACACCACTGCCCAGAGCGGCGAAGGTTTTGATTTCGGTGATAAAGCGCATGACGATTTCCTGGAGAGAGTTCGGTGATCCCTGTGGAAACTCTGTTCTCGTGGCGAGGGGATTTATCCCCGATCGGCTGCGAAGCAGTCGTAAAACCTGTGCTCTCGGTCTATCTGATGCCCCGGGTTGTCAGGTTTTGGGGCGGCTTCGCCACCCATCGGGGATAAATCCCCTCACCACAAAATTTATGTTCACAGGGAAATAAGGTGAGGTTCAGCCGCGCTGGGTCAGGCCCATTTTTTTGCGACCTTCGGCCGGCGTCAGCACGCGGGCACCGAGGCGGCTGAGGATTTCCGTGGCGCGTTCAACCAATTGGCCATTGGTCGCCAGCACGCCTTTGTCCAGCCACAGGTTGTCCTCCAGCCCGACCCGCACGTTGCCGCCCAGCAGCACCGCTTGCGCCGCCATCGGCATCTGCATGCGGCCGATGCCGAAGCCGGCCCACACCGCGTCGGCGGGCAGGTTGTCGACCATGGCTTTCATCGTGGTGGTGTCGGCCGGCGCGCCCCACGGGATGCCCAGGCACAGTTGAAACAGCGGGTTGTCGAGCAAGCCTTCCTTGATCATCTGCTTGGCGAACCACAGATGCCCGGTATCGAAAATCTCCAGCTCGGCCTTCACCCCCAGTTCGGTGATGCGCTTGGCGCCGGCGCGCAGTTGCGCCGGGGTAGAGACGTAAATGGTGTCGCCGTCGCCGAAGTTCAGCGTGCCGCAATCGAGGGTGCAGATTTCCGGCAGCAGTTCTTCAACGTGGGCGAGACGGGTCAGCGGACCGACCAGATCGGTGTTCGGGCCGAACTCCATCGGCTTCTCGCCAGGGCCGATTTCCAGGTCGCCGCCCATCCCGGCGGTGAGGTTGACGATGATGTCGACGTCCGCCTCGCGGATGCGCTCCATCACTTCGCGGTACAGCGCCACGTCACGGCTGAACTTGCCGGTCTGCGGGTCGCGCACATGGCAGTGCACGACGGTGGCACCGGCCTTGGCCGCTTCCACCGCAGCAGCGGCAATCTGTTTCGGGGTGACCGGCACGTGTGGGCTCTTGGCGGTCGTGTCGCCAGCACCGGTGAGTGCGCAGGTGATGATGACGTCGTGGTTCATGGTGCGTTTCCTTCAGGCGTGATGGATCTGTCCGCAGCCCGTGGCGGGGCTGCGAAGCGTCGTTGAATTCCCTCTCCCTTGGGAGAGGGCTAGGGTGAGGGGGCTTTTGATCGCAAGGTTATTTGCTGGTCAGCTGGAGGTTTTCAGCAGCCGGTTTGCCATCGAAAGTCGTCACACCTTCAAGCCAGCGCTGTTTGTCTTCGGGGTGATCCTTGAGCCACTGCTTTGCCGACTCGAAGGCATCCTTGTGATCGAGCAGCGGCTGCATCATCCGGCTCTCGGATTCGGCGGTGAAGGTCAGGTTGGCCAGCAGGCGGCCGATGTTTGGGCATTGCTCAGCGTACTTCGGTGACGTGACCGTCCACACCGTGGCCATGCCTTCGTTCGGGCCGAGGGCGTCTTCGCTACCAGTCAGATAGGTCATTTGGATATTGACGTTCATCGGGTGCGGCGCCCAGCCGAAGAACACTACGGCTTCCTTGCGGCGCACGGCGCGATCGACGGCGGCGAGCATGCCGGCCTCGCTCGATTCGACCAGCTGGAATTTGCCCAGACCAAACTGGTTCTTGGCGATCATCGCTTTGATCTGCGTGTTGGCACCTGAGCCTGGCTCGATGCCGTAGATCTTGCCCCCCAATTCCTTCTCGAATTTGGCGATGTCAGCGAAGGTTTTCAGGCCCTTGTCAGCCAGATAGGTCGGCACGGCGAGGGTGGCGCGGGCGTCTTTCAGGCTCGGTGCTTCGAGCACTTTGACCTGATTGGCCTCGACGAATGGCGTGATGGTCTGGGTCATCAGCGGGTTCCAGTAGCCGAGGAACAAGTCCAGGCGCTGATCGCGAATCCCGGCAAAGATGATCTGCTGCGAGGCGCTGGTCTGTTTGGTGCTGTAGCCGAGGCCGTCGAGCAGGACCTGGGTCATGGCACTGGTGGCGATCACGTCAGTCCAGTTGACCACGCCCATGCGTACGTTCTTGCAGGAGGCCGGTTCGGCCGCCATCACGCCGGTGCTGAAGAAAGCGGTACCGCTGAGTGCAAGAACGCAGCTGCTGATCAGTCGTTTCATGTCGGGTTCCTCGGCAGTTCGATTATTGTGGTTCCCGGCATCTGCGCGCCGGTGAGGCCAAGTTACGCAGCTATGCACCCGTGAAAGCGCACTGCGGCGACTGGCATTTGCACTGTAGCGACCTGCACGCTTGAACGCCGCCGATAATCGGCGTATCAACGAGCCACGCGACCCGCCAACCGAGTGCGCCCATGCCCCAGGATTTCTACTTTTTGCTGATGCCGGGGTTCTCCGCCATCGGCTTTATTTCCGCGATCGAACCGTTGCGCGTGGCCAACCGCTTTCGCGGCGAGTTGTACCGCTGGCATGTGCTCAGCGCCGATGGCGGCGCGGTACTGGCGAGCAACGGCATGTCGGTCAACGCCGATGCGGCACTGGAGCCGCTGAAGAAAGGCGCGACCTTGCTGGTGGTGGCCGGCTTCGAACCGCTGAAGTTCATCACGCCGACGCTGGAGCACTGGTTGCGCAGGCTGGACAAGGACGGCGTAACCCTCGGCGCCATCGACACCGGCAGCTTCGTCCTCGCCGAAGCGGGCCTGCTCGATGGCCATCGCCTGACCCTGCACTGGGAGGCGATCGATGCGTTCAAGGAGTCTTATCCACAGCTCAGCGTGACCCAGGAACTGTTTGAGATCGACCGGCGGCGGATCACCTCGGCGGGAGGTACGGCCTCGATTGATCTGATGCTCGACCTGATCGCCCAGGCCCACGGCGCGCAACTGGCGATTCAGGTCAGCGAGCAGTTTGTGCTCGGGCGCATCCGCCCGCGCAAGGATCACCAGCGCATGGAAGTCGCCACGCGTTACGGGATCAACAACAAGAAACTGGTGCAGGTGATCGGCGAAATGGAACAGCACAGCGAACCGCCGCTGACCACGCTACAACTGGCCGAGTCGATCAAGGTGACCCGGCGGCAACTGGAGCGTTTGTTCCGGCTGCACCTGAACGATACGCCGAGCAACTTCTATTTGCGGTTAAGGCTTGAGAAGGCCCGGCAACTGCTGCGCCAGACCGACATGAGCGTGCTCGAAGTGAGCATTGCCTGCGGTTTTGAATCACCGTCGTATTTCACCCGCAGCTATCGCGCACGTTTCGCCCGCTGCCCGCGCGAAGACCGGCGTACCGCGCAGGCGTGAATGGTTTCAGCGACACCCTAGAACCCTGTGAGAGCGGGCTTGCCCGCGATGAGGCCAGCACATCCAATATTGTTATTGCCGGACACACCGCCATCGCGGGCAAGCCCGCTCCCACAGGTTCGAAGGTGATTTCGGGAATCGGGTTATTTCTTCACCAACGCCGAACACGCCGCCTTGTAAGCCTCATGCTGATATTTGTTCAACGTCCCCGGCAGCTCGAAATTGTGCTTCTTGGCCTGGGCATTGATCGTCTGCGGCGACAGCAGCGTCACCTCACAACCATCAAGCAGTTGAAACACGCCCTCGATCTTGAACGTCGTCGGCCCACCGGCAAACTCGCCCTTTTTGCTGCGCTTTTTGATCGCGATCCGGTCCACCGAGTTTTCCCGCACAAACGACGCCACCTGCGCCGCAAACCGCCGCACGTTCGCCGCCTCGTCATCGTCATCCAGAGCAATCTTCTTCGTGGCGAGAGGGACGTGGCTCAACGTCGAACCGTCGAGCGCCGCCACGGCGATGATCGCTTCGCTGCCTTTGATTTCAATGCCGCAGATGTTCATGGGAATCCTTAGACTGGCTTAAGAGGTTCAGCTTACAGCTCAAACACTCACTCCTGCCCGATCGACTCCAAAAACTCCGACCGCTCATCACTCATCCGCGCCACGCAATCATTCTGCGCAATGGTGAACGCCTTGCTCCCCGCCGTTGCCGGGAACGCTTCCACCGCGCAATCCGCATCCCGCGTCTTCAACCATTGTTGCTGGGCGGTTTTCAGTTTGGCGGTGATGTCGGCCAGTTGCGTCGGGTTCTTGCCGTAGGCGGTCTGCATGCGTTCGCTGAGGCTGGCGTAGTTGTCTTTGAGCAGGTCTTCGGCGGTGCTGCGGCTGTAGGCGGAGCATTCCAGGGTCTGGATGTCGTTTTCCACCGCGTCGCACGGGTTGTTCTCGGATTCTTCGGCGGCGTGGGCGCCGGTCGCAATCAGTGCCAGGGCGAGGAAGATCGATTTCATTGGGGTCGCTCTAATCCGTTGGTAGGTGCAGGCTGCGGCAGATTCTGGCGCAAGCGCGCGGGCTTGAACAGCCAGCCGAGGAGGGCGGCTGACGACCCTTTGTCGCGGATTGACGCTTTCGGCAATTCCCCTGTCGTTTTTGCACCCGGTCGCCCCGGCACCGAGGCATATGCTGGCCCCAAAGCGCCGGCAGACGATTCGGCGCATGAATCGCCAATAAGGGGACGCCTGATGAGCCCAGCCGAATTACACGCCGACAGCATCGTTATCGACGGTCTGATCATTGCCAAATGGAACCGCGAGCTGTTCGAAGACATGCGCAAGGGCGGTCTGACGGCGGCCAACTGCACTGTGTCGGTGTGGGAAGGCTTTCAGGCGACCGTGAACAACATTGCTGCCAGCCAGAAACTGATCCGTGAGAACAGCGATCTGGTGATGCCGGTGCGCACCACCGCCGACATCCGTCGGGCCAAGGAGCAGGGCAAGACCGGTATCCTCTTCGGCTTCCAGAATGCCCACGCTTTCGAAGACCAGATCGGCTATGTCGAGGTGTTCAAGCAGCTCGGCGTTGGCATCGTGCAGATGTGCTACAACACCCAGAATCTGGTCGGCACCGGGTGCTACGAGCGTGATGGCGGCCTGTCAGGTTTCGGTCGCGAGATCGTTGCCGAGATGAACCGCGTCGGCGTCATGTGCGACCTGTCCCACGTCGGTTCCAAGACCTCCGAAGAAGTCATTCTCGAATCGAAAAAACCGGTCTGCTACTCGCACTGCCTGCCATCGGGTCTCAAAGAGCATCCGCGCAACAAATCCGATGCAGAGCTGAAGTTCATTGCCGACCACGGCGGTTTTGTCGGCGTGACCATGTTCGCGCCGTTCCTCGCCAAGGGCATCGATTCGACCATCGACGATTACGCCGAAGCTATCGAATACACCATGAACATCGTTGGCGAAGACGCCATCGGTATCGGCACCGATTTCACTCAGGGTCACGGCCAGGACTTCTTCGAATACCTGACCCACGACAAGGGCTACGCCCGCCGCCTGACCAGCTTCGGCAAGATCATCAACCCGCTGGGCATCCGCACCGTCGGCGAATTCCCCAACCTCACTGAAACCCTGCTCAAGCGCGGCCATTCCGAGCGCGTGGTGCGCAAGATCATGGGCGAGAACTGGGTAAGCGTTCTTAAGAACGTCTGGGGCGAATAACGCTTTCTCAAGACCGCCGCCGATCTGCCCCCTCTCCTGCGGGAGAGGGCTGGGGTGAGGGCCGCGGCCAACACTGAACCATCATTTTTCTGGAGTTAAGTTTCCATGGCCAAGATCGCCCCGCAATTGCCAATCGAAGTCGACAGCGAGACCGGTGTCTGGACCTCCGACGCCCTGCCAATGCTCTATGTGCCGCGTCACTTTTTCGTCAACAACCACATGGGCATCGAGGAAGTGCTCGGCGCTGAAGCCTATGCCGAGATCCTCTACAAGGCCGGCTACAAATCCGCCTGGCACTGGTGTGAAAAGGAAGCCGAATGCCACGGTCTGGAAGGCGTCGCGGTGTTCGAGCACTACATGAAGCGCCTGTCGCAGCGCGGCTGGGGCCTGTTCAAGATTCAGGACATCGACCTCGACAAGGGCACCGCCAGCGTCAAGCTCGAGCACTCGGCATTCGTCTATGTCTACGGCAAGGTCGGGCGCAAGGTTGATTACATGTTCACCGGCTGGTTCGCCGGCGCCATGGACCAGATTCTCGAAGCCCGTGGCAGCAAGATCCGTACTGTCGCCGAACAAGTCTACGGAGGCTCCGAAGAGGGCCACGATGACGGCTTGTTCATCGTCAAGCCGTTGTAAGCCGAGGACCGTGCCATGGCTTTCGAAGCAATGTTCCAGCCGATCCAGATCGGCAAACTGACCATCCGCAACCGCGTGCTCAGCACCGCGCACGCCGAGGTCTACGCGACTGACGGTGGCATGACCACCGACCGCTACGTCAAATACTACGAAGAGAAAGCCAAGGGCGGTATCGGCCTGGCCATCTGCGGCGGTTCGTCCGTCGTGGCGATCGACAGCCCGCAGGAATGGTGGAGTTCGGTCAATCTGTCCACCGACCGGATCATTCCGCACTTCCAGAATCTGGCCGACGCCATGCACAAGCATGGCGCCAAGATCATGATCCAGATTACCCACATGGGCCGTCGCTCGCGCTGGGACGGTTTCAACTGGCCGACCTTGATGTCGCCGTCGGGCATCCGTGAACCGGTGCACCGCGCCACTTGCAAAACCATCGAGCCGGAAGAGATCTGGCGAGTGATCGGCAACTACGCCCAGGCTGCGCGCCGGGCCAAGGCTGGTGGCCTCGATGGCGTCGAACTGTCGGCCGTGCACCAGCACATGATCGACCAGTTCTGGAGCCCGCGCGTCAACAAGCGTACCGATGAATGGGGCGGCACCTTCGAAGGGCGGATGAAGTTCGGCCTGGAAGTCTTGAAAGCCGTGCGCGCCGAGGTCGGTGACGACTTCTGCGTGGGCATGCGTCTGTGCGGTGACGAGTTCCACCCGGACGGCTTGTCCCACGAGGACATGAAGCAGATCGCCAAGTATTACGACGACACCGGCATGCTCGATTTCATCGGCGTGGTCGGCTCGGGTTGCGATACCCACAACACCCTGGCCAACGTTATTCCGAACATGAGTTATCCACCGGAGCCGTTCCTGCACCTGGCTGCCGGGATCAAGGAAGTGGTCAAGGTGCCGGTGCTGCACGCGCAGAACATCAAGGACCCGAACCAGGCCACGCGCATCCTTGAGGGCGGTTACGTCGACATGGTCGGCATGACCCGCGCGCACATCGCCGACCCGCACCTGATCGCCAAGATCAAGATGGGCCAGATCGACCAGATCAAGCAGTGCGTCGGCGCCAACTATTGCATCGACCGTCAGTATCAGGGCCTGGACGTGCTGTGCATCCAGAACGCCGCGACCTCCCGTGAATACATGGGCGTGCCGCACATCATCGAGAAATCCACCGGGCCGAAACGCAAGGTGGTGATCGTTGGTGCCGGCCCGGCCGGGATGGAAGCCGCACGCGTGGCTGCCGAGCGTGGCCACGACGTCACGCTGTTCGAGAAAAAAGACTTCATCGGCGGGCAGATCACCACCGCATCGAAAGCACCGCAGCGTGACCAGATCGCCGGCATCACCCGCTGGTTCCAGCTGGAACTGGCGCGGCTGAAAGTCGATCTGCGCCTGGGCACGGCGGCGGATGCCGACACCATCATGGACCTGCGTCCGGATGTCGTGGTGCTGGCGGTCGGCGGTCATCCGTACCTTGAGCAGAACGAACACTGGGGCGCGGCCGAAGGGCTGGTGGTCAGCAGCTGGGACGTGCTCGACGGCAAGGTTGCGCCGGGCAAGAACGTGCTGGTCTACGACACCATTTGCGAGTTCACCGGCATGTCGGTCGCCGACTTCCTCGCCGACAAGGGCAGCCAGGTCGAGATCGTCACCGACGACATCAAACCGGGCGTGGCCATCGGCGGCACGTCGTTCCCGACCTACTACCGCAGCATGTACCCGAAAGAAGTGATCATGACCGGCGACATGATGCTGGAGAAGGTCTACCGCGAAGGCGACAAGCTGATCGCGGTGCTGGAGAACGAATACACCGGCGCGAAAGAGGAACGGGTGGTCGATCAGGTGGTCGTCGAAAACGGCGTGCGCCCGGACGAGGAAATCTACTACGCGCTCAAGGACGGCTCGCGCAACAAGGGCCAGATCGACGTCGAAGCGCTGTTCGCGATCCAGCCGCAACCTTCGCTGAGCGAAGCGGGCGACGGCTACTTGCTGTTCCGCATCGGCGACTGCGTGGCGCAGCGTAATACCCATGCCGCGATCTATGACGCACTCAGACTGTGTAAAGACTTTTAAGGCTGGCTAACCGATCGTTCCCACGCTCTGCGTGGGAATGCCTCACTGGACGCTCTGCGTCCGCTTTGGGACGCGGAGCGTCCCGGGCTGCATTCCCACGCAGAGCGTGGGAACGATCATCGAACGCCGTGTTTCTCCAGGCTGTCTGGTGGGAGCTTCACCATGTTGAACACCCTTCTTCCAATCCTGTTGTTCGCAGCCCTGGGCCTTGCGGTCCTCGGCGCGTTGCGGCGGATGAACATGTGGCGTCGGGGCCGAGCCTCGAAGGTCGATCTGCTCGGCGGTCTGCTGGCCATGCCCAAGCGCTACATGGTCGACCTGCACCACGTCGTCGCGCGGGACAAATACATTGCCAACACCCACGTCGCCACGGCGGGCGGTGCGGTGGCGTCGATTGTGCTGGCCATTCTGGTGCACGGTTTCGGCCTGCATAACCGCATCCTTGGCTACGCCTTGCTGCTGATGTCGGCGGTGATGTTCGTCGGCGCGATCTTCATGTACCTGCGCCGGATCAATCCGCCTGCACGTCTGTCGAAAGGCCCGTGGATGCGCCTGCCGAAAAGCCTGCTGGCCTTCTCCGCGTCGTTTTTCCTGGTGACCCTTCCGGTCGCCGGGATCCTGCCGGAAAACTTCGGCGGCTGGCTGCTCGCCGCCATCCTCGGTGTTGGCGTGCTGTGGGGCGTGGCGGAGCTGTTCTTCGGCATGACCTGGGGCGGGCCGATGAAGCACGCCTTTGCCGGTGCGCTGCACCTGGCCTGGCACCGTCGCCCGGAACGCTTCGGCGGCGGGCGCTCGACCGGTTTGAAACCGCTGGACCTGAACAATCCCGATGCGCCGCTGGGCGTGGAAAAACCCAAGGATTTCACCTGGAACCAGTTGCTCGGTTTCGACGCCTGCGTGCAGTGCGGCAAGTGCGAAGCGGCTTGCCCGGCCTTCGCCGCCGGCCAGCCGCTGAACCCGAAAAAACTGATTCAGGACATGGTCGTTGGCCTCGCCGGCGGCACCGACGCGAAGTTCGCCGGCAGCCCGTATCCAGGCAAACCGATCGGCGAGCATGGCGGCAGTCCGCATCAACCGATCGTCAACGGTCTGGTCGACGCCGAAACCCTGTGGTCTTGCACCACCTGCCGTGCCTGCGTCGAGGAGTGCCCGATGATGATCGAGCACGTCGATGCGATCGTCGACATGCGCCGGCATCTGACCCTGGAAAAAGGTGCGACGCCGAACAAGGGTGCCGAAGTCCTCGAAAACCTGATCGCCACCGATAACCCCGGCGGTTTCGCCCCGGGCGGGCGGATGAACTGGGCGGCGGATCTGAACCTCAATCTGCTCAGTGAGAAGAAATCCACCGACGTGCTGTTCTGGGTCGGCGACGGCGCCTTCGACATGCGCAACCAGCGCACCCTGCGCGCGTTCGTCAAAGTGCTGAAAGCGGCAAACATCGACTTCGCCGTGCTCGGCCTCGAAGAGCGCGACAGTGGTGATGTGGCGCGGCGTCTCGGCGACGAGGCTACGTTCCAGTTGCTGGCCAAGCGCAACATCCAGACGTTGGCCAAATACAGCTTCAACCGCATCGTCACCTGCGATCCGCACAGTTTCCATGTGCTGAAAAACGAGTACGGCGCCTTCGATGGCAACTACCTGGTGCAGCACCACAGCAGCTACATGGCCGAGATCATTCAGGCCGGCGCGCTCAACCTCGGCCAGCACAAAGGCAACAGCGTGACCTATCACGATCCGTGCTACCTGGGCCGCTACAACGGCGAGTACGAAGCGCCGCGCGAAGTGCTGCGTGCCCTCGGCATCGAAGTCAAAGAGATGCAACGTTCCGGCTTCCGCTCGCGCTGCTGCGGCGGTGGCGGCGGCGCGCCGATCACTGACATTCCGGGCAAGCAGCGCATCCCCGACATGCGCATGGAAGACATCCGCGAAACCGGCGCCGAACTGGTGGCGGTGGGTTGTCCACAGTGCACGGCGATGCTCGAAGGCGTGGTCGAACCGCGTCCGCTGATCAAGGACATCGCCGAACTGGTCGCCGACGCGTTGCTCGAGGACGCCGCGCCAAGCAAGCCTGCCACGCCGGCCAAACGTGAACCTGCGGAGGTGCACTGATGAGCGACATTATCCGCCGCGACCCGCGCGCCGAATGGATTGCCCGTAACCGTTTGCACCCACTGCACGCGGCGATGCAACCGGCGCAGCACAGCTGGATGGGGCCCAATGGCGTCATCCGCAAGAATCTGCACGGCATGGGTTTTATCGGCCCCAACGGCATCAAACGGATCGACCGCAGCGGTGCGCAGCAGGGTGGGGCGGTCAAACGCTCGGCTGCTGTTGAAGTGCAGTTGCCGCTGCATCAGGTACCGGCCCCGGCGTTCTACATCAGTGTGGTGCCGGATATGGTCGGTGGTCGCCTGAGCAGCCACGACCGCGATCTGCTCGGCCTCGCTCACCAACTGGCCGGCAGCGATGGTGCGGTGCTTGCTGTGGTGTTCGGCGAGCACAAGGAAAGCGCTTTCGAAACTGCTGGCGTCGATCGCCTGCTGGTGCTGGCAGGCGAGGAATTCAGCGGTTATGCACCGGAACAACGGGTGCAGGGCTTGCGCGCTGTGGATAACCAATTCAACCCGCGTCACTGGTTGCTGCCGGACAGCCGCAGCGGTGGCGGCGAACTCGGCCGGCGCTTTGCTGCAGCGTTGGGTGAGCGCCCGGCCACGCGGGTCTGGCAGGTCAAGGATCAGGAGTGCATCGGCCGCGCCGGGGCCGGATTGCAAGACCTGGCGCGTCCAGTGGCGCGGTTGATTCTCGCCGCTGCCGAATGCGCAGAACCGGTCAGCGAAACTCGTCACGAAGCGTTGCCAGTGGAGTTATCCACAAGCGTTGCGCGCAGCTTGTCGCGCATCGAAGATCTCGGCGCAGTGGCGGTAGATCCGGCGGCGATTCCGATGGCCGAAGCCGAGTTCATCTTCTCCGGCGGTAACGGCGTCAAGGACTGGCAGTTGTTCCACGAAACCGCCGCAGCCCTCGGCGCCACCGAAGGCGCTTCGCGGGTTGCGGTGGACGATGGCTTCATGGCCCGGGATCGCCAGGTCGGCGCGTCCGGCACCTGGGTCACTGCGCGGGTCTATGTGGCTGTGGGTATCTCTGGCGCGATCCAGCACCTGCAAGGCATTGGCGCCTGCGACAAGGTGGTGGCGATCAACCTCGATCCGGGTTGCGACATGATCAAGCGTGCCGACCTCTCGGTGATCGGCGAAAGCGCAGAGATTCTGCAAGCGTTGATCGAAGCGGTCGCGGCTTACCGCAACGAAGCCAAGCGCGATGCGGCTTAAGGAAACCCTATGAACACGAACGTTATCAGTCTGGTTTCAATCGGCGCTCACCCGACCTCGGGTCGGCCACGGCGCGCCGATCAGGATGCGCGCGCGGTGGAACTGGGCCTGCAACTGGCTGGGGATAACCTGCAAGTGCTGCACGCCGGTGATGTAGCCGAACCGGCCCTGCGTGCCTATCTGGGCATGGGCCTGGAACAGCTGCATGTGCTGGAACAACCCGCTGGCGCCGACGCCTTGCCGGCGCTGACCGCGTACCTGCGCGATGCCGGAGCGCAAGTGGTGCTGACCGGCAGCCAGGCGGAAACCGGCGAAGGTTCGGGGATGTTGCCGTTCCTGCTGGCCGAAGGTCTGGGCTGGCCGCTGGTGGTGGGCCTGGCGCAGGTCGAATCGATCAATGATGGTTCAGCGCTGGTCCTGCAAGCGTTGCCGCGCGGCCAGCGACGCCGCTTGAAGGTCAAACTGCCGTTTCTGGCCACTGTGGATAACGCCGCGCCGAAGCCTCGGCAGAGCGCGTATGGCCCGGCACGACGGGGCGAATTGGCCGCCGATGACGTTGAAGTGGTGGAGGACCAATTGATGGCCGTCGCCACACTGCAGCCGGCCAAGCCACGGCCCAAGCGCTTGAAGGTGATCAAGGCGAAGAGCGGCGCCGACCGGATGAAGGCCGCGACGGCCAAGGCCAGTGGCGGCGGCGGGCAGGTGCTCAAAGGCGTCACCGCACAGGCTGGGGCGGAGGCGATTCTGAAGCTGCTGATTGAAGAGGGCGTTGTCCGCTGAAAAGCCCCTCACCCTAGCCCTCTCCCAGAGGGAGAGGGGACCTACCGCGGCGAATTGGCCAAGTACACCGACCTGCGACATGGCGGTGGCCTTGGTCTGGCCAAGCCTGAGATCAATACAATGTTTCAGGTCGATGTAACCTCACCAGTCGACGCGGTCGGCCCCCTCTCCCTTTGGGAGAGGGTTGGGGTGAGGGGAAGCGGCTTACCCACATTCTCTGTTGGCGAAGCTGTGGATAACGTGTTCGCCCTTCCGCGCACCCCACGCCATTCAAGCCTTCCAGCCATAAGATCAAAAAACGATCAGCGTAACTCTCGGATTTGTGAGGCTTTTCCCTCGGTATAAATCGAGAACTTGCCCCCAATCTCTGTTGGCGCTTCTGTGGATAAGATGTTCGCTATCAGCTGTAGGCCATATGGAACAAGGCTTACGGAAGGTTGATCATTTCCTGATCAAATGAGCTATCCAAGCAAAGAAAGCGTCCCGCAAGAGCACTTTTCCCCGTCCGCACGGTTTTTTCCACAGGCCAGCCAAAGTTACCCCCGATCTCTGTTGGCGCTTCTGTGGGTAACGTGTTTGCTACCTGCTAGAGGCCTTTAAATACTAGGTCTACAGCGATTCGATCAAAAAACAACCAATCGTTTTCAGAAACCATGCTTATGGATAAGTCACGGTTTTTCTTTGCAAATCAGCAGGATAATTTTCAAGTCATCCACAGTTACCCCCATTTGCTGTGGGCGGGTCTGTGGATAACTTGTTTGCGGAAGGCTGGAGGGCTTGGTGGGTATGGGGGCGGGGGTGGTTGATCGGAAATTGATCAATCAGACTTGTGATGTAGGTCAGGACGCCTTCGCGAGCAGGCTCGCTCCCACAGGGGAATGCATTCCACCTGTAGAAGCTGCCGCAGGCTGCGATCTTTTGCTCCTGATCAGCCCTGAACCGGTACGCCTTTTAGGTAAGGCGCAGGCTCTGCCCCGAGGTTGTTCAACATCCGCTCGCTGTACCAGTCGACGAAGTTGACCACGCCGAATTCATAGGTCTTGGAATAAGGCCCCGGTTGGTAAGCGGTGGAGTTGATCCCGCGCTGGTTTTCCTCAGCCAGACGCCGATCCTGATCGTTGGTCGCGTCCCACACCTGGCGCATGCGCTCGACGTCGTAATCGACACCTTCCACCGCATCCTTGTGCACCAGCCACTTGGTGGTGACCATGGTTTCCTGAGCGCTGATCGGCCACACGGTGAAGACGATGATGTGATCGCCCATGCAGTGGTTCCACGAGTGCGGCAGGTGCAGGATGCGCATCGAGCCCAGGTCCGGGTTCTTGATGCGGCCCATCAGTTTCGCGCAGCCTTGCTTGCCGTCGAGGGTCATCGATACGGTGCCCTTGAGCAGCGGCATGCGCACGATACGGTTGCGCAAGCCGAAACTGGCGTGAGCGTAAGGGATCTTTTCCGCTTCCCAGGCAGCGGCGGAGGCGGCGACGTGATCCTTGAACGCCTGATCGGCGCGCGGATCGGTGACGTCGTCCCACTCCAGCAGGGTTTTCAACAGTTCCGGGTGCGATGCGTTGCAGTGGTAGCACTCGCGGTTGTTTTCCAGCACCAGTTTCCAGTTGGCTTTCTCCATCAAGGTGGTGGTAATCGCCACCTTGGTGTTCTCCATGTCGTACGGTTCCATGTAATGGTTGAGCGTCGACAGGAAGTCATCGATGGCCGGCGGGTTCTCTGCCAGGCTGATGAAGATGTAGCCGCCAGCGGTTTCCACGTTCACCGGTTTCAGGGCGTACTGCTTCATGTCGAAGTCGGCGCCCATCTCGGTGCCGGCGAACAGCAGGCGACCGTCCAGTTCGTAAGTCCACTGGTGGTAATGGCAGACCAGTTTGGCGACTTTGCCTTTTTCACTGGTGCACAGGCGCGAGCCACGGTGGCGGCAAACGTTGTGGAACGCGTGCACCACGCCCTCGGCGCCACGAATGACGATGATCGGGTTCTTGCCGACCTGCAGGGTCAGGTAGTTGCCCTTGGCCGGGATCTCGCAGGTCATGCCGGCGATCAACCATTCCTTCTGGAAGATCTCCTGCATATCGATATCGAACAGGCGCTCGTCGCTGTAGAACGGCTGTGGCAGCGAAAAAGTGCGCTCGCGCTCCTGGAGCATTTGTGCGGTGGCCTTGCGTGCGGGTTCCAGCGGATCGCCCAGGCTGATTTTTGCGGTGACGTCCATCGATGTAATCCTCATGGCCCTCTGCGTGGCCGGCGAAAGTGGCTGATCAGGTGTGCTGCAAAACGGTTGCTACGCAAGGTGTAAAGAAGTCGTCTTGTGTTGGGGCGAGTGTGGGGCCGGCGCTGGGGGGAACCTTATCCATGCGCGACATGGCGCAATCTGTTCCCGACGCGCAAGCCCCGGTGTTCAAGGGCTGGTCGCGATAAGTATGTCAATGTCGCGGATAGGTAAACGCGCGGTCTGCGCTATACGCAGAATCGCCGACAAGAGGCCGACAGTCGGCCGTGGAGAACAGCATGTCCAACAGCTTCCTGAATCCGGTCACCACCCAGACCTGGGCCAATGGCCGACACATTGTCCGTTGCGTCAAAGTCATCCAGGAAACCTGGGATGTGCGCACCTTCTGCTTTATGGCCGACCAGCCGATCCTGTTCTTCTTCAAGCCGGGGCAGTTCGTCACGCTGGAGCTGGAAATCGAAGGCCAGCCGATCATGCGCTCGTACACGATTTCCAGCTCGCCGTCGGTGCCGTACAGCTTTTCGGTGACGATCAAACGCGTGCCGGGCGGCAAGGTCTCGAACTGGTTGCACGACACTTTGCATGAAGGTCAGGAGCTGGCGGTGCACGGCCCGGTCGGGCTGTTCAACGCGATCGACTTCCCGAGCCCGAAGGTTCTGTATTTGAGCGGCGGCGTCGGCATCACCCCGTGCATGTCGATGGCGCGCTGGTTCTACGACACCAACGCCAACGTCGACATGACCTTCGTGCACAGCGCGCGCTCGCCGAAAGACATCATTTACCACCGCGAGCTTGAGCACATGGCGTCGCGGATCGACAACTTCAGCCTGCACCTGATCTGCGAAAAGCACGGCCTCGGTGAGCCATGGGCCGGTTATCGCGGTTACCTGAACCACAAGATGCTCGAACTGATGGTTCCGGACTTCCTCGAACGCGAAGTGTTCTGCTGCGGCCCGACGCCATACATGACTGCGGTCAAACGCCTGCTGGAAGCGGCCGGCTACGACATGTCGCGCTACCACGAAGAATCCTTCGGCGCCACGCCACCCGAGGCCCGCGCCGACGCGGTGGAACAGGCCGAACAAGCCGCCGATGCGCCGGAAATCGACGCCGCGGATCTGCACCAGGTGGAATTCACCGCGTCCGGCAAGAGCATCCGCGTCGGCCCGGGCGAAACCGTCCACGCGGCAGCCGCCAAACTCGGCCTGATGATCCCGAAAGCCTGCGGCATGGGCATTTGCGGGACATGCAAGGTGATGAAACTGGGCGGCGAAGTGGAGATGGAGCACAACGGCGGGATTACCGAGGATGACGAGGCCGAAGGGTTTATCCTGTCGTGCTGCAGCGTGCCGAAGGGGGATGTGCGGATTGAGTTCTGAGGCTTTTATGATCGTTCCCACGCTCCGCGTGGGAATGCCGCCCGGGACGCTCCGCGTCCCATTTCAATACCAGCGCTGAATCTCGATCATACCCTCGATTCCCGCGTAGTCCCTGGCACTCGAATAACGCCAATGCTCCGGTAAATCCACATATCCGCGTTTCACCGGGTTGTTGTGGATGTATTCAAGTTTCTGGCGCATCACCGATTCGCTGTAGACCATCTCTGCGTGTGCACCTTCTTGCCATAGCTGATAAACCCGATCCTGTTTGTGCGCACGCTTGCTGAAGCGCAGGCGCTGCAAGGCTTTGTCGGCGCCTTTGGTTTGCAAGTCGTTGATGATCTGCCGCGCGGTAAAGGATTTGAACTGGCTGAGGCATTTGCTCAGATCGGATGCTTGGGCGACGAAGTGCAGGTGGTTTTCCAGAATCACGTAGCCGTATAGCTTCAAGTCATGATGAGCCTGTTGATATCGCCAGCAGTTGAGCAGGTGCTCAACGATGTACGGGCGAATGAATAACGGCAACCACTCCATTACGGTGCAGGTCAGGAAATGCGGTTTGTCGCTTTCGGTAATCGTATAGCGGTTGCGGCCCATGGGATTCGATCCTTGAATCTTGCGGTGCGAATGAGATGGAACGCGGAGCGTCCCGGGATGCGTTACCACGCAGAGCGTGGGAACGATCAGGGTGAGGCCGGAGTAGGGAACGTGCTAGAAGAGACGTCTGCAACTACAGTGGGAAAAGTCATTCCCGACCTAAGATCGTTCCCACGCTCTGCGTGGGAATGCAGCCACTGACGCTCTGCGTCATAGCGGTCTTGACCTTGTCGATAATGGTGAGGCTGGAACGCGGAGCGTCCCGGGAGACATTCCTTTGCTGCGCGTGGGAACGATCAATGCGGTGGGAATCAGGCCGACATGACCTCGCGAATATCGCGCGCCAGTTCGCGCACGCGCTCTTCTTCGGTGTCCCAGGAGCACATGAAACGTGCGCCGCCCTTGCCGATGAAGGTGTAAAAGCGCCAGTTCTTTGCAGTCAATGCAGCGATGGCCGGCTCGGACAGTTGCAGGAACACGCCGTTGGCCTGCACCGGGAACATCAGTTCGACGCCGGGAATGTCGCTGACCAGTTCTGCCAGCAGTTGCGCGCAGTGGTTGGCGTGGCGGGCGTATTTGAGCCAAGCGTCGTTTTCCAGAATGCCGACCCACGGTGCCGACAAAAAGCGCATTTTCGACGCCAGTTGCCCGGCCTGCTTGCAGCGGTAGTCGAAGTCTTCGGCCAGTTTGTGGTTGAAGAACAGGATCGCTTCACCCACCGCCATGCCGTTTTTCGTGCCGCCGAAGCACAGCACGTCGACGCCGGCTTTCCAGGTCAGGTCGGCGGGCGAGCAGCCGAGGAATGCGCAGGCGTTGGAGAACCGCGCGCCGTCCATGTGCAGGTGCAGGCCCAGTTCCTTGCAGGTTGCGCTGATGGCGCGGACTTCTTCCGGGGTGTAGACGCTGCCGACTTCGGTGGCCTGGGTCAGGGTCACCACGCGCGGTTTCGGGTAGTGGATGTCCTGACGCTTGAGTGCGACTTCGCGGATCGATTGCGGGGTGATCTTGCCGTTTTCAGTGCCGGCGATCAGCAGCTTCGAGCCGTTGGAGAAGAATTCCGGAGCGCCGCATTCGTCGGTTTCGACGTGGGCGGTTTCCGAGCAGATCACGCTGTGGTAACTCTGGCACAGCGACGACAGGGCCAGCGAGTTGGCGGCGGTGCCGTTGAAGGCGAAGAACACTTCGCAGTCGGTTTCGAACAGTTTGCGGAAATGATCCGCCGCGCGGGCGGTCCATTCATCGTCGCCGTAAGCGCGCTGGTGGCCGTGGTTGGCCTGTTCCATGGCAGCCCAGGCTTCCGGGCAGATCCCGGAATAGTTGTCGCTGGCGAATTGTTGGCTCTTGTCGGTCATGGCCGGCTTCCGTAATCGAGACTCTTGTGAAGGCTCGTGGTCAATGAGGATGCGCACTTTACCGAAGATCTTCCGGGGAGCACATGCGATGTCGGGTGGGGAAAATTACCAGTTTATGGGCCGATTATGCACCTGAGCCAACGCGACGGCGCCCTGGATCTGCTCAAATGGCTGGCGTTGCTGAGCATGTTGCTCGATCACCTGCGATATGTCGGCTTCTCCGCCGATTGGTTGTATGTGCCGGGTCGCCTAGCGTTTCCATGGTTTTGCCTGGCGATGGCGGCGAATCTGGCACGAGACGGTTCGCGCAAAATGGAATGGCGCTATCTGGGCTGGCTGTTGCTGTTCAGTGCAATCAGCGAAATCCCTTATCGCTTTTATATCCCCGACCCTGACACGTTCAACGTGATGCCGACGCTGGCGCTGGGCTTGCTGGTGGCGCGCGGCTGGCAGGACTCAGCGTCGGTGCCACGGTTGCTCGCGCTGGCCGCGCTAGTGGTTGCGGCGGTTTTTTCAGAACGACTGATGTTCGGTTTCTTCGGCGTATTGTTGCCATTGGCGATGCTGCTGGTGTTCCGCCGACCCCGGTATTTCAGCCTGTTGCCGGGGCTGGTGTGTCTGGGGGCGAACCAATGGCAGGTGCTGCTCGAATCGGCGCGTTTCGGCAACAGCGTGGCGATTCTCGGCCTGGCGACATGTCTGTTTGCGCCGATGCTCGGAATGTTCTTGTTGCGACATGGGCGACATCTCCAGCCTCCACCGATGCGGCGCTGGGCGTATGCGCTGTATCCCGCGCATTTCCTCCTGCTGCTACTTATCCGCCAGCTCGCCGCTTAACCCTGTGGGAGCTGGCTTGCCAGCGATAGCGGTGGTTCAGCCACCATCCATGCCAGATGTGCCGCCGCCATCGCTGGCAAGCCAGCTCCCACAAGGTCATTTCCAGCCATGTCGTAAACGCACCTTTGCGTGGCGTCCGCAGGCATTTGAGCTGTCTGTGCCGGTCATACCATCGCATCAAAGGGCACTGCCATCATTGCCAGTGCCTTACCGAGACGAATGGCGCACAGATGCCGCTGGGAGAGACGCGATGTTCAGCAAGCAAGACCAGATCCAGGGTTACGACGATGCACTGCTGGCGGCGATGAATGCCGAGGAGCAACGTCAGGAAGATCACATCGAGCTGATCGCGTCGGAGAACTACACCAGCAAGCGCGTCATGCAGGCGCAAGGCAGCGGCCTGACCAACAAATACGCCGAGGGCTATCCGGGCAAGCGCTACTACGGCGGCTGCGAGCATGTGGATAAAGTCGAAGCGCTGGCCATCGAACGCGCCAAGCAACTGTTTGGCGCCGACTATGCCAACGTCCAGCCGCACTCCGGCTCCTCGGCCAACAGCGCCGTGTATCTGGCGCTGATCCAGCCGGGTGACACCATCCTCGGCATGAGCCTGGCCCACGGCGGTCACCTGACCCACGGCGCGAAAGTGTCGTCCTCGGGCAAGCTCTACAACGCTGTGCAGTACGGCATCAACACCGACACCGGGCTGATCGACTACGTCGAAGTCGAGCGTCTGGCCGTCGAGTGCAAACCGAAAATGATCGTTGCCGGTTTCTCTGCTTACTCGAAAACTCTGGACTTCCCGCGCTTCCGTCAGATCGCCGACAAGGTCGGCGCGCTGCTGTTCGTCGACATGGCCCACGTCGCCGGTCTGGTCGCTGCTGGCCTGTATCCGAACCCGCTGCCGTACGCCGACGTGGTCACCACCACCACGCACAAGACCCTGCGCGGTCCGCGTGGTGGGTTGATCCTGGCCAAGTCCAACGAAGAGATCGAGAAGAAGCTCAACGCCGCCGTTTTCCCCGGCGCCCAGGGCGGCCCGCTGATGCACGTCATCGCCGGTAAAGCGGTGTGCTTCAAGGAAGCGCTGGAGCCTGGCTTCAAGGCTTATCAGCAGCAAGTGATCGACAACGCCCAGGCGATGGCCAGCGTGTTCATCAAGCGTGGCTACGATGTGGTCTCCGGCGGCACCGACAACCATCTGTTCCTGGTCAGCCTGATCCGTCAGGGCCTGACCGGCAAGGACGCCGACGCCGCGCTGGGCCGTGCCCACATCACGGTGAACAAGAATGCCGTGCCGAACGATCCGCAGTCGCCGTTCGTGACCTCGGGCCTGCGCATCGGCACCCCCGCGGTGACCACACGCGGCTTCAAGGTCAGCCAATGCGAAACCCTCGCCGGCTGGATCTGCGACATCCTCGACAACCTCGGCGACGCCGATGTCGAGGCCAATGTCGCCCAGCAGGTCTCGGCCCTGTGCGCAGACTTCCCGGTTTATCGCTGAGTCGGTTTTGGAGTAATGACTATGCAACGCTATTCCGGCTTCGGCCTGTTCAAACACTCGCTCAGCCACCACGAAAACTGGCAGCGCATGTGGCGCACGCCCACCCCGAAAAAAGTCTACGACGTGGTCATCGTCGGCGGCGGCGGGCACGGCCTGGCGACGGCCTACTATCTGGCCAAGGAGCACGGCATTACCAATGTCGCCGTGGTCGAGAAAGGCTGGCTCGGCGGCGGTAACACCGCGCGCAACACCACCATCGTGCGTTCCAACTACCTGTGGGACGAGTCGGCGCACCTCTACGAACACGCGATGAAATTGTGGGAAGGCCTGTCGCAGGATCTCAACTACAACGTGATGTTCTCCCAGCGTGGCGTCTACAACCTGTGCCACACCCTGCAGGACATCCGTGATTCCGAGCGTCGGGTCAGCGCCAACCGCCTCAACGGCGTCGACGGCGAACTGCTCGACGCCAAGCAGGTTGCGGACGAGATTCCGTACCTGGACTGCTCGAAAAACACCCGCTACCCGATCATGGGCGCCACCGTGCAGCGTCGCGGCGGCGTCGCCCGTCACGATGCCGTGGCGTGGGGCTTCGCCCGTGCCGCCGATGCCTTGGGCGTGGACCTGATCCAGCAGACCGAAGTGATCGGTTTCCGCAAGGAAAATGGCGTGTGCATCGGCGTTGAAACCAACAAGGGTTTCATCGGCGCCAAACGCGTCGGCGTGGTGACGGCCGGTAACTCCGGGCACATGGCCAAGCTTGCCGGTTTCCGCCTGCCGATCGAATCCCACCCGCTGCAAGCGCTGGTGTCCGAGCCGATCAAACCGATTATCGACAGTGTGATCATGTCCAACGCCGTACACGGTTACATCAGCCAGTCCGACAAGGGCGACCTGGTGATCGGCGCCGGTATCGACGGCTACAACGGCTACGGCCAGCGTGGTTCGTACCCGGTGATCGAACACACCATCCAGGCCATCGTCGAGATGTTCCCGGTGTTGTCCCGCGTACGCATGAACCGCCAGTGGGGCGGCATCGTCGACACCACTCCGGATGCCTGCCCGATCATTTCCAAGACGCCGGTACCGAACATGTTCTTCAACTGCGGTTGGGGCACCGGTGGCTTCAAGGCCACACCCGGCTCGGGCAACGTGTTTGCCGCGAGTCTGGCCAAGGGTGAAATGCACCCATTGGCTGCACCTTTCTCCATCGACCGTTTCCACAACGGTGCGTTGATCGATGAACACGGCGCTGCTGCGGTTGCCCACTAACAGGAGAAATCCCCATGTTGCATATCTTCTGTCCTCACTGCGGCGAACTGCGCTCTGAAGAGGAATTCCACGCATCCGGTCAGGCGCATATCCCGCGTCCGCTGGATCCGAACGCCTGCACCGATGAAGAGTGGGGCGACTACATGTTCTTCCGCGATAACCCGCGCGGTCTGCACCACGAGTTGTGGGACCACGTTGCCGGTTGCCGCCAGTACTTCAACGTCACTCGCGATACCGTGACCTACGAGATTCTCGAGAGCTACAAGATCGGCGAGAAGCCGCAATTCACCGACAAGGCTGGCACTGCAAAAACAGCCACGACGGCGCTGGGAGAGAAGGTATGAGCCAGACCAATCGCCTGTCCAACGGTGGACGGATCGACCGCAACAAAGTGCTGAGCTTCACCTTCAACGGCCAGACCTACAAAGGCTATGAAGGCGACTCGCTGGCCGCTGCCCTGATCGCCAACGGCGTCGACATCATCGGCCGCAGCTTCAAGTATTCGCGCCCTCGCGGCATCTTCGCGGCTGGTTCCGAAGAGCCGAACGCTGTGCTGCAGATCGGTGCCACCGAAGCCACGCAGATTCCCAACGTGCGCGCCACGCAACAGGCGTTGTATCAGGGCCTGGTCGCCACCAGCACCAATGGCTGGCCGAGCGTCAACAACGACATGATGGGGATTCTCGGCAAGGTCGGCGGCAAGCTGATGCCGCCGGGTTTCTACTACAAAACCTTCATGTACCCGCAATCGTTCTGGATGACTTACGAGAAGTACATCCGCAAGGCTGCCGGCCTCGGCCGTTCGCCGACCGAGAACGATCCGGACACCTACGACTACATGAACCAGCACTGCGACGTGCTGATCGTCGGTGCCGGCCCGGCCGGTCTCGCCGCAGCCCTGGCCGCTGCGCGCAGCGGTGCCCGCGTGATTCTGGCCGATGAGCAGGAAGAGTTCGGCGGCAGCCTGCTCGACTCGCGCGAAAGCCTCGACGGCAAACCGGCGATGGAATGGGTTGCCAGCGTCATCGCTGAATTGAAGAACACCCCGGACGTGCTGCTGTTGCCGCGCGCCACGGTCAACGGTTACCACGACCACAACTTCCTGACCATTCACGAACGCCTCACCGATCACCTCGGTGACCGCGCGCCGATCGGACAGGTGCGTCAGCGCATCCACCGTGTCCGCGCCAAGCGCGTGGTGCTGGCGACAGGCGCCCACGAGCGTCCACTGGTCTACGGCAACAACGATGTGCCGGGCAACATGCTCGCCGGTGCGGTGTCGACCTACGTGCGTCGTTATGGCGTAGCGCCAGGCAAGAAACTGGTGCTGTCGACCAACAACGATCACGCCTATCGCGTCGCTCTGGATTGGCTCGATGCCAGTCTGCAAGTGGTGGCGATCGCTGACGCCCGCAGCAATCCGCGCGGTGCATTGGTCGAAGAAGCGCGCGCCAAAGGCATTCGCATCCTCACCGGCAGCGCCGTCATCGAGGTGCGTGGCAGCAAGCGAGTGACCGCTGCACGCGTCGCCGCGATTGACGTAAAGGCCCACGCCGTAACCAGTCCGGGCGAGTGGCTCGATTGCGATCTGGTGGCCAGCTCCGGCGGTTACAGCCCGGTGGTTCACCTGGCTTCGCACCTCGGTGGCAAACCGGTCTGGCGTGAAGACATTCTCGGTTTCGTACCGGGCGAAGCACCGCAGAAGCGCGTGTGCGTCGGTGGCGTCAATGGCGTCTACGCGCTCGGCGATTCGCTGGCCGACGGTTTTGAAGGTGGCGTGCGCGCTGCCGCCGAAGCCGGTTTCCAGACTGTCGAAGGCGTGTTGCCGAAAGCCCTGAGCCGTCTCGAAGAGCCGACCCTGGCGCTGTTCCAGGTGCCGCACGAGAAGAACTCGGCGCGAGCACCGAAGCAGTTCGTCGACTTCCAGAACGACGTCACCGCCGGTGGCATCGAACTGGCGACCCGCGAAGGTTTCGAGTCGGTCGAGCACGTCAAACGCTACACCGCGCTGGGCTTCGGCACCGATCAGGGCAAGCTCGGCAACGTCAACGGTCTGGCCATTGCCGCCCGTTCGCTGAACGTGACCATCCCGCAGATGGGCACCACCATGTTCCGTCCGAACTACACGCCGGTGACCTTCGGCGCCGTGGCCGGTCGGCATTGCGGGCACATCTTCGAACCGGTGCGCTACACCGCGCTGCATGCCTGGCATGTGAAGAACGGCGCCGAGTTTGAAGACGTCGGCCAGTGGAAACGTCCCTGGTACTTCCCGAAAAACGGCGAAGACCTGCACGCGGCGGTGAAGCGCGAATGCAAAGCCGTGCGCGACAGCGTTGGCCTGCTCGATGCCTCGACCCTCGGCAAGATCGACATCCAAGGCCCAGATGCCCGCGAGTTCCTCAACCGCGTGTACACCAACGCCTGGACCAAGCTCGACGTGGGCAAGGCTCGCTACGGTCTGATGTGCAAGGAAGACGGCATGGTCTTCGACGACGGTGTGACCGCGTGTCTGGCCGACAACCATTTCGTCATGACCACCACCACCGGCGGCGCCGCGCGCGTACTGCAGTGGCTGGAGCTGTACCACCAGACCGAATGGCCGGAACTGAAGGTGTACTTCACGTCGGTCACCGACCACTGGGCGACGATGACCCTGTCCGGGCCGAACAGCCGCAAGCTGCTCAGCGCCGTGACTGACATCGATCTGAGCAACGAAGCGTTCCCGTTCATGACCTGGAAAGAAGGTCTGGTCGGCGATGTGCCGGCGCGGGTGTTCCGTATCTCGTTCACCGGTGAGCTGTCGTACGAAGTCAACGTGCAGGCCGATTATGCGATGGGCGTGCTGGAGAAAATCGTCGAGGCCGGCAAGCAGTACAACCTGACGCCGTACGGCACCGAAACCATGCACGTGCTGCGTGCCGAGAAGGGCTTCATCATCGTCGGCCAGGACACCGACGGCTCGATGACCCCGGATGACCTGAACATGGGCTGGTGTGTCGGTCGCACCAAACCGTTCTCGTGGATCGGCCAGCGCGGCATGAACCGTGAAGATTGCGTGAAAGATCAGCGCAAACAATTGGTGGGTCTCAAGCCGATCGATCCGACCAAATGGCTGCCGGAAGGCGCGCAACTGGTGTTCAACACCAAGCAGGCGATCCCGATGACCATGGTCGGCCACGTGACCTCCAGCTACGCGCACAACTCCCTCGGTTATTCGTTTGCCATGGGTGTGGTCAAGGGCGGTCTCAAGCGCATGGGCGAGCGGGTGTTCGCACCGCTGGCCGATGGCAGCGTGATCGAGGCGGAAATCGTGTCTTCGGTGTTCTTCGATCCGAAGGGTGAGCGGCAGAACATCTGACAACCTCGGGAGCGGTGGGCGGGCGGCTATTCGCGAGCAGGCTCGCTCCCACATTCGATCGCGTTCCCCTGTGGGAGCGAGCCTGCTCGCGAAGGCGGCGGCACAGCTACCACAGGAACCAACAGAATTCAGAAGGTGCTTTATGACCACAGCCAATGTTTACCAGCAACGCCCGACCACCGGCGCCCGTGCCGAGTCGTCGCTGCACCATGCCGACCTCGCCAGCCTGGTCGGCAAGGGCCGCAAGAATGCCGGCGTGATCGTGCGGGAAAAGAAACTCCTCGGCCACCTGACTATTCGTGGCGATGGCCACGATGCAGCCTTCGCGGCCGGTGTGCACAAAGCGTTGGGCATTGAATTGCCCGGCGCGCTGAGCGTGATCGTCAAAGGCGAAACCAGCCTGCAATGGATGGGCCCGGACGAGTGGCTGCTGATCGTGCCAAGCGGCGAAGAATTCGCCGCCGAGCAGAAACTGCGTGAAGCGCTGGGCGATCTGCACATTGCCATCGTCAACGTCAGCGGCGGCCAGCAGATCCTCGAGCTGAGCGGGCCGAACGTGCGTCAGGTGCTGATGAAATCCACCAGCTATGACGTGCACCCGAACAACTTCCCGGTCGGTAAAGCGGTGGGCACGGTGTTCGCCAAGTCGCAGCTGATGATTCGCCATACCGCCGAAGACACCTGGGAACTGCTGATCCGTCGCAGCTTCTCGGATTACTGGTGGTTGTGGTTGCAGGATGCTTCGGCCGAGTACGGCCTCAGCGTTCAGGCCTGAAAGATCAAAAGCTACCCCCTCACCCCAGCCCTCTCCCCCAAGGGGGAGAGGGGAAAGGGAGCAGATAGATGATCGTTCCCACGCTCCGCGTGGGAATGCATCCCGGGACGCTCCGCGTCCCAAGAGCGGACGCAGAGCGTCCATGGCGGCATTCCCACGCAGAGCGTAGGAACGATCAGAGGAAAAAATATGAGCCGCGCCCCAGACACATGGATTCTGACCGCCGACTGCCCCAGCGTCCTCGGCACGGTGGACGCGGTCACGCGTTTTCTGTTCGAGCAGGGCTGTTATGTCACCGAGCACCACTCGTTCGATGACCGCCTCTCCGGGCGTTTCTTCATTCGCGTGGAATTCCGTCAGCCCGACGGCTTCGACGAGCAATCCTTCCGCGCAGGTCTGGCCGAGCGCGGACAGGCGTTCGGCATGCTCTTCGAGCTGACCGCGCCGAACTACCGGCCGAAAGTGGTGATCATGGTCTCCAAGGCCGATCACTGCCTCAACGACTTGCTCTATCGCCAGCGCATCGGCCAGTTGTCGATGGACGTGGCGGCGGTGGTGTCCAACCATCCGGATCTCAAGCCGTTGGCCGACTGGCACCAGATTCCCTACTACCATTTCCCTCTCGACCCCAACGACAAACCGGCGCAGGAGCGTCAGGTCTGGCAGGTGATCGAAGAGGCCGGCGCCGAACTGGTGATCCTTGCCCGCTACATGCAGGTGCTGTCGCCGGAGCTGTGCCGCAAGCTCGACGGCAAGGCGATCAACATTCATCACTCCCTGCTGCCGGGCTTCAAGGGCGCCAAGCCGTATCACCAAGCCTACAACAAGGGCGTGAAACTGGTGGGCGCGACGGCGCATTACATCAACAACGATCTCGATGAAGGGCCGATCATCGCCCAGGGCGTCGAGGCGGTGGATCACAGTCATTACCCCGAGGACCTGATTGCCAAGGGCCGGGATATCGAAGGCCTGACCTTGGCGCGGGCGGTCGGGTATCACATCGAAAGAAGGGTGTTCCTGAACGCCAACAGAACTGTCGTTCTTTAGCGCAAGCTCCAAGCTACAAGCCGCAAGAACAAGCGGTCAGCACACTTCTTGCGGCTTGTAGCTTGCCGCTTGAAGCTCAATCAACTCTCTACCCAACAACAAATATAGAGGTGATGGCATGTCTGGCAATCGTGGTGTGGTGTATCTCGGCGCTGGCAAGGTCGAAGTACAGAAAATCGACTATCCGAAAATGCAGGACCCGCGTGGTCGCAAGATCGAGCACGGGGTCATTCTCAAAGTGGTTTCCACCAACATCTGCGGCTCCGACCAGCACATGGTGCGCGGCCGAACCACGGCGCAGACCGGTCTGGTGCTGGGTCACGAAATCACCGGCGAGGTGATCGAAAAGGGCTCTGACGTCGAAAACCTGAAGATCGGCGATCTGGTCTCCGTACCGTTCAACGTAGCTTGTGGGCGCTGCCGTTCCTGCAAAGAGCAACACACCGGCGTCTGCCTGACCGTCAACCCGGCCCGTGCCGGCGGCGCATACGGTTATGTCGACATGGGCGACTGGACCGGTGGCCAGGCCGAATACGTGCTGGTGCCGTACGCCGACTTCAACCTGCTGAAACTGCCGGATCGCGACAAGGCCATGGAGAAAATCCGCGACCTGACCTGCCTCTCCGACATCCTCCCGACCGGTTACCACGGCGCCGTCACTGCCGGCGTTGGCCCGGGGAGCTCCGTGTACATCGCTGGCGCCGGTCCGGTCGGCCTCGCCGCTGCCGCTTCCGCACGTTTGCTCGGTGCGGCGGTGGTGATCGTCGGCGACGTCAACACCATCCGCCTGGCTCACGCCAAGGCACAGGGTTTTGAGGTCGTCGACCTGTCCAAGGACACCCCGCTGCACGAACAGATCGCCGCGCTGCTGGGCGAGCCGGAAGTCGACTGTGCGGTGGACTGCGTCGGTTTCGAAGCACGCGGCCACGGCCACGACGGCGTCAAGGCCGAAGCCCCGGCCACGGTGCTCAACTCACTGATGGGCGTGGTGCGCGTTGCCGGCAAGATCGGTATTCCGGGCCTTTACGTCACCGAAGATCCGGGCGCCGTCGACGCTGCCGCGAAAATGGGCAGCCTGAGCATCCGCTTCGGCCTGGGCTGGGCCAAATCCCACAGCTTCCACACCGGCCAGACGCCAGTGATGAAGTACAACCGCCAGTTGATGCAGGCGATCATGTGGGACCGCATCAACATTGCCGAAGTGGTCGGCGTGCAAGTGATCAGCCTCGATCAGGCGCCGGAAGGTTACGGCGAGTTCGATGCGGGTGTGCCGAAGAAGTTTGTGATTGATCCGCATAAGTTGTTCAGTGCGGCGTAAGGTTTTACCGCAACGCAAAACGGCGACCTCAGGGTCGCCGTTTTTATTGCCGCATTTTCACATTTTCTCGACGGACCGTGGCTGAGAATGGATCTGCAACCCGGAACATGCCGCCCGATACCCGGTCAAACCGGCAGTTTCGTCGCCGTTGTCCGGTGGCAGCTTTTCCCCAAGAGGATGTCTGAATGAAGATTTCACGCGGTTTTGCCCTGGCATCGCTCCTGACTCTGGCCGCCGGGCCGGTGTTTGCCGGTTTCAGTTTGAACGACGTGGCCGGTGCGGTAGCGGGGATGCAGGGTGGTGACAAGGCGGCTGCTTCGGCGCCGACCTCGGAGACCGCTGGTTTGTTGAGTGCTCTGAGTGCACTGGACGTCACGCCGGAGCAGGCCGTTGGCGGTACCAGTGCGATGCTCGGGCTGGCGAAGAATCAGTTGAGCAGCACCGACTATTCGCAACTGGCCAAGGAAGTGCCGGGTATCGACAAGTTGTCCGGTGGCAGCGGCAATCTGGCGGCGCTCGGGGCTTTGCTCGGTTCGTCCGGCAAGTCCGCAGGCCTTGAGAATGCACTGGGCAATGTCAAAGACAGCAACGACCTCAACAACGCGTTCAGCGCGCTGGGCATGGACAGCGGCATGATCGGCCAGTTTGCCCCGGTGCTGCTGCAATACCTCGGTCAGCAGGGCGTCGGCGGTTCGCTGTTGAGCAGCCTGGGCAGCATCTGGGGTGTCGGCACGGGCACCTGAGTCAGCGGCGCTCGTTGCGCAGCTCGACGATGCGCTGATCCTTCTCGGTCCAGAGCTGGTTGACCCAGTTCTGGACGTGTTGGCGAAAGGCCGGATCTTTCTCGTAATCGCCCTGCCACAGCGCCGGGTCGAGTTCGCGGGTCCTGATGTCGATGATCACTCGCGGCACGTTGCCGCTGATCAGATCCCAGAAGCCCGGGATTTTTTCCTGCGGATACACCACCGTCACATCGAGCATCGCGTCGAGCTGTTCGCCCATCGCCGCCAGCACGAACGCCACGCCGCCGGCCTTGGGTTTGAGCAAGTGGTTGAACGGTGATTCCTGCTGGGTGCTTTTCGCCAGGGTATAGCGCGTGCCTTCCAGATAATTCACCACCGTCACCGGTTGGCGCTTGAACAGCTCGCACGCCGCTTTGGTGATTTCCAGATCCTTGCCCGCCAGCTCGGGGTTCTTTGCCAGAAAGGCTTTGGTGTAGCGCTTCATGAACGGGTAATCCAGCGCCCACCACGCCAAGCCCAGGAACGGCACCCAGATCAGCTCTTTCTTCAGGAAGAACTTGAAGAACGGCGTGCGTCGGTTGAGGGTCTGGATCAGTGCTGGAATGTCGACCCACGATTGATGGTTGCTGACCACCAGATAGGACGTGTCGCGGCGCAGATCGTCGCCGCCGCGAATGTCCCACTGCGTCGGGATGCACAGCCGGAAGATCAGCTTGTCGATCTCGGCCCAGGTCTCGGCAATCCACATCACCGCCCCCGATGCGTAATCCCGCCAGCGCCCGGGTGCAACCAGCTTGAGCAGGGCGAACACCATCAACGGCCCGATCAGGATCAGGGTGTTGAGCAACAGCAGCAGGGTGACGAAACAGCCGGTGAGCAGGCGGCGCATAAGCAACTCTATGAAGTGGCAGGGGCGAGCCATGATAAGCAGCTTCGCGCAGCAGGCCAAATCGGCGCTGACGAATGTTTCACTTCAGTCCCGTTAACCTGATCGTTCCCACGCTCTGCGTGGTAACGCCGCCCGGGACGCTCCGCGTCCCCTGTGACGCAGAGCGTCACTGGATGCATTCCCACGCAGAGCGTGGGAACGATCAACCGCGCGACGGTCTAAAGTGCCGTTGCCCAACCTCCCAAGGAAGCCCCTTACGTGAAATCCCTCCTTGCTCTGTTTGCCCTCGTTGCGCTGCCGGTCATGGCCGCCGAGCCGACGCTGTACGGTCGCTACGAATACATCGCGCTGCCGGAAATCGGTGGCGAAGTGCTCAAGGCCAAGATGGACACCGGCGCGCTGACCGCCTCGCTGTCGGCAAAGGACATCGAGACCTTCACCCGTGATGGCGAAGACTGGGTGCGTTTCCGCCTCGCCACCAAGGACGCCAGCAACAAGGTTTTCGAGCACAAGGTCGCGCGCATCAGCAAGATCAAAAGCCGTTCCGACGAGGACGATGAAGAGCGCGACAGCAGCGATGTCGCCAAGCGCCCCGTGGTCGATCTGGAACTGTGCCTGGGCAACGTCAAGCGCACCGTCGAGGTCAACCTGACCGACCGCAGCCATTTCAACTACCCGCTGCTGATCGGCGCCAAGGCCTTGCGTGAGTTCGGCGCGGCGGTCAACCCGGCGCGGCGTTACACCGCCGACAAGCCTGACTGCTAAGTGGTCTGATTGACGTAACCCCGGGCTTGGGGCACCGTTCGCGCACTAACTGCCACGGGCTCGGACGCCATGCCGCACATCCTGATTGTCGAAGACGAAGCGGCGATTGCCGACACATTGATTTTTGCCTTGCAGGGCGAGGGGTTCAGCACCACGTGGCTGAACCTCGGCGCGGCGGCGCTGGAGCATCAGCGACAAACCCCGGCCGACCTGATCATTCTCGATATCGGTTTGCCGGACATCAGTGGCTTCGAAACCTGCAAGCAGTTGCGACGCTTCACGGAAGTGCCGGTGCTGTTTCTCAGCGCCCGCGACGCCGAGATCGACCGCGTGGTGGGTCTGGAGATCGGTGCCGACGATTACGTGGTCAAGCCGTTCAGCCCGCGTGAAGTGGCGGCGCGGGTCAAAGCCATCCTCAAGCGCATGGCGCCGCGCGCAACCCTGGAAGCAGGCTCAACGCTGTTTCGCATCGATGCTGAACGCGTGCAGATCAGCTATCGCGGCCAGCCGCTGAGCCTGACCCGCCATGAATTCCGCTTGTTGCAATGCCTGCTCGAACAACCTGAGCGGGTGTTCAGCCGCGAGCAATTGCTCGATGCGCTGGGCGTAGCGGCAGACGCCGGTTACGAACGCAGCATCGACAGCCACATCAAAAGCCTGCGCGCCAAGTTGCGCCTGGTGCGCGCCGAGGCCGAGCCGATCCAGACCCATCGCGGCCTCGGTTACAGCTACAGCCCGGGGCACAGCTGATGTCGCTGGGGCTGCGAATCTTTCTGGTGTATGTGCTGTTTGTCGGCCTGACCGGTTATTTCGTCCTCAACACGGTGATGGAAGAAATCCGCCCCGGCGTGCGTCAGTCCACCGAAGAGACGCTGGTGGACACCGCCAACCTGATGGCAGAAATCCTGCGCGACGATTTCAAGGCCGGCACCCTCAGCGAGAACCGCTGGCCGCAATTGCTCCGTGCCTATGGCGAGCGTCAGCCGCAAGCGACCATCTGGGGCTTGCCGAAAAACCAGGTAAACCACCGCATCTACGTCACCGACGCCAAGGGCATCGTCGTGCTCGACTCCAGCGGCGTCGCAGTCGGCCAGGATTATTCGCGCTGGAACGACGTCTACCTGACCCTGCGCGGCGAGTACGGCGCGCGCTCCAGCCGTAGCGATCCTGACGATCCGAGCTCTTCAGTGATGCACGTCGGCGCGCCGATCCGCGACAACGGCAAGATCATCGGCGTGGTCACCGTGGCCAAGCCCAACAGTTCGCTGCAACCCTACGTCGATCGCACCGAGCGGCGCTTGCTGTTTTACGGCGCCGGACTGATCGGCCTCGGCCTGCTGTTCGGTGCTTTGCTCTCATGGTGGCTGAGCCGCGCGCTGCACCGTTTGACCGGTTATGCCCAAGCGGTGAGCGAAGGCCGGCGCGTGGAAGTGCCGCATTATCGCGGCGGCGAACTGGAGCAACTGGCGACTGCGGTGGAGCAGATGCGCACGCAGCTCGAAGGCAAGGCCTACGTCGAGCGCTACGTGCACACCCTGACCCATGAATTGAAAAGTCCGCTGGCGGCGATCCGGGGCGCAGCGGAGCTGCTGCAAAGTGATATGCCGGCCGTCCAGCGTTTGCGCTTTGTCAGCAACATCGACAGCGAAAGCGCGCGGATGCAGCAGTTGATCGAGCGCCTGCTCAACCTGGCGCAAGTCGAACAACGCCAAGGGCTGGAAGAACGGGTGGCAGTGCCGCTGGCGCCGTTGGTCGCAGAACTGCTCAAGGCGCAGGCCGCGCGAATCGAGGGCAGACAACTGCGTGTCGAGCAATTGATCGGCGAGGATCTGCTGTTGATTGGCGAGCCGTTTCTGCTGCGCCAGGCGTTGGGCAATCTGCTGGAAAACGCACTCGATTTCACCCCGACGTCGGGGCTGTTGCGCTTGAGCGCCGAGCGGGTTGGCGAGCTGATCGAGTTCCGCCTGTTCAACCAGACCGCGCCGATTCCCGATTACGCCTTGCCGCGTTTGACCGAACGCTTCTACTCGTTGCCGCGCCCGGACAGCGGACGTAAGAGCACCGGGCTGGGGCTGAACTTCGTTGAAGAAGTGGTCAAGTTGCATGGCGGGGTGATGCGCATTGGCAATGTCGAGGGCGGGGTTGAAGTGGTATTGCGCTTGCCGTGAGACCCCGTTGCTGCCTTCGCGAGCAGGCTCGCTCCCACAGGGAATGCATTCTCCACACAATCTCCATATTCCCCCCACACTGCCACCACACCGCATCAGCAGACTCCTCCCATCCAAACAGGGAGAGTCCCATGAACAAGAATCTGACCATCAAACTCGGCGCGATCGCCTTGCTGATCCTGCTGTTGCTGATCCCCTTGCTGATGATCGACGGCATCATCGATGAGCGTCAGCAACTGCGCGACGGTGTGCTCGAAGACATCGCGCGCAGCTCCAGTTACAGCCAGCAACTGACCGGGCCGGTGATGGTGGTGCCGTATCGCAAGGTGGTGCGCACCTGGAAAACCAACGAGAAAACCAACAAGCGCTACGAAGAAGTCAGCGAAGCGCGCGGGCGTCTGTACTTTCTGCCGGAGCGTTTCGAACTCGACGGCCAGGTGCAGACCGAGCTGCGCAAACGCGGCATTTACGAGGCGCGACTGTTTCACGCCGATAACCGTATCGACGGGCATTTTTCCCTGCCGGCGCAGTTGGGCATCAAGGAAAATTTTGCCGATTACCAATTCGACGCGCCGTTCCTTGCCGTCGGTATCAGCGATATTCGCGGTATCGAAAACGCGCTGAAACTCGAGCTCGCCGGCCAGCAACTGGATTTCGTGCCCGGCAGCGAAGTGGCCTGGATCGGCGAGGGCGTGCACGTCACCCTGCCGGCGCTCGACGCCAGCAAAGCCACGCAACTGACCTTCGGTTTCGACCTGCGCCTGCAAGGCACCGGCTCGCTGCGTGTGGTGCCGGTGGGCAAGACCAGCAGTGTCAGCCTCGCCGCCAACTGGCCGCACCCCAGCTTCGTCGGCAACTTCCTGCCGGCCAAGCGCGAGATCAACGATCAGGGTTTCAGCGCCGACTGGCAGACCTCGTTTTTCTCCACCAACCTGCAAGAGGCGATGGAGCGCTGCGTCGCTGGCGACTGTGATGCACTCAACGGGCGCAGCTTCGGCGTCAGCTTCATCGATCCGGTGGATCAGTACCTGAAGAGCGATCGGGCGATCAAATACGCGCTGCTGTTCATCGTCTTGACCTTCGCCGGTTTCTTCCTCTTCGAAGTGCTGAAAAGCCTGGCGGTGCACCCGGTGCAATATGCCCTGGTCGGTGTTGCGCTGGCCTTCTTTTACCTGCTGCTGTTGTCGCTGTCGGAACACATCGGTTTTGCGCTGGCGTATCTGTTGTCGGCCAGTGGCTGCGTGTTGTTGATCGGTTTCTATGTCAGCCACGTCCTGCGCAGCGCGCGGCACGGCTTGAGTTTTTCGGCCGGGCTGGCGGCGCTGTATGGCTTGCTGTACGGCTTGCTCAGTGCCGAGGACTACGCGCTGTTGATGGGCTCGCTGATGCTGTTCGGTCTGCTCGGGGTGTTCATGGTGCTGACGCGCAAACTGGACTGGTACGGGATTGGTTTGAAGCCGGCCAGGCCGCTGGAGTTTGACGTGGAGGCGATGCAATGAGCGGGTGGCTTGGGTTACGCGAGGAACAGCGGGAAGCGGAGGTTTTGGTGACGCTGCTTATTGCGTCACTACCTCCGAAACCGAGTTGGTGCATTCGCGAGCAAGCTCGCTCCCACATTGGAATGTGGTCAACTGTGGGAGCGAGCCTGCTCGCGAAGAGGCCGGAACAGGCAGCCCAGATCTAAGGCTTGGGCATCGTCGCCACCATGGACGGTCGCTGACTCACCTCGAAATACCAGTTGGCCAGTTGCGGATTGGCTGCACGCCAGTCCATGTCCGGGAAGCGCAGATCCAGATAGCCCAGCGCGCAGGCCACGCTGATCGCCGCGACATCGAAGTGGCTGGTCAGCTCGGCAATCGCTTCGCTCTCCAGCACGGCGAGGGCGCGGCGGATCTTGTCGCGCTGAGCGTCCAGCCATTCATCCCAGTGTTTTTCCACCGGGCGCAGGACGGTTTCATAACGCACCATCACCGAGGCATCCATGATCCCGTCAGCCATCGACGCCAGGGTCAGGCGCCGCCAGCGCGCCGCACCTTCACGGGGGATCAGCGGATTGCCGACGTGCTGCTGGTCGAGGTACTCAAGGATGACGCGGCTGTCATGGATGACATTGCCATCGGCCAGGCGCAGGGCGGGGATCTTGCTCAACGGGTTGTCGGCGATCAGCTCCGGGTTCGGGCTGACCGGGCTGAGCACACAGTCCTGCAGCGCGACACGATCCTGCTGACCGGTTTCGTGCAGCAGCACCATGACCTTGCGGACGAAGGGCGACAGGGTGTTGTGGTACAGGGTCATGCTGGGGGCGGACATGGGCAAGGTCTCGATCAGGACAATGATCGGGCAGCATAGCCTGCTCGCGTCCGGCGCAGAACCCATGTGGGAGCGAGCCTGCTCGCGAAGGCGTCGTGACAGTCGACTTTGATGTTGAGGGTCCGGGCGCTTTCGCGAGCAGGCTCGCTCCCCCAAGGGATTCTCAGCTTCGCGGCAGAAAACCTCTTATCGCCAGAAATGCCGGCACACCAAGCCCGACCCAGCTCAACGCATCCCAGATTCCATCCCCCAGCAACGCCGCAAACAGCCCCGCCGCACTGAGCAGGGCGATCACGATCGGTGTGCTGAAAACCTTCCAGAAACTCGACTGACGCGGCTTCATGCCGAGGCCTCCGCCGGTTCCAGAACAGGCTTGGCCGCCTTGCGCCGCACTACCCAAAGATAAACGCCACTGGCCAACACGATGATCGTCAGCACATCCAGCGTCGCCCAGAGAATCTTCATCGGCATGCCGCCGTAGTCACCAAAGTGCAGCGGCTGCGACATGCCCATGGCGTCCATGTACCACGGCCGTTCGGCCACGGCGGTGACTTGCAGCGTCGTGGCGTCGATCAGCACCGGCGTCAGCAGGTGCGAGGTCAGGTGCGTGCCGCCCTTCATGAACACCGAATAATGGTGCTCGCTGGAAAAACGGGTGCCGGGGAAGGCGATGAAATCCGGTTTCATCCCCGGTGCGACTTCCTCGGCGATGTCGAGCAGCCGCGTAGCCGGGGCCAGTTGGGTCAACGGCGGCGCATCGCGATACGGCGCGATCAGCGTGGTCAACGCGTCGTTGCGCCAGGCGGCGATGAGCAGGTCGGCGCAGGCGCTGATCACTCCGGTCACGCCCACCACCAGGCACCAGGTCAAAGTGACGACGCCGATCAAATTGTGCAGGTCGAGCCAGCGCAGTCTTGTCGATTTGTCCTGGCGCACGGTGCCGAATTTCAAGCGGCGCATGAACGGCAGGTACAGCACCGTGCCGGACACGATCGCCACGACAAACAACAGACCCATGAACGCCAGCAGCAGCTTGCCCGGCAGCCCGGCGAACATGTCGACGTGCAGGCGCAGGATGAACAGCATCAAGCCACCGTTGGCCGAAGGGGTTTCCAGCGCTTCGCCAGTGCGCGCATCGAGCATGAAGGTGTGCGAAGAGTTCGGCTCGGTGTCGGCCGTCCTGGCCATGATCGCGAACGCCGCGTTCGGCTCTTCGTCGTCATAACCGAAGTACTGCATGACTTCGCCCGGGCGATGTTTCTGCGCGGCATCTACCAGTTGCTGCAGATCGAGTTGCGGCGTGTCGGCCGGCATCTCGCGCAGCTCCGGGGCGTTGCCCAGCGCGTGATCAATCTCGTGGCTGAAAATCAGCGGCAGACCGGTCAGCGCCAGCATCAGCAGAAACACCGTGCAGATCAGGCTGGTCCAGGTGTGGATGAACGACCAGCGGCGGATGGTTTTACTTTTCATTGCATGACCTTCAAAAACACCAAAGCCGTCCGGTACGGACGGCCTGGGAACATGGCCTGTTTCAGCTCACTGGCTTACCACTTGTAAGTGGCGCTGGCGACGACACTGCGCTGGTCGCCGTAGTAGCAATAGAAGCTGTCGCAGGTGGAAATGTAGTCCTTGTCGAACAGGTTGGTCGCGTTCACCGCCAGCGATGCACCTTTGAGACTGTTGTCCAGACGGCCCAGATCATAATGCACGCTGGCGTCGAACACGGTATAGGCATCGGCCTTGCCCAGCCAGGTGTTGGCCTTGTCGCCGTAGGTGTTGCCGGTGTAGCGCACGCCGGCGCCAATGCCGAAACCGTCGAGCACGCCGGCGTGCCAGGTGTAGTCGGTCCACAGCGAGGCTTGTTGGTTGGGCATCAGTTGCAGGCGGTTGCCCTTGTCGACGCCTTTCTGCACTTCGGATTTGGCCAGGGTGTAGGCGGCGATGACTTTGAGGTTGTCGGTCACATCCGACACCGCTTCGAGCTCCAGGCCTTTGACCTTCACTTCGCCAGTCTGGCTGGTCACCGAGACGTTGTTGACGAAGGTGTTCACCGCGACGTTCTTTTGGGTCAGGTCATACACGGCGGCGGTCAGCAGGGTCTTGCTGCCCGGAGGCTGGTATTTGATGCCCAGTTCCCACTGCTTGCCTTCGGTTGGCTTGAGCGAGCCGGTCGAGGTGGCATCGGCGCCCGTCGTCGGCTGGAACGACTCGGCGTAGGACAGGTACGGCACGAAACCGTTATCGAAGACGTAGCTGAGCGCCGCGTTGCCGCTGAATTTCTTGTCACGCTGAGTGTTGGTGGCGTCGCTCTGGTTGATGAATTGGGTGCTGGTGTGGACCCAGTCTTCACGGCCGCCGAGGGTCAGGCGCCACTGGTCGAGAGCCATTTGGTCTTGCACGTAGAGACCGGTCTGGTAGGTCTTCTGGTTGTAGTCGTAAAACGCCGTGGAGCGCGCCGGACGTACGATCGGCTGGCCGTAGATCGGGTTGATGACGTTGGTTTGCAGACCATCGCCAAAGATCGAGGTGTAGTTGGTGTTGCTGCGCTGGTGATCCAGACCCAGCAGCAAGGTGTGGCGAATGTCGCCCGTGGCGAAGTCGGCCTGGAAGTTGTTGTCCACGGCAAACTGGCTGATGTCTTCGTCGACGCTGGTGCTGGTGCGGCCGACGTTGCCCTCTGCATCCACGGTGGTGAACGGGTAGGAACCGGGTGTCAGCGACTGGAAAGACAGGTCCGACTTGGTGTAGCGCAGGTTCTGTTTGAACTGCCAGACATCGTTCAGCCGATGTTCGAAGGCATAACCCAGCGCGTAGTAGGTGCGGTCGTAGTATTCCCAATCCGGATCGCCGAGATTCTTGTGATGGGAAATATCACCGAGCGGCGATTTGATCTTCGTGCCCTGGATCGGCAGAAACTGGCTGGTGATGCCGGTGTCATCGCGGGTGAACTGGCTCAGCAGAGTGAGTTTGGTGTCGTCATCGATGTTCCAGGTCAGGCTCGGCGCGATGTTGTAGCGCTTGTTGTCGACGTGGTCGATCTGGGTGCCGCTGTCGCGCACCACGCCGCTGAGGCCATAGAGAAACTGCCCGGCCTCATCGATCTTGCCGGTGCTGGCGAAGTTGATCTGTCGGTGGTTGTCGCTGCCGTATTGCAGCTGGATTTCGCTGCTGGCCTCCGCGCTCGGGCGGCGGCTGACCATGTCGAGCAAACCGCCCGGCGGTGTCTGGCCGTACACCGACGAGGCCGGACCGCGGAGCAGGGCGAGGCGGTCGAGGTTCCAGGTTTCCTGTTTCGGGTTGGCGTACACGCCTTTGGGCAGCGGCAGGCCGTCGAGGAACTGGGTCGGTTCGAAACCGCGCACGCGCAGCCAGTCGGCGCGGGTGTCGCTGCCGTAGCTGCTGGCGGTGATGCCCGGCATGTAGCGCACCGCGTCGTCGAGGCTGTGCACGCTGCGGTCGTCCATTTGCTGGCGGGTTGCCACCGAAATCGAACGCGGTGCTTCGACCAGGGCGGTATCGGTCTTGGTGCCGGCGGCGGTGCGGGTCGCGGTGTAGCCTTCGACCGGGCCCCAGGCGCTTTCGAAGTTTTCCACGCCGATGACCGAAGTTTCCGGCAGGGCCAGCGTGCCTTCAGGCACGGCCACCAGGGTGTAAGTGCCGGCGCTGCTCTGTTCCAGCTGCAGACCGGTGCCGCGCAAAGCCGCGCGCAGGGCACCGGCGGCGTCGTACTGGCCGTTGACCGGCGCCGAGGTTTTGCCGGCGGCCAGCGCAGGATTGAGCGACAGGGCGAGGCCGCCCTGGCTGGCGATCTGGTTCAGGGTGGTCGACAGCGGCGCCGCCGGCAGGTTGTAGGCGCGCACGCTGGACGCTTGCTCAGCGGCGAGCAACGGGCTGCTGATCAGCGGCGTGCCGAAAGCGATGGCAAAAGCCAGCAGACTGGGGCGCAACAAGGTGTCTGGCGAACGGGACATACGGCGGCTCCTGAATGGAAATATTTCTCAATTGCCTGTGTGCCGGACGAGATTGGAAAAGTGATAGGGCTGGGTGGAAATTCTTTTTTGCGGGAAATGGTTGTGCGGCTGATGGCGCCTTCGCGAGCAGGCTCGCTCCCACACTGATCGTTCCCACGCTCCGCGTGGGAATGCCTCAATGGACGCTCTGCGTCCGCTTCGGCAGGGACGCAGAGCGTCCCGGGCTGCATTCCCACGCAGAGCGTGGGAACGATCATGTCAAGGGGCGGAGGGTTCCGCCTTCGCCACGGTGACCCAATACGGCGTATGCCGCTCGATCTGCACCGGCAGGGTCGGCAGCAAAGCGCTCAGGGCCTTGTCGATGTCATGCAACGGAAAACTGCCGGTAATGCGCAGATCGGCCACTTCCGGCGCCACGCCCAGATGCCCGCGACGATAGCGCCCGAGCTCATGCACCAGATCGCCCAGCCGTGCGTTGTCCACCACCAGCATGCCGCGCGTCCAGGCATCGGCGCCGGGGGCGAGGGCGGCAATCGAGCCCAGCCCGTCACTGCGCAACAGCACCTGCTGGCCTTCGCGCAGAACCAGTTCTTGCGGGTTGGCCTGGGCATGGGCCGCGACCGCCGACTGCAACACGCTCAGGCGTGTGCCATCGTCCTCGCGCTTGACCAGAAACCGCGTGCCCAGCGCGCGCATGCTGCCTTCGCGGGTTTCGACGATAAACGGCCGCGCGTCGCCATGCCCGGTCTCGACGAGGATTTCGCCCTCCTGCAACACGATCAAGCGGCGTTCGTCATCGAAGCGTACGTCGACCGCGCTGTGGGTATTGAGGTTGAGCAGAGTGCCGTCGGACAGGCGCACGGTGCGCTGTTCACCGGTGGCGGTGCGCTGATCGGCGAGCCAGTAATCCAGCGGCAGGTAGCGCTCGCTGACAAACAGCCCCAGACCGATCATCACCACGACACTGGCCAGCCCGCTGCCGAGTTTGCGCACGCGCCGGCGAATGCCTTCGCGCGATTGCAGCAACGCGCTTCGGGCCGGGCCCTTGGCGACGCTGAAGCGCTGATCGAGCATGCCCAACTGACGCCAGGCACGGGCATGTTCTTCATGGGCGGCATGCCATTTAGCGAATTCTTCACGCTCCAGCGCGGTGCTCGAATCGAGGGTCAATTGCCAGGCAATCGCCGCGTCCAGCACATGCGCCGGCACCGGGCGCGAACTGGCCGCCGTCATGTCGGCTCACCGTACAGGGCGATGTAGCACTGGCGCAGGCCTTGGGCCAGATACTGCCGCACGCGCGGTACCGAGACACCGAGTTTGTCTGCGATTTCGGCGTGGCTGAGGCCGTCGAGGCGGTTATACAGGAAGGCCGCGCGGGCCTTGGTCGACAACTTGCCGAGCAGGCGATCGATGGCTTTGAGGTCGTCGAGGATCATTTGCTGTTCTTCCACCGAAGGCTGCTCGTCTTCGGGGATCAGCATCAGTTCGGTGAGGTAGGCCTGTTCCAGCGCGGCGCGGCGGAAGTAGTCGAACAACAGGCCTTTGGCGATCGCCACCAGAAACGCCCGAGGTTCGCGCGGCGTAAGCAGTTCGTCGCGGTTGAGCAAGCGCACGAAGGTGTCCTGGCTCAGGTCTTCGGCACGCTGCGGACACGCCACATTGCGCCGCAACCACGCCAGCAGCCAACCGCGATGGTCGCGATACATCGCACCGACGAGCTCACTGTGGGGGTTGGGCACTGACGACACCGGACATCACCGATTGGGAAATGTTAACTAACGAGAATAGTTCGCGATTCTGGCAGAGGTGGGAATGGTTAGCAATTGGCCACTGGTCAGGTGATAGGGCTGCATGCCTCTGTAGGAGCTGCCCAAGGCTGCGATCTTTTGATCTTGCTGTTTATAAAATCAAAAGATCGCAGCCTGCGGCAGCTCCTACAGGGGTAGCGCTAGAAAGAGTGAGTTTGCTGCCGCCGCTTCCACTGGCTCAACCGCTGCTGCAACTGCAACGGACTGTAAATCTGCTGCGCCCGCGCCCGGCTGAACAGAATCAATGCCAACTCCGCCGTGGCCAGCGCATCGGCACTCGCGTTATGCCGCTCGAACACTTCAAGCCGGAACCACTCGATCCACTCATCCAGCCCGGCCTCGCGAATCTGCGCCTGCGGACATAACAGCGGCGCAATGTCCGCCACATCCAGAAACACATGCTGCAGCTTATGCCCCAAGTGCTCCTTCACTGCACGCCCGAGCATGTGCTGATCGAACGGCGCATGAAACGCCAGCACCGGGCTGTCGCCGATGAACTCCAGCAACTCCAGCAACGCTTCCGCCGGGTCGCTGCCTGCGGCAATCGCATTCGGCCCCAAGCCATGAATCAGTACGCTGGGGCTGAGCTTCAGCTCGCGACATTGCAGCGTGCGCTCGAACTGCTGACTGAAATCGATCGCGCCGTCCTCGATCACCACGGCGCCGATCGACAGGACCCGATCCTTGCTCATATTCAGGCCGGTGGTTTCCAGGTCCAGCACCACCCAGCGCTGCCCGCGCAGGCTGCATTCGTTCAGCTCGGCGAGCGCCGGCAGCTTCGCCAGCCGCTGCTGCGAGTCCGCCGACACCACGGGGCTGGCCGGGCGTAGCCAGGAGAACAGGCTCATAGCTGATACCGCAAGGTCAGGCTGCTTTGCAGGCGCTGCGCCTGGCGCAGGGATTCGCGCAGGATGCGCCGGTCGAGATGATTGAGGCTGTCGGGATCGACGCGGTTGGAGTACGGCTGATTTTCCCGGGTTTGCAACTGATGCTGCTGCATGCGCGTTTGTTGAATGAAGTGATAGGCCTCTTCATACGCCGCGCCGTCGAGCGGCTCGATGACCTCTTTATCGACCAGTTGGCGAAAGCGTTCGAGGGTGTTGTTGGCGTCGATGCCGTTGGCCAGCGCCAGCAGACGGGCGCCGTCCACGAACGGCGTCAGGCCCTGGATTTTCAGATCCAGCGTGGCCTTCTCACCGTTCTTGCGGGCCAGCACGAATTCACGGAAGCGCCCAACGGGAGGGCGATTGCGCAGCGCATTTTCGGCGAGCATGCGCTGGAACAGACGATTGTCAGCGACTTGATCGAGGATGCCCCGGCGCAATTGCTCGCAGCCTTGCTCATCGCCCCAGACCACGCGCAGGTCGAAATAAATGCTCGAGCCCAGCAGGTTCTCCGGCGTGGCTTCGCGGATGAACGCCGCAAAGCGCCGCGCCCATTCGGCCCGCGACAGACACAGCTCGGGATTGCCGGCCATGATGTTGCCCTTGCACAGGGTAAAGCCGCACTGCGCCAGGCTCTGGTTGATCTGCTGGGCAATCGGCAGCAGCTTGCCGCGAATCTCTGCTGCGTGCGCGGCATCGCGGGCATCGAACAGGATGCCGTTGTCCTGGTCGGTGTGCAGCGTCTGCTCGCGCCGACCCTCGCTGCCGAAACACAGCCAGCTGAACGGCACGCCCGGGTCGCCCTTTTCGGCGAGGGTCAGTTCGATCACCCGACACACCGTGTGATCGTTGAGCAGGGTGATGATGTGGGTAATCTGCGTCGACGACGCGCCGTGGGCGAGCATGCGCTCGACCAGTTGGCCGATCTCGCCGCGCAAGGTCACCAGTTGTTCGACCCGTTGCGCGCTGCGGATGGTCCGGGCCAGGTGCACCAGATCGACCCGTTGCAGGGAGAACAGGTCACGCTCGGACACCACGCCACACAGGCGTTGATCCTTGACCAGGCAGACGTGAGCAATGTGCCGCTCGGTCATGGCGATCGCCGCATCGAAGGCACTGTGATCCGGCGACAGATAAAACGGTGATCGAGTCATGTGCTGTTCGATGGCGTCGCTGAAATCGCCGACACCTTCGGCGACCACATGGCGCAAATCGCGCAGGGTGAAAATCCCCAGCGGCGCCTTGTGCTCATCCACCGCGACGATGCTGCCGACCTGTTGCTCGTGCATCAGCTTCACCGCTTCACGCAGCGGCGTCTCGGCGCTGCAAGTCACCGGATGGCGCATCGCAAGTTCACCGAGACGGGTGTTCAGCGAGTATTGAGTGCCGAGGGTCTCCACGGCTTTTTGCTGGACTTGCTGGTTGACCTGATCGAGCAGGCTGCTCACCCCACGCAAGGCGAAGTCGCGGAAGGCGCTGGAGAGGGCGAACAGTTTGATGAACGCCAGTTTGTTCAGTTGCAGGCAGAAGGTGTCTTCGCCCGCCAGATGTTCGGTGCGCGTGGCGCGTTCACCGAGCAGCGCGGCCAGCGGAAAGCATTCGCCGGTGGTGATTTCGAACGTGGTCTCGGTGCCGGGCTTGGTGATGTGCTGGCGTTCGCCGACCACCCGACCCTGTTTGACGATATGAAAGTGTTCCACCGGGCCGTCGGCCGGTTTGATGATGCTCTCGCCCTGGGCAAAAAAACGCAGCTGACATTGCTCCACCAGATAGGCGAGGTGGGCATGTTCCATCTGATTGAAGGGCGGGAAGCGCTGGAGGAATTGCAGGGTGCCCTGAATGTTCTGCAACACCGCGGTTTTCCCTGCCTGGGTGAAGGCGTCCGCTTTGCTCATAACCATTACCGCAGTCTTTTTCGAATTGTTGTTGTCGGATCGTTGCGACCATGGTCGGCCCCGGCGGGCAGGGTGCCCATTGGACGTAAGTCTAGGTTTTGCCACCATTGGCCGATTTTCGGAAATAACCTACGCAAAAGGTCGGAAAAGCTTGCGCTAGCCACTTGGAAAAAATTCCGACGAAGTGCACATTGAAGCGCTGTCCGGTGATGTCTGACGACTTGCCAGGGATTGTTTGAACATTTAGAGAGCGCCATGTCCGACCACGATATTTTGAGCGACGCCGAGCGGGAAGCGCTCAGCGCAGTGATGCTCGAACCTGATCTGCCGCCGCAGCGTGTCCTGATCGTCGACGACGACAAGGACGCCCGCGAGTTGTTGTCGGAGATTCTCGCGCTGGACGGCATTCGCTGCATGACCGCAGCCAGCGGTGAAACCGCGCTGAAAATGCTCGATGAAAAGCCTTCGATCGGTCTGGTCATTACCGACCTGCGCATGGGCAATGTCGATGGCCTCGAGCTGATTCGCCAGGTGCGTGAATCGGTACGGGCAGCGATGCCGATCATCATCGTCTCCGGCGATGCCGACGTGAAAGATGCGATCGAAGCGATGCACTTGAGCGTGGTGGATTTTCTGCTCAAGCCGATTGATACGGGGAAGTTGCTTGAGCTGGTGAAACACGAATTGGGCATAGAACCCTAAGACATATTTCGCCGCCCAGCAGATGATCGTTACCAGGGTCTGCGTGGGAATGCATCAATGGACGCTCCGCGTCCGCAGTTGTGGGACGCGGAGCGTCCCGGGCTGCATTCCCACGCAGAGCGTGGGAACGATCAATCCACCTCAAAAACAAAAAGGCCCTGATCTCTCGATCAGGGCCTTTTTCATTCCAACCATCAACTCAAGTCACAGACCATTCTTGGCCTTGAACTCGCGACGACGACGGTGCAGCACCGGCTCGGTGTAGCCGTTCGGTTGCTTGGTGCCTTCGATGACCAGTTCGACCGCCGCCTGGAAGGCGATGTTGCTGTCGAAGTCCGGTGCCAGCGGGCGATACAGCGGGTCGTTGGCGTTCTGGCGGTCAACCACCGGCGCCATGCGCTTGAGGCTTTCCATCACTTGCTCTTGGCTGACGATACCGTGGCGCAGCCAGTTGGCGATGTGCTGGCTGGAGATACGCAGCGTCGCACGGTCTTCCATCAGGCCGACGTCGTTGATGTCCGGCACTTTCGAGCAACCGACACCCTGGTCGATCCAGCGCACCACGTAACCGAGAATGCCCTGGGCGTTGTTGTCCAGTTCGTTCTTGATCTGCTCTGGCGTCCAGCTTGGGTTCACTGCCAGTGGAATGGTCAGGATGTCATCCACCGAGGCGCGCGCACGTTTGGCCAGTTCGGCCTGACGCGCAAACACGTCAACCTTGTGGTAGTGCAGCGCGTGCAGCGCAGCGGCAGTCGGCGATGGCACCCAGGCAGTGTTGGCGCCGGCGAGTGGGTGAGCGATTTTCTGCTCGAGCATCGCGGCCATCAGATCCGGCATCGCCCACATGCCTTTACCGATTTGCGCGCGACCTTGCAGGCCGGTGCTCAGACCGATATCGACGTTCCAGTTTTCGTAGGCGCCGATCCACTTCTCGGCCTTCATGTCCGCCTTGCGCACGACAGGGCCGGCTTCCATGGAGGTGTGGATTTCGTCGCCGGTGCGGTCGAGGAAACCGGTGTTGATGAACACCACGCGCTCGCTGGCGGCCTTGATGCAAGCCTTGAGGTTGACCGTGGTGCGGCGCTCCTCGTCCATGATCCCGACTTTCAGGGTGTTGCGCGGCAGGCGCAGGACGTCTTCGATACGCCCGAACAGCTCGTTGGTGAACGCCGCTTCTTCCGGGCCGTGCATTTTCGGTTTGACGATGTACACCGAACCGGTGCGGGTGTTGCGCCGCGAGGTGTTGCCGTTGAGGTTGTGCATTGCTGCCAGGCAAGTCACCAGACCGTCGAGAATGCCTTCCGGCACTTCGTTGCCTTGGCTGTCGAGGATCGCATCAATGGTCATCAGATGGCCGACGTTGCGCACGAACAACAGCGAACGACCGTGCAGGGTCACTTCTCCGCCATTGGGCGCGGTGTAGGTGCGATCCGGGTTCATGGTGCGGGTAAAGGTCTGGCCGCCCTTGGACACGGATTCCGCGAGGTCGCCCTTCATCAGGCCGAGCCAGTTGCGGTAGATCACCACTTTGTCGTCGGCATCAACGGCGGCCACGGAGTCTTCGCAGTCCATGATCGTGGTCAGCGCCGCTTCCATGAGGATGTCTTTGACGCCGGCGGCGTCGGTCTGGCCGACCGGGGTGCTGGCGTCGATCTGGATTTCGAAGTGCAGGCCGTTGTGCTTGAGCAGCACCGCGATCGGCGCGTTGGCGTCGCCCTGGAAGCCGATCAACTGAGCGTCATCGCGCAGGCCGCTGTTGCTGCCGCCCTTCAGAGTGACGACCAGTTTGCCGTCAGCGATTTTGTAGCCGGTCGAATCGACGTGGGAGCCTGCGGCCAGTGGTGCGGCTTCGTCGAGGAAAGCACGGGCGAAAGCGATGACTTTGTCGCCACGCACCTTGTTGTAGCCTTTGCCTTTTTCCGCGCCGCCGTCCTCGCTGATCGCGTCGGTGCCGTAGAGAGCGTCGTACAGCGAACCCCAGCGGGCGTTCGAAGCATTGAGCGCGAAGCGCGCATTCATCACCGGCACGACCAGTTGCGGGCCGGCGGTGCGGGCGATTTCATCGTCGACGTTTTGCGTCGTGGCCTGGAAATCAGCCGCTTCTGGCAGCAGATAGCCGATCTCTTGCAGGAAAGCTTTGTAGGCCACGGCATCGTGCGCCTGGCCGGCATGCTGCTGATGCCAGGCATCGATGCGCGCCTGGAAGTCATCGCGTTTGGCGAGTAGGGCTTTGTTCTTCGGCGCCAGGTCGTGAATGACCTTGTCGGCACCTTCCCAGAATTGTTCGGCGGTGAGGCCGGTACCGGGAATGGCTTCGTTGTTCACGAAGTCGAACAGGACTTTGGCGACCTGCAGGCCACCGACTTGAACGTGTTCAGTCATTGCTTGCCTCACTCTGCTCAGCTATTTCGCTTTTCAGCTCGTCAATTTAACAATGAAGCTTCCGGCCATTTAAACCACAAACCTGCGGACCAGTACATGCCATTGCTGGCGGCTGGGCTAGGACCAATCAACGGCTTGGAGGCCTTGCTGACGGGGCTTTCAGGGTTGCGAAGGGCCTTGGGCAGACATCGATCCAGCGTTATGTAGTGCGCGCTGCGGCATACTACATGATGAGTTGCGCTTGTGAAAATCAGACTAATTACGTCGTTCTGCGACCTCATGACGCATTGCGGTCACGTCGCGGAACGGGATGTTCTCAAAAAAGCATTGGATTGTTCCAGCTAAATATCGAAAGTTGTACACATAATTACTGTGGGCCTGCTAAGGGGCAATTTGGGTGTAACGATTTGTGGCGAGGGCATTTATCCCCGTTGGGTGGCGAAGTCGCCCCCTGCGGTCCGGCTGGCAGACCCAATTGGCAGGACTCACGACTGCTGCGCAGCCGGACGGGGATAAATCCCCTCGCCACAGATTCTCAGCACAAGTTGCGATGACAGGCTGAATCACTCCGCTTGCCTATACTTGCCCTTCGATAACAAAAGACATGACAAGAGGGCTGCGCCATGGACCATCTCGTACTCACCGTTTTCGCCCCGGACAAGCCCGGGCAGGTCGAGCGCATCGCCCAATGCATTGCCGAGCACGGCGGCAACTGGCTGGAAAGCCGCATGTCACGCATGGCCGGGCAGTTCGCCGGGATTCTGCGCGTGGGTGTGCCGGCGGAGGCTTACGACGAACTGGTCGATGCCCTGCAAGCGCTGTCGGCCCATGGCATTCGGGTACTGATAGCCGAAAGCGGAGTGGAGCAGTCCTGCACGTGGAAACCGATCACTATGGAACTGGTCGGCAATGACCGACCGGGTATCGTCCGCGATATCACTCGGCTGTTGAGCGAGCAGGGTGTGAACCTGGAGCGACTGGTAACTGAGGTGCGCCCGGCGCCGATGAGCAGCGAGCCGCTGTTTCACGCCGAGGCGATTCTGGCGGTGCCACTCACCTTGTCGCTCGACGTTCTGCAGGCGCGCCTGGAAACCCTGGCCGATGATCTGATGGTCGAACTGGTGTTACGCACAGAGGTTTAGCGCAGACAGGGTTATTCAGGTTTAACGTGCACCTGCCTGTGGATAACCTGTAGAGACAGACCGCCACGCCACGCCGGCCGTGGCTTTGCGCAGGTTGATCAAAAAACCGCCAGCATTCAGTGACTTGCGCACAAACGGCGGGGATCACGCTGTGGATAAGCTTGGGAAGGAACGATGCAGGCCACGAGAACCGTGGCCTGCAGAGGTTTGTGCGTTTTTTGATCAGGCGCGCCGGCGCAAACTTATCCACGCATCAACGCTATAGACCGCCAGGCCGGCCCAGATAAACATGAACGCAACCAGCGTGCTGGACGACAAATGCTCGCCAAACAGCAGCACGGCTTGCAGCAACACCAGCGTCGGCGCGATGTATTGCAGGAAGCCGATGGTGGTGTAGGGCAAGTGGCGGGTGGCGGCGTTGAAACACACCAGCGGCACCAGTGTCACCGGGCCGGCGGCCACCAGCCACCAGGCTTCGGAGGTGGTCCAGAAGGCCGGCTGCACACTCGTGGCAGTCTGATTGAACAGCAACCATGCAATCGCGATCGGCACCAGCATCCAGGTCTCCACCACCAGCCCCGGCAACGCCTTGACCGGCGCCTGCTTGCGGATCAGACCGTAGAAGCCGAAGGTCAGCGCCAGCGCCAGCGACACCCACGGCAGACTGCCGACCTGCCACACCTGCTGCGCCACGCCGATGGCAGCCAGCCCGACCGCCACCCACTGCATGCGCCGCAGTCGTTCGCCGAGCAGCACCATGCCCAACAGCACGTTGACCAGCGGATTAATGTAATAACCCAGACTCGCCTCGAGCATGCGACCGTTGTTCACCGACCACACGTAGGTCAGCCAGTTGGCCGCGATCAGCGTGCCGCTCAAGGCAAGAATCGCCAGGCGCTTGGGATTGTCGAGCAACTCGCGCAGCCAGCCCGGGTGTTTCCACACCATCAGCAGCAACGCACCGAACAGCGCCGACCACAGCACCCGATGGATGATGATCTCGACGGCCGGGACTTCGGCAATGGCTTTGAAATAGATCGGGAAAAGGCCCCAGATGATGTAGGCGCTCAGGCCCAGAATATACCCGCGACGCGGGTTGGCGGCTTGCATGCAGAATCCTTGCTCAGGCAGCTGACAAAGGAGGGATTGTAAGGAGATTTGTCCGCGAATGTCGTAGACCAATGTTCATAGAATTGTGAACAGCGATCTTGTGGGAGCGAGCCTGCTCGCGAACGCGGTCTGACATTCAACATCGATGTTGCCTGAAATGACGTCTTCGCGAGCAGGCTCGCTCCCACAGGGTTCAGGTTTGAATCAGAAGAGTTTCAGCGGTTCTTCATTCAGTGCCGCCAACTGCTCACGCAATGCCAGCACCTGGTCGCCCCAATACCGCTCCGTGCCAAACCACGGAAAGCTGTGCGGGAACGCCGGGTCATCCCAGCGCCGCGCCAGCCAGGCGCTGTAGTGCATCAGGCGCAAGGCGCGCAACGGTTCGATCAGCGCCAGCTCGCGCGGGTCGAAATCATGGAATTCGTTGTAGCCGTCCATCAATTCCGACAACTGCCCGAGACATTCCTGGCGATCGCCGGCGAGCATCATCCAGATGTCCTGCACCGCCGGGCCCATGCGGCAGTCGTCGAGGTCGACGATGTGGAACATCTCGTCGCGGCACATCATGTTGCCGGGGTGGCAGTCGCCGTGTATGCGGATGTTCTGGTGCGGCGTGGCGGCGTAGACGTCTTCGACGCGTTTGAGCAGGTCGCGGGCAACCGACTCGTAAGCCGGCAGCAGGCTCTTGGGAATGAAATTGCCTTCGAGCAAAGTGTTCAGCGAGGCATGGCCAAAGTTCTGCACTGCGAGGGCTTCGCGATGCTCGAACGGCTTGGTGCCGCCCACCGCATGCATGCGCCCGAGCAACTGGCCAAGGCGATAGAGTTGATCAAGATTGCCCGGCTCCGGCGCCCGGCCACCACGACGCGGGAACAGGGTGAAGCGGAAGCCGGCGTGCTCATGCAGGGTTTCGCCGTTATGAATCAGCGGCGCTACCACCGGAATGTCGATGTCGGCCAGTTCGAAAGTGAACTGGTGCTCTTCGATTATGGCCTCGTTGGTCCAGCGCTGCGGACGATAGAACTTGGCAATCAGCGGCTCGGAGTCTTCGATACCGACCTGATACACCCGGTTTTCGTAGCTGTTGAGCGCCAGAATGCGCGCGTCGCTGAGGAAACCGATGCTTTCAACGGCATCCAGGACGAGATCGGGGGTGAGGGTTTCAAACGGGTGGGCCATGCTGACTCCTGCGCGCAGCAGGCTGCTGCGTCCGGCTCGGCATGGTAGCGCAGATGGCGGCGCGAAGGGTGTTGGTGTCTGCCCGGGCCTCTTCGCGAGCAGGCTCGCTCCCACCTTGGAATACGATTCCCTGTGGGAGCGAGCCTGCTCGCGAAAGCGGTTTATCAGGCGCCGACAACCCCGCCGTCTTCGCGAGTAATCGCCATCACCGAAGACCTTGGCTTGCCGTTGGGCAGATGCT
>NZ_RCOC01000063.1:0-46470 GCF_004307515.1 Pseudomonas sp. Sample_14 | reverse complement strand
TCTTCGCGAGTAATCGCCATCACCGAAGACCTTGGCTTGCCGTTGGGCAGATGCTCGGGGAAGGTCGAACCGCCGTTCTCGCCGGGATGCTGAATCCCGACAAACAGGGTTTTCTGATCCGGCGAGAAGCTGATCCCGGTCACTTCGCAACCCACCGGCCCGACCATGAAACGGCGAATCTCACCGGTCGCAGGATCGGCGCAGAGCATCTGGTTGTTGCCCATCCCGGCGAAGTCGCCAGCGTTGCTCGAGTCGCCGTCGGTGAGAATCCACAGGCGTCCGGCCTTGTCGAAACCCAGACCGTCGGGGCTGTTGAACATGTTCTGCGGGGTGATGTTGGATGAACCACCCTTCGGCGTCCCGGCATGCACGCCCGGGTTGCCGGCGACCACAAACAGATCCCAGGCAAACGTCTTCGAGGCGTGATCGTTGCGGTCGGTGCGCCAGCGCAGAATCTGCCCGTAAACGTTCTTCTCGCGCGGGTTTGGACCGCCCACCGGTTGCCCGTCTTCACCGCGCTTGGCGTTGTTGGTCAGGGTGCAATAAACCTGGCCGTCCTTGGGACTGACGACGATCCACTCCGGGCGGTCCATGCGTGTTGCGCCAACGACGCTGGCGGCAAGGCGCGCGTGGATCAGCACTTCTGCCTGATCGGCAAACCCGCTGCTGGCGTCGATGCCGTTCTTGCCGTGGGTCAGTTCGATCCACTGGCCCTGGCCTTTCGGGTGATCAGGGTTGCCGTCGCCGGCATCGAATTTGGCCACATACAACGTGCCGTGATCGAGGATGTCGCGGTTGGCTTTCTGATTGCGATGGTTGATGCGATCACGGCTGACGAATTTGTAGATGAACTCGCCACGCTCGTCGTCGCCCATGTACACCACAGCGCGACCATCGTCGGTCTCGGCCAGTGCGGCGTTTTCATGTTTGAAGCGGCCCAGCGCGGTGCGTTTGACCGGAGTCGATTGCGGATCGAACGGATCGATCTCGACCACCCAGCCGTGACGGTTGAGCTCGTTGGGGTTCTTGGCCATGTCGAAGCGCGGGTCGTGCGGGTGCCAGTTGATGTCTTTGCTGCTGGCGACAACGCCGTAGCGCTTTTGCGCGGCATCGAACTGCTGCTGGGCGTTGCTGCTGCCGAAGCAGTCGGTGAAGTTTTCTTCGCAGGTCAGGTAGGTACCCCACGGCGTCTTGCCGTTGGCGCAGTTCTGGAAGGTGCCGAGGACTTTTTTGCCGTGCTTGTCGGCGGCGGTTTTCATCAAGTCGTGGCCGCGGGCCGGACCGCTGATGCGCAGCGGCGAGTTACCGTGAATCCGACGGTTGTAGCGCGAGCCCTGGACGAATTGCCACTGGCCGTTCTTGCGCTGCACTTCGATCACCGACACGCCTTCGCAGGCCAATGCCTTGCGCACGTCTTCAGCCGACTGCGGCATGCCGCCATGCGGATATAGATAGCGATAGTTGGTGTATTCGTTGTTGATCGCCATCAGCGCGCGGTTCTTGTCGTCCGGGAAGGCGAACAGGCTCATGCCGTCATTGTTGTCGCCGAACTGCACTTCCTGTGCGGCAGCGGTGCCGTTACCGCTCGGATCGAAGGCCGGGCCGTTCTTGTGCAACGGCTGGCCCCAACTGATCAGCACCGAAGACTTGTAGCCCTTGGGCAGGCTGATGGCGTCGGTGGTCGCCGCCGGAATGCTCTCGAAACCGAGCAGGCGGCTGTTGCCGGCGCTGACGCTGGCGGCCATGACGCTGCGGCTCAGCAGGTTGCCGCCGAGGAACATCGCCGCGCCGCACAAGGCACCGGCGCTGATGAAACCGCGACGGCTGAGGCCGACCATTTTTTCCAGATCAGTGGATTGGTTTTCTTCTAATAGGCTCACATCAGGCTCCCTGCTTGGTTATGGGCAACACCTTAATGCGGGTCGATGACGCTTTTGTGGCAGGGCCGAATCAGAGCGGCGTGCCGATCAGCACGTTGGACGGCGCGCATTGCACCTGCACAGCAGACCCCACGCCGAGTTGCTGGTTGCGCAAGTGCAGCGGTTCGGCCAAGGCGCAAAGTGTCTGGCCGTTGGGCAGGGAAATGCGCACCTCGCTGGGACCGTCCTCGGCATCGAGGATGGCTTCGATGGTGCCGCGCAGCACATTGTGTCCGGGCGTTGTCGACTGATCGGCGCCGAGCAACTCAAGCCAGCCAGCCTTGATCAGCGCCATCACTTCGGTACCGATCTGCAATTCCAGATGTACGGTGCTGTCGTGGGTGATCTGCGCATCCAGAGCAATGCCTTCGGCCAGTTCGAGGTGGATCAGATCGTTGCGCCCCTGCGCCTGAATCGCTGCCACCGTGCCATGCAGTTGATTGCGCGCGCTGGTCCTGAGCATCAGACGCCCGAGCAGGTCGAGATCACTGGCGTCTTCCGCCGCTTCCAGCACCTGCGCCTGCAATGCCTGCAATTTCTGATACAGGCGCAGCACCCGCTCGCCCTCGCTGGACAGTCTGGCGCCGCCGCCACCCTTGCCGCCCACCACGCGCTCGACCAAGGGTTTCTGTGCCAGGTTGTTCAGCTCATCAATCGCATCCCATGCCGCTTTGTAACTGAGCCCCGCGCTTTTCGCCGCGCGGGTGATCGAGCCCTGCTCGGCAATGTGTTGCAGCAGGGCAATGCGCTGCGGGCGGCGGACGATGTGCTGGGACAGCAGGGTGGGCAGGGACATGGCAGAACGCTTCTGGCTCGGGCGATGAGAGGGACGTTGGCCACTTGCAACGCGCGAGTCAAGCCGAACACACAACCTGTAGGAGTTGAGCTCAGGTACCGGGCTTCGGCGTACGAGCCAGGCAATACACATTAACCCGCGCCGCACCAGCATTCATCAACAACCGCGCCAGTGCCTGAGCGGTCGCGCCCGTGGTCAGAACATCATCCACCAGCGCGAAATGGCGGCCGCTTACCTCTGCATCAGGCGCCAGCGCAAAGGCATTGCGCAAATTGCGTTTGCGCGCCTTGGCGTCGAGATCCTGTTGGGCGTCGGTGTCCATGACTCTCCGCAGCAGCTGTTCTTCACACGGCAAATCCAGCGACACACTCAACCAGCGCGCGAGCATCGCCGCTTGATTGAATCCTCGCCGACGCAGTCGTTTATTCGCCAACGGCACCGGTAGCAACACATCGGGTCGCGGCAAGTCCTCGGCGAAGCGATGCTGCAGGTATTGGCCGAGAACGTCGGCGAGCAGGTGACCAAACGGCCATTTCGCGTTGTGTTTAAACCGTGTAATCAGACTGTCCACGGGGAAGCCATAAACCCAGGGCACGGCGACCTGCTCGAAGGCCGGAGGCTCTAGCAGGCACTCGCCGCAAGTCAGGCCATCCGCCGCCAGCGGCAAAGCGCAGCTCTGACAATGGCTGCCGAGCCAGGGCAATTCGGTTTCGCAGGCCTCGCACATTGGCATTTGTGCTTCTGCGGGCTCATCGCACAGCAAACAGGTCTGTACGTTTTTTAAACAGATGTAAACCTGTCCTTGGTATTGCGGTTGACAGCGCATCGCTCTTCCTTAAATATGCCGAACATCCGTGTAGCGCCTGTGGATATTCCATTTTTCCCGGCGCCAGCCAAGCATAACCAAGGAATTGCCCATGAGCGCGAGCACCACCGCCACCCTGCGTCACGATTGGTCTCTGGCCGAAGTCAAAGCACTCTTCGTACAGCCATTCAACGACTTGCTGTTCCAGGCGCAAACGGTGCACCGCGCACATTTCAACGCCAACCGCGTGCAGGTCTCGACACTGCTGTCGATCAAGACCGGCGCCTGCCCGGAAGACTGCAAGTACTGCCCGCAGTCCGGGCACTACAACACCGGTCTGGAAAAAGAAAAGCTGATGGAAGTGCAGAAGGTCCTCGAAGAAGCGGCTCGCGCCAAAGCCATTGGTTCGACGCGATTCTGCATGGGCGCGGCGTGGAAACATCCGTCGGCCAAAGACATGCCGTATGTGTTGAAGATGGTTGAAGGGGTGAAAGCCCTCGGCCTGGAAACCTGCATGACCCTCGGCCGTCTCGATCAGGAGCAGACCGAGGCGCTGGCCAAGGCCGGTCTCGATTACTACAACCACAACCTCGACACTTCGCCGGAGTTCTACGGCAGCATCATCACCACCCGCACTTACAGCGAGCGCTTGCAGACGCTGGCCTATGTGCGTGAGTCAGGGATGAAAATCTGCTCCGGCGGCATTCTCGGCATGGGCGAATCGCTCGACGATCGCGCCAATTTGCTGATCCAGCTGGCCAACCTGCCGGAGCACCCGGAGTCGGTGCCGATCAACATGCTGGTGAAAGTCGCCGGAACGCCGCTGGAAAACGCCGAAGACATTGACCCGTTCGACTTCATCCGCATGCTCGCCGTGGCGCGCATCCTCATGCCGCAATCCCACGTGCGCCTGTCTGCCGGTCGCGAAGCGATGAACGAGCAGATGCAGGCCCTGGCTTTTTTCGCCGGCGCCAACTCGATTTTCTACGGCGACAAATTGCTCACCACCGCCAACCCGCAGGCGGACAAGGACATGCAGCTGTTCGCGCGCCTCGGTATCCAGCCGGAGGCTCGCGAAGAGCATTCCGATGAGGTTCATCAAGCTGCGATCGAGCAGGCGCTGGTGGAGCAGAAGAGTAGCGAGCAGTTCTACAACGCTGCGGTGTAATAAACCGCGCGGATTGCGCTGAAGGAATGCAAAACCCCTGTGGGAGCGAGCCTGCTCGCGAAAGCGGTTTGGCCGCCAACATCCATGTTGGATGTGACGCCCATTCGCGAGCAGGCTCGCTCCCACACGGGATCTGTGTCATCTGAAAAATTGAGGCCTGCATGTCTTTCGATCTCGCCGCACGCCTTGCTGCCCGCCGTGCCGACAACCTCTACCGGCAGCGCCCGCTACTCGAATCGCCGCAAGGGCCGGAAGTGGTGGTGGACGGCCAACCGCTGCTCGCTTTCTGCAACAACGACTATCTGGGCCTGGCCAATCATCCGCAGGTGATCGAAGCCTGGCGCGCCGGTGCCGAGCGCTGGGGTGTCGGCGGTGGCGCGTCGCACCTGGTGATCGGCCACAGCAGCCCTCATCACGCGCTGGAAGAAGCACTCGCCGATCTGACCGGACGCCCACGTGCGCTGCTGTTCACCACCGGCTACATGGCCAACCTCGGCGCGGTCACCGCGCTGGTCGGGCAGGGCGATACGGTGCTCGAAGACCGGCTCAATCATGCCTCGTTGCTGGACGCAGGCCTGTTGTCCGGCGCGCGTTTCAACCGCTATCTGCACAACGACGCCGAAAGCCTGGGCAAACGCCTGGAGAAAGCCACTGGCAACACACTGGTGGTGACCGATGGCGTATTCAGCATGGACGGTGACATCGCCAACCTGCCGGCGCTGGCCCGCGCGGTCAAGGCCAAAGGCGCGTGGCTGATGGTCGACGATGCCCACGGCTTCGGTCCGCTGGGCGCCAACGGTGGCGGCATCGTCGAGCATTTCGGCCTGAGCCAGGACGATGTGCCGGTGCTGGTCGGTACCCTCGGCAAAGCCTTCGGCACCGCCGGGGCCTTTGTCGCCGGCAGCGAAGAGTTGATCGAAAGCCTGATCCAGTTCGCCCGCCCGTACATCTACACCACCAGCCAACCGCCGGCGCTGGCCTGCGCGACGCTGAAAAGCCTCGAGCTGCTGCGCAGCGAGCACTGGCGCCGTGAGCACTTGCAGATGCTGATCCGCCAGTTCCGCCACGGCGCCGAGCAGATCGGGCTGGAGCTGATGGACAGCTTCACGCCGATCCAGCCGATCATGATCGGCGATGCCGGGCGCGCCGTGCGGTTGTCGCAGATGCTGCGCGAGCGCGGGCTGATGGTGACCGCAATTCGCCCACCGACCGTGCCTGCCGGGAGCGCGCGCCTTCGCGTGACGCTGACCGCCGCCCACAGCGAGGCGCAGGTGCAACTGTTGCTGGAAGGGTTGGCAGATTGTTTCGCCCGATTGTCATTGGAGCCAGGCCATGCGTAATCGTCTGATTCTGCTGCCCGGCTGGGGCCTCGGCGTGTCGCCGCTGGAGCCGCTGGCCGCAGCATTGCGTGGCCTCGACGAACATCTGCAGGTCGAGATCGAACCGCTGCCGGAGCTGGATTCCGCTGATCTTGAAGACTGGCTCGACGAACTCGATGCGCGCATTCCACAGGAAGTCTGGCTCGGTGGCTGGTCGCTGGGCGGCATGCTCGCCTCTGAGTTGGCAGCGCGACGCGGTGAGGTGTGCTGCGGGCTGCTGACGCTGGCGAGCAACCCTGCGTTTGTCGCCCATGAACAGTGGCCGAGCGCGATGCCTGGCGAGACGTTCGATGCGTTTCTTGCCGGTTGCCAGGCCGATCCGCGTACCACGCTCAAGCGCTTCGCTCTGCTATGTGCGCAAGGTTCGCCAGATCCGCGTGGCTTGTCGCGGTTGCTGCTCGGTGGCGCGCCAGCCACCGCGCCGGCCGCGCTGATGGCAGGGCTGGAGCTGCTTGCGCAACTGGACACACGCCAGGCGTTGCAGGGGTTTCGCGGGCCGCAGTTTCATCTGTTCGGCGGACAGGATGCGCTGGTCCCGGCGGAAGCGGCCGGTGCATTGTTCGCGCTGTTGCCGGATATCGAAATTGGTCTGATCGAACAGGCCAGCCATGCTTTTCTGCTGGAGGACCCGCACGGAGTCGCGGGCGCGATCCAGGCTTTTCTTCATGAGTGCGCTGATGACTGACCTGTCCCTTGTGCTGCCTGGGGGCTTGCCCGACAAGCGTCAGGTGGCGGCGTCTTTTTCCCGTGCTGCGGCCAGTTACGACAGCGTCGCCGAGTTTCAGCGTGACGTCGGCACGCAGCTGCTTGAGCGTTTGCCTGGGAGTTTCATGCCGTCGCGGTGGCTTGATCTCGGTTGCGGCACCGGCTACTTCACCCGAGCGCTGGCCTCGCGTTTCACCCAGGGCAGCGGTGTCGCGCTGGACATTGCCGAGGGCATGCTCAATCACGCACGGCCGTTGGGTGGCGCTGAGCATTTCATTGCTGGCGATGCCGAACGGCTGCCGTTGCAGGATGCGAGCGTCGATCTGATTTTCTCCAGTCTCGCGGTGCAATGGTGCGCCGACTTCGAGGCGGTGCTCAGCGAAGCCATGCGCGTGCTGAAACCGGGCGGGATTTTTGCGTTTGCTAGTCTCTGTACAGGGACGCTGTTCGAGTTGCGTGACAGTTGGCAGCAGGTCGACGGGTTGGTGCACGTCAATCGCTTCCGCGAGTTCGCCCGCTATGAACAGTTATGTGCCGGCAGTGGCTTGCGCACTGTGACTCTGGAAAATCAGCAGCACGTGTTGCATTACCCGGATGTGCGCAGCCTGACTCACGAGCTGAAGGCGCTGGGTGCACACAATCTGAATCCCGGCCGGCCGGGCGGTTTGACCGGACGGGCGCGGATTCTCGGGCTGATCGACGCGTATGAGCGGTTCCGTCAGGCGTCGGGGCTGCCGGCAACGTATCAGGTGGTGTACGCCGTGTTGGAGAAACCTCTATGAGCGCAGCCTATTTCATCACCGGTACCGACACCGATGTCGGCAAGACCACGGTTGCTGCCGGATTGCTCCATGCGGCGCGGTCGGCAGGCTTGAGCACGGCGGCGGGCAAACCGGTGGCTTCCGGGTGCGACGTCACGCCCAAGGGCTTGCGTAATTCCGATGCTTTGGCGCTGCTGGCCGAATGTTCGTTGCCGCTGACTTATCAACAGGTCAATCCGGTGGCGTTCGAGCCAGCGATCGCTCCGCATCTGGCGGCGCGCGAAGCGGGAGTGGCGCTGACGGTGCAATCGCTGCTGGCGCCGATGCGCGGGATTCTGGCGATGAACGCCGATTTCACCCTGATCGAAGGCGCGGGCGGCTGGCGGGTGCCGTTGGCGGATCAGGACAATCTGTCGGACCTGGCGATTGCGCTGAAGCTGCCGGTGATTCTGGTGGTGGGCGTGAGGCTGGGGTGCATCAGTCATGCGTTGCTGACCGCCGAGGCGATTGCCCGAGATGGCCTGCAATTGGCGGGGTGGGTGGCCAATATTATCGATCCGAAAACTTCGCGGCTGGAGGAAAACCTTGCGACCCTGGCCGAGCGCATTCCCGCGCCGTGCCTGGGCCGGGTGCCGAAACTCAAGGCGTTGAGCGCCGAAGCGGTGGCCGAGCATTTGCAACTGGATTTGCTCGATTAAGTTTCTCGCTATGAACAGGCACTGTGCCATTAGTGTTTTTGACGGGTGTTTTGCCGGCGCGTCTGCTTCAATGGCGAGCATTGATCCTTTGCAGGGATGAGAGTGACTATGGAAATCTCCGGCAACACAGCTTTTTATGCGGGGTTGAGCTCGATTCAGTCCGGGCAGAACCGCGTCGATCAGGCGGCCAGCCAGATCGCCAACAACACCATCGAACGTTCGGTGACCAGCCAGTCGTCCGAAGTGCAGGTCAATCGCCTTCGCGGCGTGGATCGCGCACAAGAATCGGATCTGACGAGCAATATCGTCGAGCTGTCGCAGGGCAAGATCCAGGCAGAGCTGGGTGTGAAGGTGGCCAAGGCTTCCGACGAAGTGCTCGGGACGCTCATTGATACCTTTGCCTGAATGAGTTTGTTCTAGATACCGAAACGCCGCGCCCTGTCGCGGCGTTTTTCGTTTAAGTCCTTCTTGCTCAACTAATCTTTTTACAACGCCCGTGGCTTAAGTGAAGCCGCGGCGATTTCCAGTTTCCGGCATTTGAATAATGTGATGACGAACGGCAAAAGAACGATGCTTGACAAGATTTCGGCGTAAACGTATGTTTCAAACAACTGTTTGACCGTCACAACAACTCAATACGGTCGTTCATTCCCGGTTACATCAGCAGAGGTTTATCGCTATGCCTGACTACAAGGCCCCCTTGCGTGATATTCGCTTCGTTCGTGACGAGCTGCTCGGCTACGAAGCGCACTATCAGAGCCTGCCAGCGTGCGCAGACGCCACGCCGGACATGGTTGACGCCATCCTCGAGGAAGGCGCCAAGTTTTGTGAGCAGGTACTGGCGCCGCTGAACCGCGTGGGCGACATCGAAGGTTGCACCTGGAGCGAGTCCGGCGTGAAAACCCCGACTGGCTTTAAAGAGGCCTACAAGCAATTCGTCGAAGGCGGCTGGCCAAGCCTGGCCCACGACGTTGAGCACGGCGGCCAAGGTCTGCCTGAGTCGCTGGGCCTGGCGGTCAGCGAAATGGTCGGCGAAGCCAACTGGTCGTGGGGCATGTACCCAGGCCTGTCGCACGGTGCGATGAACACCATCTCCGAGCACGGCACCCCTGAGCAGCAGGAAGCCTATCTGACCAAACTGGTATCCGGCGAGTGGACCGGCACCATGTGCCTGACCGAACCGCACTGCGGCACCGACCTGGGCATGCTGCGCACCAAGGCCGAGCCTCAGGCCGACGGTTCCTACAAAGTCTCCGGCACCAAGATCTTCATCTCGGCCGGCGAACACGACATGGCCGATAACATCGTCCACATCGTACTGGCGCGTCTGCCGGATGCTCCGGCTGGCACCAAAGGCATCTCGCTGTTCATCGTTCCAAAGTTCCTGCCAAACGCCGATGGCACCATTGGCGCGCGCAACGCAGTGAGCTGCGGTTCGTTGGAACACAAGATGGGCATCCACGGCAACGCTACCTGCGTGATGAACTTCGACGGCGCCACTGGTTACCTGATCGGCCCGGCGAACAAAGGTCTGAACTGCATGTTCACCTTTATGAACACCGCTCGCCTCGGTACCGCACTGCAAGGACTGGCTCACGCCGAAATCGGCTTCCAGGGCGGTCTGAAATACGCTCGTGATCGCCTGCAAATGCGCTCGCTGACTGGCCCGAAAGCGCCGGACAAAGCCGCTGACCCGATCATCGTCCACCCGGACGTGCGCCGCATGCTGTTGACCATGAAGGCGTTCGCCGAAGGCAACCGCGCGATGGTCTACTTCACCGCCAAGCAAGTCGACATCGTCAAATACGGCGTCGATGAAGAAGAGAAGAAGAAGGCCGACGCACTGCTGGCATTCATGACCCCGATCGCCAAAGCGTTCATGACCGAAGTCGGTTTCGAAGCCGCCAACCACGGCGTGCAGATCTACGGCGGCCACGGCTTCATCGCCGAGTGGGGCATGGAGCAGAACGTTCGCGACAGCCGCATCTCGATGCTGTACGAAGGCACCACCGGCATCCAGGCCCTCGACCTGCTCGGCCGCAAAGTGCTGATGACTCAAGGCGAAGCTTTGAAAGGCTTCACCAAGATCGTCCACAAGTTCTGCCAGACCAACGAAGGCAACGAAGCCGTCCAGGAATTCGTCGCGCCGCTGGCTGCACTGAACAAGGAATGGGGCGAGCTGACCATGAAGGTCGGTATGGCCGCCATGAAAGACCGCGAAGAAGTCGGCGCGGCCTCCGTGGACTACCTGATGTACTCCGGTTATGCCTGCTTGGCCTACTTCTGGGCGGACATGGCGCGTCTGGCTGCGGAAAAACTGGCTGCCGGCACCAGCGACGAGGCCTTCTACACCGCCAAGCTGCAAACCGCGCGCTTCTACTTCCAGCGCATCCTGCCGCGTACCCGTACGCACGTGGCCACTATGCTGTCGGGTGCTGGCAACCTGATGGACATGAAAGAAGAAGACTTCGCACTGGGCTACTAAGCCTTAACACAGTCTGAGGAAAACCGCTGCTCCCGTTAGGGGGCAGCGGTTTTTTTTGTTTGCGGATCGCTCAGATAGTCGAGCTTCCGGCCGTTACAGAGACCGTGTGTGATCTGGATCACATTGTATGGGCTTGGCCGCACTTTGCAGGCACAATGCCATCTCTTTGCTATGACGGGTCGGAGCTTACCCTTGCCGCGTTCTTCCGCTGTGCGTTTCAGCCATTTCCTGCCATCACTGCTGTTATTGCTTGCGGGGCTGGCGGCTGCGTACGTCAAAGACCTCAGCGTATTCTTCACATCGCTGTTCAACGTCCTGCCGACATTGGTTCTGCTCCTAGGTGGCGCGTATTGCGCGGTGTACCGACGTCAGCGCGAACTGTTTCTGATGCTGACGGTGTACATCGCCTACTTTCTGCTGGACACCCAGACCGATTTCTACCGCGACAACGGCAAGGTCCGCGAAGACGCTGCGGTGGTGTTTCATCTGGTCTGCCTGCTGCTGCCGTTGTTGTTCGGATTATTCGCCGCATGGCAGGAACGTACCCATCTGTTTCAGGACATGGTCGCGCGCTTTGCCGTGCTGCTGGCATTTGGCAGCGTGGCGCTGGGACTGGAGCAAAGTTACCCACAGGCGCTGCTGCTGTGGTTGTCGGAGATCCGCTGGCCGGCGCTGCACGGCGCGTGGATGAGTCTGATCCAGTTGTCCTATCCGGTGTTCATCTCGGCCTTCCTGCTCCTGGCCTGGCAATACTGGCGCAACCCGCGCCCGCTGCACGCGGCGCAACTGGTCGGCTTGCTCGGGGTGTTCTGGATGCTGCCGAAGACCTTCATTCTGCCGTTCACCCTGAACATCATGTGCAGCCAGGTGATGCTGATGATCGCCGCGGCGGTTGCGCATGAGGCCTATCAAATGGCCTTCCGCGACGAGCTCACCGGTCTGCCGGGACGTCGCGCGCTCAACGAACGCATGCAGCGTCTGGGGCGCAACTACGTGCTGGCGATGAGCGACGTCGATCACTTCAAGAAATTCAACGACACCCACGGTCATGATGTCGGTGACCAGGTGCTGCGCCTGGTCGCCAGTAAACTGTCGAAGATCAGCGGTGGCGGTAGGGCGTATCGCTACGGCGGTGAGGAATTTGCCTTGGTGTTTGCAGGCAAAACCCTTGAGGAGTGCATGCCGCATCTGGAAGTGATCCGCGAATCGATCGCCTCCTACAGCATTCAGCTACGCAACCAGGAAAACCGCCCGCAGGATGATCAGCAAGGTCGCCAGCGCCGTAGCGGTTCCGGGGCTTCGGCGGTGTCGGTGACGGTGAGTATCGGCGTCGCCGAACGTGTCGAGCAGCGCACCCCTGAAGAAGTGCTCAAGTCCGCCGACCAGGCGTTGTACAGCGCCAAGGGCGCCGGGCGTAACTGCGTCATGGCATTCGGGCAGAACCGCCGTGGCGCGGTGCGCATGGACGCTGCTGCGGGTTGAGTGATGACGGCGCATTCAGCGCCTGCACGATGATTGCCGCGCGTGGTGGCCAGCAGTAGGTTGGAGGAATCTGCTGACGGAGAAGCCACCATGCCCGAGTACAAAGCTCCCCTGCGCGACATGCGCTTTCTGATCGATCACGTCTTCGACTTCCATACCAACTACGCCAATCTCGGCGCGCATGACGCCAGCCCGGACATGATCAGCGCGATCCTCGAAGAAGGCGCGAAGTTCTGCGAGAACGTGCTGGCCCCGCTCAATCGCAGCGGCGACGAAGAGGGCTGCCATTTCGACAACGGTGTGGTGACAACGCCTACAGGCTTCAAGCAGGCCTTCGCACAATATGTCGAGGGCGGCTGGCACGGTTTGGCGGCTGATCCGGCTTACGGTGGCCAAGGGTTGCCGAGCTCGCTGGGACTGGTGATCAGCGAGATGGTCGGCTCCAGCAACACGTCATGGGGCATGTACCCCGGCCTGACCCACGGCGCGATGTCGGCGATCCACGCCCACGGTACCGCCGAGCAGAAAGACACCTACCTGAGCAAACTTACCGCTGGCCAGTGGACCGGCACCATGTGCCTGACCGAAGCCCACTGCGGCACCGATCTGGGCATCATCAAGACCCGCGCGGTGCCACGGGCCGACGGCAGCTACGCGATCACCGGCAGCAAGATTTTCATTTCCGCCGGCGAGCATGACCTGAGCGACAACATCATCCATCTGGTCCTGGCCAAGCTGCCGGACGCACCGGCCGGAACCAAGGGCATTTCCCTGTTTATCGTGCCCAAGTTCCTGCCCGATGCAGCAGGCGAAGCGGGAGAGCGCAATGGCGTTTCCTGTGGCTCGATCGAGCACAAGATGGGCATCAAGGCTTCAGCCACCTGCGTGCTGAACTTCGATGCCGCCACCGGTTACCTGATCGGCGAGCCGAACAAAGGCCTCAACTGCATGTTCACCATGATGAATCACGCGCGGCTCGGCACCGGCATGCAGGGGCTGTGTCTGGGCGAGGCGAGTTTTCAGGGTGCGATCAAGTACGCCAATGACCGCCTGCAGATGCGCGCGCTGACCGGCGCCAAGGCCCCGGAAAAACCTGCCGATCCGATCATCGTCCACCCCGATGTGCGGCGCATGTTGCTGACCATGAAAGCCTTCAACGAAGGCAACCGCGCGCTGACCTATTTCACCGCGCAGATGCTCGATGTCGCGCACCTGAGCAGCGACGCCGAGGCGCGTCAGGAAGCCGAAGACCTGTTGGCGTTCCTCACGCCGATCTGCAAGGCCTTCATGACCGACACCGGGCTGGAAGTGACCAACCACGGCATGCAGGTGTTCGGCGGCCACGGTTTCATTCGTGAGTGGGGCATGGAGCAACTGGTGCGCGATTGCCGGATTGCGCCGATCTACGAGGGTACCAATGGCATTCAGGCGCTGGACCTGCTTGGGCGCAAAGTGCTGGGCAGTCAGGGCAAGCTGCTGCGCGGCTTTACCAAAATCGTCCACAAGTTCTGCGCAACGAACGCCGACCACGCGCAATTGGGCCGCTTCATCGCGCAACTCAACGGGCTCAATCAACAGTGGGGCGACCTGACCATGAAGGTCGGCATGGCCGCCATGAAGAACCCGGACGAAGTCGGCGCCGCATCGGTGGATTACCTGATGTACAGCGGCTACATCATCCTTGGCTACCTGTGGCTGCGCATGGCGTTGGTTGCCCAGACACAGCTGGAGGCGGGCGAGGGTGAGGCTGACTTCCTCAAGGGCAAACTGGCGACGTGCGAGTTCTACTTCAAGCGCTTGTTGCCGCGTACGGCTGCGCATCAGGCAGCGATCGAGGCAGGCAGTGATTGTTTGATGAATATGCCGGCGGAGGCATTTGCTTTGTAGGGCGGATCGAAAGATCGCGGCGATCTTTTGCTGGTGACCAAAAATAACAAATCAGTCACCGGCTGACCCTATGTGTCGCAAAAGTTGTTGAGGTACACTCGGGCTCAGAAAACATCATTCCACGAACCACCTGTTTAGATCTTGCGAGGTTTGCCATGGCTGACTACAAAGCGCCGCTGCGCGATATGCGCTTCGTCCTCAATGAAGTGTTCGAAGTCGCCAAACTCTGGGCCGAGCTGCCGGCGCTGGCCGAGACCGTCGACGCCGAAACCGTTGAAGCGATTCTCGAAGAGGCCGGCAAGGTCACCAGCAAAAGCATCGCGCCACTGAGCCGTGCCGCTGACGAGGAAGGTTGCCATTGGGCGGACGGTGCCGTCACCACGCCGGCCGGTTTCCCACAGGCCTATCAGACTTATGCCGAAGGCGGCTGGGTCGGCGTCGGCGGTGATCCGGCCTACGGCGGCATGGGCATGCCCAAAGCCGTGTCGGCGCAGGTCGAGGAAATGGTCAACTCCGCCAGCCTGGCGTTCGGTCTGTATCCGATGCTGACCGCCGGCGCCTGCCTGTCGATCAATGCCCACGCCAGTGAAGAACTGAAAGCTGCGTACCTGCCGAACATGTACGCCGGCATCTGGGCCGGTTCCATGTGCCTGACCGAGCCGCACGCCGGCACCGACCTGGGGATCATTCGCACCAAAGCCGAACCTCAGGCCGACGGTTCCTACAAGGTCAGCGGCACCAAGATCTTCATCACCGGCGGCGAGCACGACCTCACCGAAAACATCATTCATCTGGTACTGGCCAAGCTGCCGGACGCCCCGCCCGGTCCGAAAGGCATTTCGCTGTTCCTGGTGCCGAAGTTCATGGTCAATGCCGACGGCAGCCTTGGTGCGCGTAACCCGGCCAACTGCGGTTCGATCGAGCACAAGATGGGCATCCAGGCCTCGGCGACCTGCGTGATGAACTTCGACGAAGCCGTCGGCTATCTGGTCGGCGAGCCGAACAAAGGCCTGGCCGCGATGTTCACCATGATGAACTACGAGCGCCTGGGCGTTGGTATTCAAGGCCTGGCTACAGGCGAGCGCTCTTATCAGAACGCTGTTGAATATGCGCGCGATCGTCTGCAGAGCCGTTCGCCGACCGGTGCGCAGAACAAGGACAAAGTCGCTGACCCGATCATCGTCCACCCGGACGTGCGACGCATGCTGCTGACCATGAAAGCCTCGAACGAAGGCGGCCGTGCGTTCTCCACGTATGTGGCGATGCAACTGGACACCGCCAAGTTCAGTGAAGACGCGACCACCCGCAAGCGCGCGGAAGATCTGGTGGCGTTGCTGACGCCGGTAGCGAAAGCCTTTCTGACCGACCTGGGTCTGGAAACCACTGTCCACGGCCAGCAGATTTTCGGCGGCCACGGCTACATCCGCGAGTGGGGCCAGGAGCAACTGGTGCGTGACGTGCGCATCACCCAGATCTACGAAGGCACCAACGGTATCCAGGCGCTGGACCTGGTCGGGCGCAAGATCGTTGGCAGCGGCGGCGCGTTCTACCAGCTGTTCGCTGACGAGATCCGCCATTTCACCGCAACCGCCAGTGCCGATCTGGGCGAGTTCACCAAGCCGTTGAACGATGCCGTCGACACCCTCGACGAGCTGACCGCGTGGCTGCTGGACCGGGCAAAAAACAATCCGAACGAAATCGGCGCGGCCTCGGTCGAATATTTGCAAGCGTTCGGATACACCGCTTACGCCTACATGTGGGCGTTGATGGCCAAAGCCGCGCTGGGCAAGGAAGCGCAGGAGGATTTCTATGCGAGCAAGCTGGGCACCGCACGCTTCTATTTCGCCCGTTTGCTGCCGCGTATCCACTCGTTGAGCGCGTCGGTCAAGGCCGGTAGCGAGTCGCTGTTCCTGCTGGATGCGGCACAGTTTTGATCCTGTAGACGTCATGTAAGCATTTGCTTACGTGACGTGCTGCTGTTCTCCCATATCCGTATATTGGATCCACGGCTAATCTACATTTCATGGACGTCGCGCAGGAAGCGCAAAGTAAACAACACGGACACGTAGGATTCTGCCAGGGTGGCGGAGTGAAATGGATGTCAGGGAAACAGTCTGCAAAGCCCCGCTTCGGCGGGGTTTTCTTTTGCCTAAAGGAAAGTTTCAGGCGAGCGGATCGAGGGGCGGCTTCACTTCGCGATCGATCACCTCTTCAAGCAATGTCCGCAGCAATGCCAACGAGGCCTGCTGGCGTTGCACATCTCGGCACACCAGGCCGATTTGCAACGGTACCCGTGGCTCGCTTAGCGGTTTCCACAGCAGATCGGCATCGTCGTATTCCTTTTGCGAACGTCCCGGCAGTACCGTCGCCAGCCGGGTGTGCGGCAGGCTGTCGAGAATCCCCAACATATTGTTCAGCTCGGCCTGCACCTGCGGGCGTCGTCCGAGGCTGGTCAGTTGTGCCTGCCAGATCTGCCGGATCTGAAACTCCTCACCGAGCAGCAGCATTGGCAGCTCAGCAGCCTGGCGCATCGAGACTTTCTTGAACTCGCGCAAGGGATGGTCGGCCGGGATGACCAGCGTCAGTTCATCTTCATACAGCAACACCCCGTGCAGACCGGGTTGGCGCGGCGGCAGATAGCTGATGCCGATGTCCAGCGAACCATTGAGCAGACGCCGTTCGATTTCCAGCCCCGTAAGTTCATAGATCTGCACCACCAGATGCGGCTGCGCCTTGCGCACACGCTCGAGCATTTGCGGCACGAGGCTGGTGTGCACCGTTTGCAGCACACCAATAGCCAGTGTGCGCAATGCCTGACCCTTGAAATTGCCCAACGCCTCGCGCGCCCGCTGCAAGCCATCGAGCAGCGGCAACGCGTGGTTGTACAGCGTGTGCGCAGCGAGGGTCGGCAGCAGGCGTTTACTGCTGCGTTCGAACAGGGTGACGTCGAGATTCTGCTCCAGCTGACGGATCTGTTGCGACAGCGCGGGTTGCGAGATCGAGAGGCGCTCAGCCGCACGGCCGACATGGCCTTCTTCGTAGACCGCGACGAAATAACGCAGTTGTTTGAAATCCATAAGTAGCGCTTATCGAAATGGCTGTGAAATCGAAATGGCCTGGAGCCGTTTGCGCGCCTAGTCTAACCGCATTCGCAAGGCTTGCAGGGCCAGAAAGCGTGACGAATTCCATTTGCTTCGTTCGTGATTACATAGGCAGTTCAAAAAACCTCCAGCGAGGTTTTTGCTCATGAATCTGTTCAGTTTGCGGCGCCAGACGCCGAGTCTGGATGACCTCTGCTTCGAGGCGGGGCCATCCGCTATGACCGACCATCTCAATGCCCAACGCCTGATGCCCAGTGTCGAGCGGCCGCATCAAGTGTTCGCTCGCGGCCAGGGTTCCTGGCTGTGGGACAGCAATGATCGCGCCTACCTCGACTTTTCTCAGGCAGGCGGCGCCAACAGCCTTGGCCACAGCCCCACGGCGCTGGTCAAAGCCATCGCCAATCAGGCCCAGGCGCTGATCAATCCCGGCTGCAATCTGCATAATCGCGGCATGCTCAGCCTCGCCGAACGTTTGTGCGCCAGCACGTCCAGCGATCAGGCCTACCTGCTCAACAGTGGCGCCGAGGCTTGTGAGGCGGCAATCAAACTGGCGCGCAAATGGGGGCAGCTGCATCGCGGCGGCGCCTCGCGGATCATCATGGCGCAGCAGGGTTGCCATGGCCGCAGTCTGGCGACGGTCGATCGAGTGCCATTCAACGACCTGCCGGCGCTGCACGCGGCGGTTGATGCGCAGACCGTGGCAATCATGCTGGAGCCGATCCAAAGCGATGCCGGGGTCATTCCGGCGACCGAGCACTACCTCAAAGGGGTCGAGCGACTGTGTCGTGACCTGGGCATTCTGCTGATTCTCGACGAAGTGCAGACCGGTATGGGCCGCTGCGGCAGCTTGCTTGCCGAACAGTCCTATGGGATTCGCGCCGATATCGTCGTGCTCGGCAAAGGCCTCGGCGGCGGCTTGCCGCTGGCGGCCTTACTGGCGCGAGGCAAGGCCTGCTGTTTCGCCATCGGCGAGCTGAGCGGCACTCATCACGGCAACGCCTTGATCACGGCGGCCGGTCTGGTAGTGCTCGACAGCATCCATGACCGCAGCTTCCTTCAGCAGGTCAACGACAACGGCCAGCACCTGCGCGAAGGCCTGGCGCGACTGGCCCACCGCTACGGCCACGGCGAGTTGCGCGGCCAAGGCCTGTTCCATGGGCTGACGCTGTCCGACGAATGCGCCGACGCCGTCGTCCATGCCGCACTGCACGAAGGCCTGATATTGAACGCCGCGCAGCCTGACTGCCTGCGCTTTACCCCCGCCCTCACTGTCAGCAAAGCCAACATCGACGAAATGCTCCTGCGCTTGGGCCGCGCCTTCTCGCGAGTGCGCACCGCCCAGTTGCAATGCCGCAAGGGCATTGCCGTCTGAGCTGAGCAGCTCCAACCGATTACCCGAACCGTCTCGCGGTATAACGCACGCCCCACGCCTGATTCTTTTGGCGTGGGGCGTTTTTTTGTGGCCGGGTTTTACAGACGGGATTTAGAGCTTGAGGGATCGTACCGCGGATGGTCTTTTAGAGAATACCAGCAAGGGATGCGGCTACGGGCTGATCGGTATCACCGAAAAAGCCGTTTTGCGATCTGTACCACTAGGTGGTATGTTTTTGGAAGGGATACCTATGCCATTGAGGCTGTTCAAGACCAGGCGCTTCGCCCTTCAGGCCAGCAGGGCGTGGATCACAGATGAAGAGTTGCAGGAGGCGTTTCACCAGATGCTTCAGGGACAGGCGGACGATCTTGGCGGAGGCGTGTGGAAGAAGCGCTTGAAGGCGAACCGCCACCGTTCGATTGTTTTGGCAAAAGGTGGACATTACTGGATCTACCAAGTGCTTTTCGCCAAGCAGGATCAAAGCAATATCACGCCAACAGAATTGAAGGATTTACGTAAATTGGCAAAGGTTTATGCGCAACTGACCGAAGCGCAGATCAGCGACTTGTTGGCGATGAAGGAGTTTGTGGAGATATGTCATGAGTAAGAAATTCAAAAGTGAAGTCTTTGAATCGATACACGAATCAGCCGGGGCGTTGCTTGCTGTCGGAGCAATCAACAAAGCAACGATGCGAGAATTCGATGACTCCTGTCTGGCATCGGTTCCCTTGGCGATCCCGGCTGAGGAGATCAAGGCGCTACGCGAGCGTAACAAGGTCAGCCAGCCGGTGTTTGCACGCTATCTCAACACCAGTGCATCCACGGTCAAACAATGGGAATCGGGTGACAAACATCCCAGCGGTATGGCGCTCAAACTACTGAGCATCGTACAAAAACACGGGTTGAAAATTCTCGCTTGAGCCTGACGCAGCTATTGCACTGAACCCTGACGAACGGCGCAGGTCGATTAGCTTGTATGGCTCAAGTGAGCCAACCCCCATTCAGGAGCTGCCCCATGGATTTCATTCGTATCATCATCGCTATTCTGTTGCCGCCACTGGGCGTGTTTCTGCAGGTCGGGTTTGGCGGGGCGTTCTGGCTGAACATTCTGCTGACGTTGTGCGGCTACATTCCGGGGATCGTGCATGCGGTGTATATCATCGCCAAGCGTTGAGTTCAGTGGCGTCTGATCAATAGCTATCGCGGGCAAGCCCGCTCCCACAGTGTTATGAGTGATGACAATTTTTGTGTACACCAAATAACCTGTGGGAGCGGGCTTGCCCGCGATTGGAGCGACGCAGTCTCAAAGTGAGGGCTCAGTCAGTCAGCCCCATCACCCGCCGATAAAACGTCCACTCCTGCTCCAGTGCATGCGCCTGGTTGGCCGCGCGACGAAAGCCGTGGCGTTCGTCAGGGTAGTAATGCGCCTCGACCGGGATGCCGTTGTGCTCCAGCGCCGCGACCATGTCGCGGGTCTGTTGCGGCACGACCACCGCGTCCAGTTCACCCTGGAAGAAAATCACCGGCACGCGAATATTGTCTGCGTGCAGCAATGGCGTGCGGGCGGCATAGCGTTCGGCATCTCGCTCGGGATCGCCGATCAGCCAGTCCAGATAATCGCCCTCGAACTTGTGCGTGGCCCGTGCCAAAGCCACCGGATCGCTGACGCCATAGAGGCTGGCGCCTGCGCGGAAAACCTGCCTGAACGCCAGTGCGCACAATGTGGTGTAACCACCTGCACTGCCACCGCGAATGAACGCGCGGTCGCCATCGATCAAACCTTGGTCAGCGAGATAACTCACCACCGCGCAGGCATCCTCGACATCCACCTCGCCCCAGCGCAAATGCAGCGCTTGCCGATATTCGCGACCATAGCCACTGCTGCCGCGATAGTTGAGGTCGGCGACGGCAAAGCCGCGCTGCGTCCAGTACTGGATGCGCGGATCGAGGATCGGATAGCACGCCGACGTCGGGCCGCCGTGGATAAACACTACCAGCGGCGGTTTCGCTTCACCGCTCATGGCCGGGTAAAAGAAACCGTGTGCCTCGCCGGAGCCGCTCGGATAACGCAAGGTCTGCGGACGGCTGATGCGTTCGGCAGGCAATGGAGCCACGCCGCCAGCGAGGATTTTCGCTGCATGAGAGACACGATCAATGGCAATCACTGCTGACGGGCTCACCGGCGTTGCGGCAATGCAATAGATGAACTGTTGATCCATCGCCAGGTGGCGGAAGCGGCTGTAGTCGCCGCTGAAATCTTCATCGCCAAGGGCCAGGCGACCGAAACCGGCCTCGGTCCAACTGGCTAAATAATGATCGCCGACAGGCAGCCAAGTGCAGCCGCCAAGCTGCCACGGCGCCGGCGCGTGATCGGCCTCGGCACTCGGTAGCGCGTGCAAGCCATCGGACGTTTCGACCCACGGCTGCCAGTAGCCGCCACGATCTGTCAGGCAGTAGAGCCGGCCGTCGGCGTCGAAACGCGGCTGCTGGATCGACTCCTCGATCTGCTCGCCGGCAATACAACGAGGCGCAGAAAAATCACCGTCCGCGACCATCAACCGCGTCGAGGTCCACGGCTGATGCGGTCGGCTCCACTCGATCCACGCCAGCCGCCGGCCGTCCGGGCTCAGCGTTGGCGACGCATAGAAATCCGCACCTTCGGCCAGCACCTGTCGCGTACCGCTCGCCAGATCGATCGCCACCAGGCGATGTCGATCCTGCTGCTCTTCGACCGCCAACACCCGGCCAGCGGCGAATTGCAGATCGCCGTAGCGGCAGTCAGTCGACGTCAGCGCGACCGGCTCGCCATCCAGCGCCTGCCGATACATCTGCTGATCCGCTTCATTGACGAAAACCACCCCGTCAGGCGTCAGACAAAACGCACCACCGCCATATTCGTACACGCGGCTACGCACGCTGAAACCGTCCGGCGTCAGACGTTTCGCCACGCCATCGCGGCAATGCCAGATCCGGCATGCGGCATCCTCGGGGCGGTATTCATTCCAGAACACACCATGGGCGCCGAGCTGCAGTTCGGCGAAGTCGGTTCCGGCGGCGACGGCTTGGGCGGCGCTGAAAGGCTCAGCCCTTGGCGATGAGGCGTGAGTTTCGTTCATTGCGAAAGGCCAGTTGTTCGATGGTTTGAGTGGCGCTCTCGGCTTCTTCGCGGGCCTTGAGGATCACGCCGTGATGTTCGGACTTGCTGCACACCGGGTCGGCATTACTGGCGTCGCCGGTGAGCATGAACGCCTGGCAGCGGCAGCCGCCGAAGTCTTTTTCTTTCTCGTCGCAAGAGCGGCAGGGCTCGGGCATCCAGTCGTAACCGCGAAAACGGTTGAAGCCGAACGAGTCATACCAGATGTGTTGCATGCTGTGATCGCGCACGTTGGGAAACTGCACCGGCATCTGGCGGGCACCATGGCAGGGCAGGGCGGTGCCGTCCGGGGTGACGGTCAGGAAGATGCTGCCCCAGCCGTTCATGCAGGCTTTCGGGCGTTCTTCGTAGTAGTCCGGAGTGACGAAAATCAGCTTGCATGGATGCCCTTCGGCTTCCAGTCTGGCGCGGTATTCGTTGGTGATGCGTTCGGCGCGCACCAGTTGTTCCTTGGTCGGTAACAGGCCAACGCGGTTGAGCTGCGCCCAGCCGTAGAACTGGCAAGTGGCGAGTTCGACGAAGTCAGCCTCCAGCGCAATGCACAGCTCGATGATGCGGTCGATCTTGTCGATGTTGTGCCGATGGGTGACGAAGTTCAGCACCATCGGATAGCCGTGGGCCTTCACCGCACGAGCCATTTCCAGCTTCTGTGCAAAGGCCTTTTTCGAGCCCGCGAGCAGGTTGTTCACTTGCTCGTCGCTGGCCTGAAAACTGATCTGGATGTGATCAAGCCCGGCCTTTTTGAAGTCGCTGATTTTCTGCTCGGTCAGGCCAATGCCGGAGGTGATCAGGTTGGTGTAGAAACCCAACTGCCGCGCTTCACGGATAAGTTCGGCCAAGTCCTGACGCACCAGCGGTTCGCCGCCGGAAAAGCCCAATTGCGCCGCGCCCATCTCCCGCGCTTCGCGGAACACCTTGATCCATTGCTCGGTGGTCAGCTCTTTGCCCTGCTCGGCAAAATCCAGTGGATTGGAGCAGTACGGGCATTGCAGCGGGCAGCGGTAAGTCAGCTCGGCGAGCAACCACAGCGGCAGGCCGACTTCCGGTTTGGCCGGCAGATCAGCCAAGGGTGAGCCAGTGTTGCTCACGGGCAACCTCCATGAATTGCTCGACGTCGTCACCGAGCTCGGGCACGCCGGGGAACTGCTTGTCCAGTTCGGCAATGATCGCCGCGACATCACGCTCACCGTCAATCAGGCCGCCAATCAGCGCGGCCGTTTCGTTGAGCTTGATCATGCCTTCCGGATACAGCAAGACATGGCCCTTTTGCGCCGGCTCGTATTGGAAGCGATAGCCCGGGCGCCAGCTCGGCACTTTGCTGCGGTCGAAACTCATAAGATGATTCCTTTATGCCAGACCCGTTGTTCGGTCACGCTGTGATACGGCGGACGGTTCAGTTCATAGGCCATGCTCATGGCATCGAGCATGCTCCAAAGAATGTCCAGTTTGAACTGGAGAATTTCCAGCATGCGCTCCTGGCCTTCGCGGGTCTTGTAATGCTCAAGGGTGATCGCCAGCCCATGTTCGACGTCACGCCGCGCCTGACCGAGACGGGTGCGGAAGTATTCGTAACCGGCCGGGTCGATCCATGGGTAATGCTGCGGCCAGCTGTCCAGACGCGACTGGTGGATCTGCGGCGCGAACAGTTCGGTCAGAGAGCTGCTGGCGGCCTCCTGCCAACTGGCGCGACGGGCGAAGTTGACGTAGGCATCGACGGCGAAACGCACGCCGGGCAGCACCAGTTCCTGGGAGCGCAATTGGTCCGGATCGAGGCCAACAGCCTGGCCCAGACGCAGCCAGGCTTCGATGCCGCCATCTTCACCGGGTGCGCCGTCGTGGTCGAGCAAGCGCTGAATCCACTCGCGGCGGATTTCCCGATCCGGGCAATTGGCAAGGATCGCCGCGTCTTTCAGGGGAATGTTCACCTGATAGTAGAAGCGGTTGGCGACCCAGCCCTGAATCTGCTCGCGGGTCGCGCGGCCTTCGTACATCGCCACGTGGTACGGGTGGTAGATGTGGTAATAGGCGCCTTTGGCGCGCAGGGCCGCTTCGAATTCGATGGGGGACAGCGGGGTGTCGGTCATGTCTGTTCTCCGGGAACAACCCTGGAAATCTCTGGTGTCTGTGCTGGCCTCTTCGCGAGCAGGCTCGCTCCCACAGTTGATCGCATTCCATTGTAGGAGTGAGCCTGCTCGCGATAGACCGCGCAGCGGTCTCGATTGCTTAAAGCACGATACTCATGCCATCAAACGCTACTTCAACGTCACGCCGCGCAAGTTCGGCACGCTCCGGCGAATCCTCGTCGAGGATCGGGTTGGTGTTGTTGATGTGGATAAGCACCTTGCGTTGCTCGGGCAACTGCTCCAGCACTTCGAGCATGCCGCCGGCGCCGTTCTGTGCCAGATGGCCCATCTCGCGACCGGTGCGGGTGCCGACGCCACGGCGCTGCATTTCATCGTCATCCCACAGTGTGCCGTCGACCAGCAGGCAATCGCTGTCCGCCATGATTTCCAGCAGCGGCGCATCGACCTTGCCCAGCCCTGGCGCGTAGAACAGCTTGCCGCCAGTGTTGAGGTCTTCAACGATCAAACCGATGTTGTCGCCCGGATGCGGATCGAAACGGTGCGGCGAATACGGCGGCGCGGCGCTGCGCAACGGTAACGGTGTGAAACGCAGGTTCGGGCAGGCCGCTACGGTGAAGCTCTGGTCGAGCTCGATACGGTTCCAGTCCAGCCCGCCATTCCAGTGGGTGAGCATTTTGAACAAGGGAAAACCGGTGCTCAGGTCTTCGTGAACCATGTCCGTGCACCAGACCTGATGCGGGCAGCCTTCGCGCAGGCTGAGCAGGCCGGTGGTGTGGTCGATCTGGCTGTCCATCAGGATGATCGCGCTGATGCCGGTGTCGCGCAGGGCGCGGCCCGGTTGCATCGGGGCGAAGCTTTGCAGTTGCGCGCGGATGTCCGGCGAGGCATTGCACAGCACCCAGTTAACGCCGTCATCGGAAATGGCGATGGACGATTGGGTACGGGCCTTGGCGTTCAGGCTGCCGTCGCGAAAGCCTGCGCAGTTGACGCAGTTGCAGTTCCACTGCGGAAAACCGCCACCGGCGGCCGAACCCAGAATCTGGACGAACATGAACGCTCCATCATTTCAACGCGGAAAATAAAACGCCTCGGCGAGCCGAGGCGTTGCACTGCGATTCTGCGTAAGCAGAACTCAGCGGCTGGCGAAGTACATGGTGACTTCGAAGCCGATACGCAGGTCGGTGTAAGCAGGTTTGGTCCAGGCCATGAGATGTCTCCTTCTGAGGGTTGGGATAGCGCTATCCATAGTTATAGTCCACGGCAGCGCGGTGATGTTCCAATTAGTTAGGCGGCTATGTTACTCAAAATTTCAACGCCGTGACCCGTGAATCTTTGAGAAAGCTCCTTGCAGCCTCGGTAATGATCAGTTTGTCGCTTGCCACGGCGCGTCCGGCATCGATTCATTGGCCAGGCAGTGCCAGCCGCCCTCGGCGTTGATCAGACGCTGTGCAGCATCGAGTAAAGCCTCGCGATTCAGCTGCTGAATCGCCGCGACCAACTGCTCACGATAATCGGACGAATGGCCAGCGAGTTTGCCCTGCCACAGCAGCTCGGCGGCATCCTTGGTGGACAGCGTGGCGTCGTCGAACTGAACGGCGAGGCTTTGGCGCTGTTGCTTAAGGCTTGCGTCATCGAGCGTTTCGATCAACGCGGGGATGTTTTTCAGGAACTCTTGAATGTGTTCGAGCAACTCGGCGGCCGAAGTCGTCGGCGATTGTGCGCCAAAGACAATCGCGGTCCTGCCGTGCAATTGACGCAGCGCGCTGAACACGGCGTACCCCAATTGCAATTCGACGCGCAGGCGCTGGTAAAAAGGCGTCTGGCACAGCTGAGCCAGAAGGCGCCATGCAGCTTCATCAGCGATGTCGCGGCTGGCAGTCGGGCAGACCAGCAGCAAGACGTGTTCGCTGGAGGCCGTGTTGATCTGGCTCCAGTGGAACTGGCCTTGTGTGGTTGGCATGACCGGTAGCTGATTGTCCGGTGTGCCGGGAATGCGGCTCAGCGCCAGGCCCAAGGCTGATTGGGTTTGTTGGTTGAGGCCTAGAGCGAGGCCGTCCCAGCGCGAAGTTGTCCACAGCTGATTGGCGTCATCGCTGGTTTCAATCGTGGGCAGGGATTTCTCTGGCAACGCTTCGAGTAGTTGGCGGATCGGCATCGACGGTATCTGCACCGCGTCGCGCGGCGAATCGGCGTCGATCATCGTCAGACATTTCAGCGCATGCTCGAGGACGCTGGGCATCGGTTCCTGTAATCCGCTCATTTTCAGCAGCCATTGGTTACCTGTGGCGCTGAAAGACAAGTCCACTCCGGCTTCGGACGCATCCTGTCGGGTCTGGCGCAGACTGCGCTGCAATCTGGAGAGCAGATCTGCGCTGGCCGCCGCCTCGACCTGCCAGCGCAGATAGATCGCGCCTTCATCGCTGTTGTCCGGCAGCGCCTGACTGAAATGCATCGGCGAACGTTCGCGACGGCTGCGCGAGCGATCCTGGGCGAACGTGCGCAGGCCACGGTGGGCGCTGGTCTGGCCGCGAATCAGCCCGGCGTTGGCCAGCGGTTCACTGGCGCGCAAGAAAGGATTGGCGGCGGGCAGATGCCAATGATCGCTGAAGTTATCCACAACGCCGATCTCGCGAAGGATGTGCTCAAGTGCGGTAGCGCCGGATTCGGACAGGCCGAATGCTTGCTGCTCGAGATCGAGCCGTGCCACTTGCAACGCGCCGCTGACTTGCTGCTGGCGCTGAAGCAGGGCGGCGTATTCCTCGCGCAACGGCGTCCAGTCCTGACGGTCGAAGAAGCTCAGCCAATCCAGCAGCCGTTCGCGAATGGTATCCAGGCGGTCGCCGTCGGCATGGAATTGAAGATGCAGCAGCGCTTGGCCGGCGAACTGGTAAAGCGGCGTGGCTTTCAGGCTGTCAGCCAGATTCTGTTGATGCAGGTATGCGAGCAATCCACCAGGTTTTGCGCTATTCAACCAATGACAGAGAAAAGCCATCGCCTCGGCGGATGACTCGGGCAACGCGTCGAAAGCAAATAACAGGTTCGTGTGAGCGCCGACCTTTTGATAACTTTTCACTGCCAACGGTGGCGGTGCGGCCTGGGCAACTTTATCCCCAACCGGCAACACCGCTGCGAATTGCTGCGCCAGCTCCCGAAGCTCATCGATACTTTGTGGCCCGACCAGACTCAGGCTCATTTGCCCGGTTCGATAAAAGCGCTGATGGAAGTCTTGCAGCGCCGACTGAAACCCAGGCGATTCGACCTGCAAGCTGCCCCGATTGCCCGCATGAAACCCACGCAACGGATGCTCCGTTGGCAAACCTTCATACAAGGCAAACTGCTGCTGCGCTGTCGGATCCTGCGACCAGGCGACGAATTCGGCCTGCAGCACTTCTCGTTCACGCAGTTGATCGTCCAGATTCATACGTGGCCGGGCGAGCATGTCTGACAAACGCTCGAGCCCCGCGCTGAAGGACGACACAGGCAACTCGAAGAAAAAGTCCGTGGTGCGCTCGCGGGTGCTGGCATTCACCTGCCCGCCGTGACGTTGCACGTAGGCCATCAGCCCTTCGTCTGTGGGAAAACGCTCGGTGCCGAGAAACAGCAAATGCTCGAGAAAATGCGCCAGCCCCGGCCATGCCAGCGGCACGTCATGACTGCCGGCCGCCACGCGCAACGCCGCAGCGCTGCGCTTGAGACCGGGCACGTGGCGCAGGGTCACGTGCAGGCCGTTGGCCAGGGTTTCAGAGTGGGGGCGGGGATGAGTCGGCGCGGGCATGGGCACTTCCAGAACAGTGAAGTGCCCATGCTAGCGGATTAGCGGCGGTTGAGCGCGCCGTAAAGCTCCGGGCGGCGATCGCTGAGATAGCGATTGGCCTGACGTGAGTCGCTCATCAGTTGTCGATCCAGTTCACCGACGATCAACGCCTCGTCCAGTCCTGCCAGGGCGATACGGCTGCCGTCCGGCGCGGCAATGCTGCTTTGCCCACAGTACTGAATATCGCCTTCATGCCCGCAGTAATTGGCGTAAGCCACGTAGCACTGGTTTTCGAAGGCGCGGGCACGCACGGTGACATCGGCAACGAAATCGAATGGAATCATGTTGGCCGTCGGCACCACGATCAGCTCGGCGCCGGTCAAGGCCAGGCGCCGCGCGTTTTCCGGAAACTCCAGGTCGTAGCAGATCAGGAAGCCGAGCTTCCAGCCGTTCAATTCAACCACCGGCAAGTCGGAGTCACCGGGGCTGAACATCGACCGGTCGAGATCGCCAAACAGATGCGACTTTCGATAGTTGCACAGGCGCTCGCCGTGGGCGTCGATCAGTTGCACGGCGTTGTAGATCTGCCCGTCGGCGGTGCGCTCCGGATAACCGTAAACGATCGCCAGACCCGCAGCCTTGGCAATCCGGCCGATCTGCTGCGCCCATTCACCGTTGTAGACCTCGGCCAGCGTGCTCACCGCTTCGGCGCCGATGTTGTAGCCGGTCATGAACATTTCCGGCAGCACCAGCAGGTCGGCGCCCTTGGCCTCCATCGCTACCTGATGCAGGCGCTGCAGGTTGGCGGCGGGGTCCAGTGGCAGCGGTGGACATTGGTAAACGGCTACGCGCATCGGGGTATCCTCTTACTCGGGCAGGGCGATAGGGCCGATGTCTTTGAACACATCACCCGGGCCCGGGTTCTCTTTATGTGTCGAACCGCCGAAATGTTTCATGATGCCCCACACCGCGTTGAGCGAGGTCTGCACCGCGCCTTCGACCCACGCCGGGGTCCACGACACGTCGTCGCCGGCGATGAAAATCCCGCGCTGCTCGGCCGGCATATCGTCCTGCATGAAGTGCGCATACATGCGCTGGTTGTAGCGGTAATGGCCGGGCAGGGCGCCCTTGAAGGCACCGAGGAAGTACGGATCGGCTTCCCACGACACGGTGATCGGATCGCCGATGATCCGTGCGGCGATGTCGACTTTCGGGTAGATCTTTTTCAGCGCGTTCAATGCCAGTTCAACGCGTTTTTCTACCGGATGCGGGAGCATTTTCAGCGCGTCGCTCATCCACGAGTAAGACAGGCAGATCACTCCCGGCTTGTCGTCGCCGTTGTCGAACAGATAGGTGCCACGGGTCAGGCGATCGGTGAGGGTCATGCTCATCACATCGCGGCCGGTCTCCGGATCCTTGTCCTTCCAGAATGGTCGGTCGACCATCACGAAGGTTTTCGACGACTGCATGTAGCGCGTGCGGTCGAGGGCCATCCACATCTTCTGCGAGAACAGGGTTTCGTCGCATTCGATCTGAGTGGTCAGCAGCCAGCTCTGGCAGGTTGTCAGGACGGCGGCGTATTCGCGGGTGTCACCGTTGTTGTCGGTTACGGCGAAACGGCCTTGCGGTGCGTGGGCAATCTTCTTCACACCGGAACGCGGTGCGCCACGGTGCAGGGATTTCAGGCTGGTGCCGGCCGGCCAGTGCACGCAGCGCTCCGGCACATGGCGCCAGATGCCCTGTGGCACCTGCTCGACGCCACCGACCACCAGGTGCTGGTGATCGTCGCAATTGGTCATTACCACGCGGAAGATTTCCAGCATCGAATTGGGAAAGTCCGAATCCCAGCCGCCGGTGCCGAAACCGACCTGACCGAACACTTCGCGGTGCTGGAACGACAATTTGGCGAAGGCTTTCGAGGTGGCGACGAAGTCGTAAAAGGTCCGGTCGTCCCACAGCGGCACCAGCTTGTTCCACAACTCTTTCAGGCGCGGCACATCGCGATCACGGATGGCTTGCTGAATGTCGGAGAACTGCGAACCGGCTTCCAGCGCATCTGCCCAGGCGTCAGCCACTTCCTGAAACAATGCAGGAAGATCCTTCAGGCTTTCGGCGTAATAGGTTTCGCCCTCCAGATCGATCACGGTACTGCCAGACGCGCCGGTCAGCGGGTTGGGGAAGGGCTTGGTTTCGAGGCCGAGCTTGTCGACGTAGTGGTAGAACGCTGTGGAGGAGACCGGAAAGCGCATGCCACCGAGCTCGGCGACGATGGCATCGGTGCCGTTGAATGCCTGCGAGCGCAGACGACCACCGAGTTTCGACGCCTCGTACACCACCGGCTTCAAACCGAGTTTCATCAGTTCATACGCAGCCACCAGACCGGCAATACCCGCGCCGACAATCGCCACCTCAGCGCCATGGTGCTGCTCGGGAATGCTGCCCAGCCCGGCGGGATGCTCGATCCAGTCGTCAAACGCGAACGGAAAGTCCGGACCGAAAATGGTGACTGGTTTTTTTCCGTCTGCAGGATGGCGATTGTTCTTGTTCATGGCTGACCTTATTGGCGACCCGACGCAGGATTCGCGTCTGAGTATAGGAAAAGATGCCAGCCATTCTAGGGAGCGTGGAGCGCGTTAATAAGACGCAATGTGTCGTCGTTTTGCCTGATTGTTGTGCAGATTGACGATTGCAGGCTGCATACCGACCAAAGAAGTGGGAGCGGGCGTGCTTGCGAAGCGGCTCAGCCAGAATGCCCGGCCAATGCTCAGACCGGCTGCCCGCGATCAATCTTGCTGCTCAGAATGATCGAAGTCGTGGTTTTCTCCACCCCATCGACGCTGCCAATCTGATCCAGCAACTGATCGAGCTGCTCCGGCGAATCGGTGCGCAACCACGCGACATAATCAAACTCGCCACTCACTGCGCACAACTGCTGCACCTGCGCCATCGCACTCAAGCGCCGCAGCACGTCCTTGCCGGAACGCGGCTGCACCTTGATCCCAACGTAGGCCTGCAAGCCACCATCGACCACACGCTGACCCAAGCGCACGCCATAACCGGTGATTACCTTGGCCTTTTCCAGGCGGGCCAGACGCGACGTCACCGTCGTGCGAGCAATGCCTAGCTGACGGGCGAGCATGGCCACGCTTTCGCGGGCGTTGATTTGCAGCGCGGCGATCAGTTGGCGGTCGATTTCGTCGAGGATGGGTTGGCGGGTGTCTGGCAAGGGGGACTCCGGTGGCATGGGACAATCAGGTTAAGGATGGTACAGGGACAATCGCGTTGGGGCTTTCTGCGTTCTCTCAAACGGATTTTCCTGCGCAGTTCCAGAACGTTGCGCCCGCCAAGACGAAACCCAACCACTCGCCCACAAAAAAGCCGCGCATTCAGCGCGGCTTTTCAATTTGGTGGGCCCACACGGACTCGAACCGTGGACCAAAGGATTATGAGTCCTCTGCTCTAACCAACTGAGCTATAGGCCCTCAGTAGGCCGCGGATTATAGCGACGGTTTCGCGGCTGTGCTATCCGAAAAATCCGATACGGTTACATGCAGAAACGTCGCGGCGAATTCCTCCGGGGGCAGCGGCAGGCTGACGATGTAGCCCTGTATCTGTTCGCACCCTTCAGCAGCGAGGAATTGTTGTTGCGCCTGGGTTTCCACGCCTTCGGCAATCACGGTGAATTGCATGCTGCGCCCCAGAGCGATGATGGCGCGCACAATGGCTGCGTCGTGGGGGTCGTCAGGCAGTCCGCGGACGAAGGATTGATCAATCTTGAGGATGTCCAGCGGCAGGCGTTTGAGGTAGCTGAGCGAGGAGTAGCCGGTGCCGAAGTCGTCGATCGCCAGTTGCACACCGAGGTGTTTGAGTTGGTGCAGCACCGCCAGCGCCTCTTCTGCCTGACTCATGATGAAATTCTCGGTAATTTCCAGTTGCAGTAAATCCGGCCTGAGGTGGTTGTCCTTGAGCAGTTGTTCGATGCGCACCAAGAGGTTGGGCTGACGCAATTGCGCACCGGCGAGGTTTACCGAAAGCGGCCCCAACGGTTGGTAGATCTCGTTCCACTCGAACATCTGCCGGCAAGCGGTCTCCAGCACCCAGTCACCGATCTGCAGGATCATGCCGTTTTCTTCCGCCAACGGAATGAAATGCTCGGGCGGCACGTCGCCGAAGGTCGGGTGGCGCCAGCGAATCAGCGCCTCTGCACCGACCAGACTGTGATCGACCAGGCTGATTTTCGGTTGGTAATAGAGAGACAGCTCATCGCGCTCGATGGCGCGGCGCAGTTCGTGTTCCAGCGCTATGCGCTCGCTGGCCTGGGCGGTGAGGTCGCGGGTGTAGCTTTCGACGCGGTTGCGTCCTTTGGCTTTGGAGCGGTACATCGCCGCGTCGGCGTTTTTCACCAGCGTGGCCACATCGCAACCGTCGCGGGGATAGAGGCTGGTGCCGATGCTGGCGCTGATAAAGAACTCGTGTTCGCCGGCCTGGAACGGCGCGCCGAAGCAGTTGAGCAGTTTCGCCGCGATGTTGTCGGCGTCGCTGGCTTGCTGCAAGCCTGGCAACAGGATGATGAATTCGTCACCGCCCAATCGCGCGACCGTGTCGATATCGCGCAGTTGTTCTTTCAAGCGCACGGCGATGCCCTTGAGCAACAGGTCGCCGACCGGGTGGCCGAGGCTGTCGTTGATGTGTTTGAAGCGGTCGAGATCGAGAAACAGCACCGCGCCCTGGCCACCATTTTCCTGCTGGCTGGTCAGGGCCATTTGCAGGCGACTCTCGAACAAGGTGCGGTTGGGCAAACCGGTGAGCGGGTCGTGGTGGGCCTGATAATCGAGTTTGGCCTGGGCATGCTTGAGGCTGGAAATATCGGCGAACACCGCGACGAAGTGAGTGATGAACTTGTCGCGATTGCGCACCGCGCTGATCGTCAGCCAGCTCGGGTACAGCTCGCCGTTCTTGCGCCGGTTGGAAATCTCGCCTTGCCAGTGTCCCTCGTCGGTCAATTGATGCCACATCGCGGCGTAGAAAGCGCTGTCATGCAGCCCTGACGCCAGCAAGCGTGGCGTGTGGCCCAGCGCTTCACTTTCGCTGTAACCGGTGATTTCGGTGAAAGCACGATTAACGGCGCTGATGTGTTGTTGAGTATCGGTGATCAATACGCCCTCGGCGGTGCTCTCGAAAACGGTCGCGGCCTGCTGCAGTTTTTCCTGCATGAGATGGCGTTCGGTGATGTCGCGGGCGATGGTCAGCATGCAATCCTCGTCGCCAATCGGCAGCGGTCGACTGGACACTTCGCACAGGCGAATCTGCCCGTCGCTGCGACGGATGTGGCATGTGAAGTCGCGGACGAAACCGTCGCGTTGCAGCAGGTCGAGCATCTGTTTGCGTTCGTTGAGGTTGACCCAGATACCCAGATCCAGCGTCGAACGATCCACTGACATGGCGCTGTTGAAACCGGTGATGCGGCTGAAACCTTCGTTGACCTCCAGCAGCAGGCCGTCGCTCTGGCGCGACAGCAACAGGCCGTCGGGCGACGCATGGAAAGCCTTGGCGAATTTCTCTTCAGAGGTTTGCAGTTGCTGTTGGGTTTCCTTGAGCTGGCTGATGTCGCGAACCACCACCACCAGCGCCGGCGTGGTATCGAGGTCGAAAGGCTCGGCGGAAATCAGCCCGGTGAAGACTTGGCCGTTGTTGCGGCGAAAGGGCATTTCCAGATTACGGATACTGCCGGCCTGCAAACGCTGCAAGAGGCCCGGCCCGACGCCGGGGATGCCCCAGATATTGAGGTTGGTGGCGGTCTGGCCGATCACGTCCTCGGCCCTGAGGCCGATCTGCTCTTCGAAGGCCTCGTTGACCTCCAGCAGGCAGCCGTCGGACAGGCGTGCAATCACCAGAATGTCCGGGCATTGCTCGAACACCGAAGCGAACTTCTGCTCGGACAGCCGCAGCGCTTCTTCGGTGCGTTTGATTTCGCTGATATCGATCATCAACCCGCGCATCACCGGTTCGTGGCCATGCTCGATCAGGCTGACAATGTCGCGCACCCACAGGCAGCGGCCGTCGGCGGTGATCACGCGATAGTCGACGATGTGATCGCGGCCCTGGCGCAGCGCTTCCCTGCAATAGTTCTGCGTGCGGGTCAGGTCGGCCGGGTGAATGATGTTGTGCCAGAAACCCGGAATCAGCCAGTGAGACTGTGGATACCCGAGCAGGTCTTCAGCATGGGGCGAAACATAGCTGTAGGTGAAGTCGCTCATCCGCGCTTCCCAGGCGATTGCCGACAAGCTCTCTACCAGGCCACGGTAGTGATATTCGCTACTGCGCAATTCCTGTTCGAGGTCGATGCGCCGGCTGATTTCCGAACTCAGGCGGCGGTTGATGCGAATCACCACGGCGAGGATCGTCATCAGCAACAACAGACCGGGCAGACCGTACATCAGCAGGTCCGACCAGAACGTGCGGTGGTCGAGCACATTGCCGACCCAATGTTCCTGGATGCTACTGATTTCCGCCGGCGTCATGTCGGCGAGGACTTTATCAAGTATCCCGACCAGCACCTTGTTGTCGCGGGGCACGGCCATCGCCAATTGATAGCGATATGGGGTTTCGCCGCTGACGTAGAGGCCGTCGAGCTTGAGTTGGCGCAGGCTCCACACGCTGGAAGCGAGATCGCCGACCACCGCGTCTACTTCATCGGTCGCCAAAGCTTGCAGCGCCGAGCTGACATTGGGCATGGCGACCAGATTCAGATCGGGGTGGTGAGTACGCAGCAGTTCGTGGGGGGCGTAGTTTTCCACCACGGCGATTTTCAGACCGTACAGGTCGTCGAGTTTGCGCGGCTGGGCGCCGCCGACATGGGCAAGGATGACGATCGGGAAGTCGAGGTACGGCCGGGTAAATGCCAGGTAATTCTGGCGCTCCGGCGTGGACATGATCCCTGGCAGCAAATCGATCTTGCCTTTTTTCACCTGCTCCAGCACCACCGTCCAGCTTGCCGGTTCGATCGGCGTCAGCTTGATCGCCAGGCGTTGGCGAATCACGTCGATATAGTCAGCGGCCAGACCCTGATAGCGGTTCTGATCGTCACGAAATTCGAAAGGCGGCCACGACGCGTCGACACCCAGGCGCAAGTCAGGGTGAGCCGCCAGCCAGCTGCGTTCTTCATCGGTGAGAGTCAGCGCGTCAGCCGTGGCGGTGCAGATCATCAATGACAGCAGAAAAAGCACGGGCGCCAGTCTGGGCATAACGCTCTCGTCACGGCTTGGGGATGATTGTTTCGAGTGTAGACGGGGTACGCGGTGGGGAGGGCGGAGCGGGGAATTTAATCTGCCATAAAACAAAAACCCCGGCCTGGGCCGGGGGTTCTGGTATCACTCGTCGAGGAAGGAGCGCAGATGCTCGCTTCGCGTCGGATGGCGCAGCTTGCGCAACGCCTTGGCTTCGATCTGACGAATCCGCTCACGCGTTACGTCAAACTGTTTGCCCACTTCTTCGAGCGTATGGTCGGTGTTCATGTCGATACCGAAACGCATGCGCAGTACCTTGGCTTCACGGGCAGTGAGGCCGGACAGCACTTCGCGAGTCGCTTCCTTCAGGCTTTCCACCGTGGCGACATCGATTGGCGACTGCATGGTCGAGTCTTCGATGAAGTCGCCCAGATGGGAGTCTTCGTCATCACCGATCGGGGTTTCCATGGAGATCGGCTCTTTAGCGATCTTCAATACCTTGCGGATCTTGTCCTCAGGCATTTCCATGCGTTCGCCCAGCTCTTCCGGGGTGGGTTCGCGACCCATTTCCTGCAACATCTGCCGGGAAATACGGTTGAGCTTGTTGATCGTCTCGATCATGTGCACCGGAATACGGATGGTGCGCGCCTGGTCGGCGATCGAGCGAGTGATCGCCTGACGGATCCACCAGGTGGCATAAGTCGAGAACTTGTAACCGCGACGGTATTCGAACTTGTCCACCGCCTTCATCAGGCCGATGTTGCCTTCCTGGATCAGATCGAGGAATTGCAGGCCGCGGTTGGTGTACTTCTTGGCGATCGAGATCACCAGACGCAGGTTGGCTTCAACCATCTCTTTCTTCGCGCGGCGGGCCTTGGCCTCACCGATCGACATGCGACGGTTGATGTCCTTGATTTCAGCAATGGTCAGGCCGGTCTCGGTTTCCAGTGCGATCAGCTTCTGCTGGCAACGGATGATGTCCGGCTGCACGCGACCGATGGCTTCGGCGTACTTGCTCTTGCCTTTGGCCAGGGCGTCGGACCAGCTTTCGTCGACTTCGTTACCCGGGAACTGACGCAGGAAATCGGCGCGTGGCATACGTGCATCACGTACGCACAACTGCATGATCGCGCGCTCTTGCTGACGCAGACGATCCAGGGCACTGCGCACACGCTCGACCAGGGCTTCGAATTGCTTCGGCACCAGTTTGATCGGCATGAACAGCTCGGCCAGGGCCAGCAACTCGGCAACCGCTGCCTTGTTGTGACGACCGTGCTTTTTCAGGGCCTTGCGGGTGATTTCCATCTGGTCGGCGACGGCGCCGAAGCGCTGCGCAGCGATGACCGGATCCGGACCGCTTTCGGCTTCTTCTTCGTCATCGGAAGATTCGGCATCATCGTCGTCGGTGTCGTCGTCGGCCTTGACGGCTTTCGGGTCAACCGGCGGCGGCACTTCTGCCGCAGGCGGCGCGATGCCGTCGTCCGGGTCGATATAACCGCTCAGGACGTCGGACAGGCGACCACCTTCGGTGGTGACGCGGGTGTACTCGGAGAGAATGTGGTCAACCGTGCCGGGGAAGTGCGCAATCGCGCTCATCACTTCACGAATGCCTTCTTCGATCCGCTTGGCGATTTCGATTTCGCCTTCACGGGTCAGAAGCTCGACCGTACCCATTTCACGCATGTACATGCGCACCGGGTCGGTGGTGCGACCGATATCGGTCTCCACCGCCGCCAACGCAGCGGCTGCTTCTTCCGCAGCGGCCTCGTCGGTATCGGCGTCGGCCAACATAAGGGCGTCCGCATCCGGAGCACTCTCGTGTACGGGGATCCCCATGTCGTTAATCATGCGGATGATGTCTTCCACCTGCTCCGGATCTGAAATATCCTCGGGCAGGTGGTCGTTGACCTCGGCGTAAGTCAGATACTTCTGCTCACGACCCAGTTTGATCAACTCAATAATACGAGACTGCTGTTGCGCTTTTCCGGACATAACACCCTATCCACTGAAGGTCTTGGCGGGCAAAAAACAAGCCGAGGATTATACCTGAGCTATGACCTCACGCGCCAGTTGAGGTCGGGTTTGATGCGGAAACATTGCGACTTAAAAGGTCGCGCAGTTGATTTTTCTCTTCGACGCTCAGTTCGCTTTGCCGCGCTTTCCTGAGTAACTGTTCGAGATTTCGCTCGCGTTGGCGGGCGGACAAGCTAGTAATGGTGTCGAAAAACTGTTGTTCAAGGTTATCTCCGTCAATCAGCCATTCCTTTTCTGCCAGCGCCTTGAGCAAGCGACCCTGTTCAGTACCGTGCCATCGCGCGATCAACTGAAATGAGTTTAGCTTGGGATTCTTCTGTACGGCTTCGAGCAGCGCCACAAGCAACTGGGCGTTGGTCTGATTTTCATCGGCAATGTGCCCGGCGTCTTCGACGCGCTTGGCCAGTTGCGGATGATGGAGCAATGTTCTCAATGCCGTCAGGGTTGGCGATTCAACGCCAATCGGCGTGCGCGGGCGCTGCTGTTCACGATCGCCACCACGCTTGCCGTTCTTGTCCCACGGTTTCTTGTCCCACTTCTTGCCGCCGGCGCCGGGTTTCTTCGGCGTCCATTCCTGCTGCGGCGCGTACATGTCCTGTGCCTGCGGCTGATGGTAGTCGCTGTAGTCCGGCATGGCGTCGTAATCGAAGCCCGGATCGTAGGCGGGCGGTGCTTCCTGCGGCGCACTCTGAACCAACTGGCTGACGGTCTCGCTGCTCAGGCCGGTAATCTCGGTCAGGCGCTGACGCATGAGGATGCGCAGGTTCGCTCCCGGCACCCTGTCGATCAATGGTGCAGCGAGGGTGGCCATGTGCGCCTTGCCCTCAAGCGAGCGCGGGTCGGATTCTTCGGTCAGTTGCTGGAAAAAATAATCGGCCAGCGGCTGCGCGTGCTGATTGATGCGCGCCTTGAATGCGTCGGTGCCTTCGGCGCGAACCAGGGTGTCCGGGTCTTCGCCTTCGGGCAAAAACAGGAACCGCGCGCGACGACCGTCCTGCAGGCACGGCAGGGTCGCTTCCAGTGCGCGCCACGCGGCGTTGCGGCCGGCCTGGTCGCCGTCGAAGCAGAACAATACGTTCGGCACGACGCGAAACAGGCGCTTGAGGTGTTCTTCGCTGGTCGCGGTGCCCAGCGTGGCGACGGCATTGCGCAAGCCTTGCTGGGCGAGGGCGATGACGTCCATGTAACCCTCGACAACGATGATTTCATCGAGGTTGCGATTGTTCTTGCGCGCTTCATAAAGGCCGTAGAGTTCCTGGCCTTTATGGAATACCGGGGTTTCCGGTGAGTTCAGGTACTTGGGCTTGTCGTCGCCCAGTACGCGACCGCCGAAGGCGATGATCCGTCCACGGGTGTCGCGGATCGGGAACATCACGCGATCGCGGAAGCGATCGTAGCGCTTACCGGTTTCGGCGTTCTCGATCAGCAGGCCGGCTTCGATCATGGCCTTCTGTTGCAGGGTGTCGCTGCTGAGATGCTTGAGCAGGTTGTCCCAGCCTGGCGGCGCAAAGCCGAGGCCGAAATCCCGAGCGATCTCGCCGGTCAGGCCGCGGCCCTTGAGGTAATCCACCGCAGCCTTGCGCGACGGATGGCTCTTGAGTGCCTGCCGGTAAAAATCAGCGGCGGCGGTGAGCAGTGGATACAGCGGCGAATCGGTCGGCTGACGCGGCTTACGCTCGCGGCCGCTTTCTTCGCGGGGGATTTCCATGCCGGCGGCTTTGGCCAGATCTTCGACAGCCTGGGGGAAATCCAGATTGTCGTGATCCATGAGAAAGCCGAGGGCGTTGCCCCCGGCGCCGCAACCGAAGCAGTAATAGAACTGTTTGTCGGGGCTGACGCTGAATGACGGGGTTTTCTCTTTATGGAACGGGCAGCAGGCGGTGTAGTTCTTGCCGGCCTTCTTCAATTGCACGCGCGAGCTGACCACGTCGACGATGTCGGTGCGGTTCAGCAGGTCGTCAATGAAGCTCTGGGGAATCAGCCCGGCCATGGCGTTCTCGTCGTCTGCGCTGTAATAAATCCGTTGCGACAGGCTGTCGGACGCGGGCCATTGCTGGAAACGCACAAAAAGTGCGGCTCGACCGGTGTCGTCTGCGTGATCGCTGTCGGGAAGTGTATCTGCCGAAAATCCACTGACGTTAGTACCTATCAGTCTTCGACTATGTGAAAGTGTTGCGCTGAATCCGCTGACGGCCGGTTGTCGGCCTCGGATAGCTCAATAAAGCGGGCACGCATGCAGGTGCCTTGGGCTGATCGTCGTAAGAGGAATCAGTGGGTGTGCTCGTCAGTAGCCTTGAAAGGCTCGTCAGAAAAGACGTGCACCGCTGGCAGAAGAGCCAGGCCTGACGCGGTGAAGCAGATTTGTCTCGGTCGCATCGGCGGCGTCGACGGTGAAGCATCAAGCGTTTTACGCAAATGCCATTAGCCCGGCTGAGGGCCGGGCTTAGGCAAGAAGCTTGCTACGAACGTCTGTGGATTAGTACAGACGAACGGCGCGGCGCTGTTCGCGCTGAACTTTCTTGGCGTGACGCTTAACAGCGGCTGCTGCTTTGCGCTTACGCTCAGAAGTTGGCTTCTCGTAAAATTCGCGGCTACGAACTTCAGCCAGTACACCGGCTTTTTCGCAGGAGCGCTTGAAACGACGCAGAGCTACGTCGAAGGGTTCGTTCTCTTTTACTTTGACGGCTGGCATCCAGAGCTACCTTCATTCATTACCGGGGTCAACATCCTCGCGGCAAAAGAGCACTTGAAGACGTCGGTTTTTAAGGGTTGCGGATGTTAACCCCTCATCGCTCGGAATGCAAAGCCTCTGATCGAAAACCGCTGGTCGGGGCATCACGTGGCGACTATTATGCGCGCCTTCGAATTCAGCCTAAACAAGGCGCAAACCCATGCTAGTACTGGGATTAGAAACCTCCTGCGACGAAACCGGCGTCGCATTGTATGACAGTGAACGCGGTCTGCTGGCCGACGCGCTGTTCAGTCAGATCGACCTTCACCGCGTCTATGGCGGTGTAGTGCCGGAGCTGGCCTCGCGTGACCACGTCAAACGCATGCTGCCCTTGATCCGTCAGGTGTTGGCCGAGGCCGACTGTGTGCCGACCGAGATCGACGCAATCGCCTACACCGCAGGTCCTGGCCTGGTCGGCGCGCTGCTGGTCGGTGCCTCCTGCGCGCAGGCGCTGGCGTTTGCCTGGGGCATTCCGGCGCTTGGCGTGCACCATATGGAAGGCCACTTGCTGGCACCGATGCTGGAGCCGAAACCGCCGCAATTCCCGTTCGTCGCTTTGTTGGTTTCCGGTGGTCATACACAGCTGGTTCAGGTCGATGGCATTGGCCAGTACAGCCTGCTCGGCGAGACGCTCGACGATGCGGCCGGTGAAGCCTTCGACAAAACCGCAAAGATGATGGGCCTCAATTACCCCGGCGGGCCGGAAATCGCCAAGCTGGCCGAGAAGGGGGTCGCAGGACGTTTCACTTTTCCGCGTCCGATGTGTGATCGCCCAGGTCTGGACTTCAGCTTCAGCGGCTTGAAAACCTTCGCCCTCAACACGTGGCAGCAATGCGTCAGCGCCGGGGACGACGGCGAGCAAGCCCGTTGCGACATCGCGCTGGCATTCCAGCAGGCCGTGGTGGAGACTTTGACCATCAAGTGCAAGCGCGCCCTGAAACAGGCAGGCATGAAGCGGCTGGTGATTGCCGGCGGCGTCAGCGCCAACAAGGCGTTGCGGGTTTCGCTGGAAAAGATGCTCGGCGATATGAAGGGCGATGTGTTCTATGCGCGCCCGGAGTTCTGCACCGACAATGGCGCGATGATCGCGTTTGCCGGTTGCCAGCGCCTGAAGGCTGGTCAGCAGGAAAGTCTGGCAATCACCGTGCAGGCACGCTGGCCAATGGAGCAGTTGTCGGCGCTGTAATGAGTGACGCTCATGAACGGCAGTCAGAAATGCCGTTCGCGCCCGGCAAACAGGTCGCGTAGATTGCCGCGATGGCGCCAGACAATCAGCAAGGTCAGCGCGCTCATTGGCAGCAAGGCTTCCGGCTCCTGCCAGGCCAGCAATGGCAGGGTCAGTGGCGTGGCAATCAGCGCCGCCAGCGAGCTGGTGCGGGTCAGGTAGAACGTCAGCAGCCAGGCGCACACCGCCAGCAGCGCGGCGGGTGGATACAGGCCGAGCAGCATGCCGGCGGCAGTGGCAACGCCTTTGCCGCCGCGAAAGCGAAAGTACAAAGGGAACAGGTGACCGATCACGGCGCACACGCCAATCCAGGCCTGATCCTGCAGTGAGAGGCCCGCGCTCGAGCCGATCAGCACCGGCAGCAGGCCTTTGCACAGATCACCGAGCAGGGTCAGGATCGCCAGTTTGCGACCGGCCAGGCGCAGCATGTTGGTGGCGCCGGCATTACCCGAGCCACTCATTCGCGGATCCGGATTTCCGGTCAGGCGGCTGAGCAAAATGGCGAAGGACAGCGAGCCGAGCAGGTAGGCGAGAATCGCCAGTAACCAAAACATGCTAACTATTCCGGGCGAGGACGCCCTGATTCTAACGGCGCATTGCGCCCTTGTCGTGCAGCGGAGAGAAGTGCTTGGACAGAGTGTTTATCGAGGGCCTGGAAGTCGACACCGTGATCGGTGCCTACGACTGGGAGCGTGGCATCCGTCAGTGCCTGCGTCTTGATCTGAGCTTCGCCTGGGACAATCGCCCGGCTGCCGCCGGTGACGACCTGACTCTGGCGCTCGATTACGCCAGTGTTTCCACGCGCATTCAGGCCTTCGCCGAGCAGGCGCAGTTCCAGTTGGTCGAAACCTTTGCCGAGCGTCTGGTTGAAGTGCTGATGGCCGAATTCAAGATCACCTGGGTGCGACTGAAACTGACCAAACCGGGCGCGGTGCCGGCGGCCAAGGGCGGTGTGGGTGTGGAGATCGAGCGCGGATGTCGCTGACTCAGGTCTACCTCGGGCTCGGTAGCAATATCGAGCGCGAAACCCATTTGCGCGCCGGTCTCGATGCGCTGGCCACGTTCCTGGTGGATATCCGTTGTTCGGCGGTGTTCGAGAGCCAGCCGGTGGGCATCAAGAGCGGGCCGTTCTTCAATTTCGTGGTCTCGGCCTACACCGATCTGCCGTTGATGGAGCTTGATCGCCGCTTGAAATTCATCGAGGCGGATAACGGTCGCTATGCCCCGGATCGCAAGGGCTTGCCGCTGGATATCGACGTGCTGCTGTATGGCGATCTGGTGGGTAATTTTGATGGATTGATGCTGCCGCGTGCGGAAATCCTGAAAAACGCATTTGTGCTGTGGCCGTTGTCGTTGATTGCGCCGGATCGGGTGCATCCGGGGGTGGGCAAGAGCTTTGCGACGTTGTGGGCTGAGGCGCAAATTGATCAGGTGTTGGCGCCGGTGGAGTTCGAGTGGCGGGGGGAGCAATTAACCCCTCCAGATTTGCGTTGATCTGACTTACGTTTTCGCGAGCAGGCTCGCTCCCACATGGGATCGAGGTCTCCTGTGGGAGCGAGCCTGGGCGCGAAGTTTTTTCATCAGGCTGTCGCCGCCTCTTTGTAGGCTTTCAACGCCTTCAGTCGTTCCCGCTTCAGCGCTTCGCCCAGTTCAGGCCCCTTGAATCCCTGCTCCAGCAACGGCTGCACGGCCACTTCTCGTGCAGCTTTCGCCGCTCCGCGCAAATAATCCGCCTGTGGATAACTGCGCTGCTCCAGGCCCTTGCGGCCACGGGCATCCATCTCGCACGCGGCGATAAACTCTTCGAATCGCTGCGGCCGGCGATAAATATCGAAACTCTGCAGCAACTCCAGCAGCGTCGAGGCTTTCAGCTCCAGCGCCCGGTGCCCATGGGTGTGGTATTGCCCGACCAGCAGCGCCAGTTCCTGACAGTCTTTGGGGGCTTTGAAGCGCTCGTTGACCGCTTTGATCAGCTTCAGCCCGGTGTGCTCATGGGCGATATGCCTGGGCCATTCTTCTTCCGGCGTCAGGCCTTTGCCCAAGTCGTGCAGCAGGCAGGCCCAGCGCACTGTCAGTGGTTGTTTGTGCAGGGATGATTGCTCCAGCACGCTCAGGGTGTGCAGGCCCGTGTCGATTTCCGGGTGATGGGTCTCTGGCTGCGGCACGCCGAACAAGGCGTCGACTTCCGGCATTAGCTCTTTGAGTGCGCCACAGTCGCGCAAGACCTGGATGAACACCTGTGGACGGTCTTCCATCAGTGCGCGGGAAATCTCTTTCCAACTGCGCTCAGCGGTCAGCGCCTGCAATTCGCCGGACTCACTGAGCTGGCGCATCAAACCCATGGTCTCGTCGGCGACCGTGAAGCCCAGTCCTGCGTAACGCGCAGCAAAACGGGCAACGCGCAGCACTCGCAACGGATCTTCGGCGAACGCCGGGGAAACATGGCGAAGGATTCGTGCTTCGAGGTCGCGTTGACCATGATACGGATCGGTCAGGTTGAGCTGATCGTCCTCGGCCATGGCATTGATCGTCAGGTCGCGTCGAATCAGGTCTTCTTCGAGCGTGACTTCGGGACTCGCGTAGAAAGTGAAACCGCCGTAACCGCGACCGCTTTTGCGCTCCGTGCGGGCGAGAGCATATTCCTCACCGGTTTTCGGGTGCAGAAACACCGGGAAATCCGCGCCAACCGCGCGAAACCCCTGGGCGAGCATTTCTTCAGTGGTCGCGCCGACCACGACCCGGTCGACATCAGTGACCGGCAACCCTAAAAGGCGATCACGTACCGCGCCGCCAACCTTGTAAACCTGCATAAAAAACCTCCGTCAGTCCGACAGGATAACCCTTGCGTCAGACTTTCGGAGGCCAGAACCGGATCAAAGATGAATCACGGCCAGATCGAGCCGGCCGTAATCGCCCTCGCTGTGTTCACTGCGCGGCGGCACGTGATGGGTTTTCATGATCTGGTCGCCTTGCAGGGTTTCCAGATGAATGTCGAAGCCCCAGAGCCGGTGCAGGTGCTTGAGCACTTCTTCGGTGGAGTCGCCCAAGGGTTTGCGGTCGTGCTGCTGATGGCGCAGGGTCAGCGAGCGATCGCCGCGCCGATCAATGCTGTAGATCTGCACGTTCGGCTCACGATTGCCGAGGTTGTACTGCGCGGCAAGGGTTTCACGGATGATCCGGTAGCCGCCCTCGTCATGGATGGCCGGCACCAGCAGGTCGTCTTTCTGGTCGTCATCGAGAATGCTGAACAGCTTCAGATCGCGGATCACCTTGGGGGACAGGTACTGCAGGATGAAGCTCTCGTCCTTGAAACTGCTCATGGCGAACTTGATGGTCGACAGCCAGTCGGAACCGGCGATGTCCGGGAACCAGCGGCGATCCTCTTCGGTAGGCTCTTCGCACATGCGCCGAATGTCGCGGTACATGGCGAAACCCAACGCATAGGGGTTGATGCCGCTGTAGTACGGACTGTCGAAACCCGGTTGGAACACCACGCTGGTGTGCGAGGTGAGGAATTCCATCATGAAGCCGTCGGTGACCAGGCCTTCGTCATACAGATCATTCATCAGCGTGTAATGCCAGAACGTTGCCCAGCCTTCGTTCATGACTTGGGTCTGGCGCTGCGGATAGAAATACTGGGCGATCTTGCGCACGATGCGCACGATTTCGCGTTGCCAGGGTTCCAGCAGTGGCGCGTGTTTCTCGATGAAATAGAGGATGTTTTCCTGCGGCTCGGCAGGGAAGCGGGCGTTGTCCTTGTCGCTGTATTTGTCCGCGCCTTTGGGAATGGTGCGCCACAGATCATTGATCTGCTTCTGCATGTGCTCTTCACGGTCCTTTTGCCGCCGGCGCTCTTCTTCGGCGGAGATCGGATACGGACGCTTGTAGCGGTCGACGCCGTAATTCATCAAGGCATGGCAGGAATCGAGCAGATCTTCCACGGCGTCGATGCCGTGGCGTTCCTCGCACTGCATGATGTACTGCTTGGCGAACACCAGGTAATCGATGATCGAACTGGCATCGGTCCAGGTACGGAACAGGTAGTTGCCCTTGAAGAAGCTGTTGTGGCCATAGCAGGCATGGGCCACCACCAGCGCCTGCATGCAGATGGTGTTTTCTTCCATCAGATAGGCGATGCACGGGTCGGAGTTGATCACGATCTCGTAGGCCAGGCCCATCTGCCCGCGACTGTAGGATTTCTCTGTGCTGAGGAAGTGTTTGCCGTAGGACCAGTGGTGATAGCCCAGCGGCATGCCCACCGAGGCATAGGCGTCCATCATCTGCTCGGCGGTGATCACTTCGATCTGGTTGGGATAGGTGTCCAGTGCATAACGGGCCGCGATCCGGGCGATTTCACGGTCGTAGGTCTGGATCAGCTCGAATGTCCATTCTGAGCCGGTGGAAATCGGTTGGCGTTTCTGCTCTTTGGCGGTCATGTCACTAACCTGCGCTGGAAGAGTTCACGGAAGACCGGATAGATATCTCCGGCCGAGACCAGTTGCTGCTGGGCAAACGTGTCAGAGAAGGCTTCGGCGATGCGTTCGTATTCGTACCACAGCGCCTGATGTTCGCGCGGGGTGATCTCCACATAAGTGTAGTACTGCACAAACGGCATGATCTGGTTGATCAGGATGTCGCGGCAGATCGGCGAATCGTCGTTCCAGTTGTCGCCGTCGGAGGCCTGAGCGGCGTAGATGTTCCACTCATTGCTCGGATAGCGCTCGGCCATGATTTCCTGCATCAGCTTCAGGGCGCTGGAAACAATGGTGCCGCCGGTCTCACGAGAATAGAAAAACTCCTCTTCGTCCACTTCCCGGGCGCTGGTGTGGTGACGGATGAACACCACGTCGATCTTGTCGTAGTTACGCTTGAGGAAAAGGTACAGCAGGATGAAGAAGCGCTTGGCGATGTCCTTGGTCGCCTGCGTCATCGAACCGGAAACGTCCATCAGGCAAAACATCACTGCTTTGGAACTGGGATTGGGTTGCTTGACCAACAGGTTGTATTTCAAGTCGAAGGTATCTAGGAACGGCACGCGGTGAATGCGTGCGCTGAGTTTCTCGATTTCAGCCTCGAGTTCCTGGATATCGCCGAAGTTGTCCGGTTCTTCGCGCTTGAGCCGTGCCAGCTCCTCCTTGGCTTCGCGCAATTTCGCGCGGCTGCTGCCAGACAGGGCAATACGACGCGCATGCGCTGAGCGCAGGGTGCGGATGATGTTGATCCGCGACGGATTGCCCTCGTTGCTGATCCCGGCGCGTACGGTTTTGAACGTGTCGGTGCCGGTCAGGTTGCGTTTGACCAGATTCGGCAATTCAAGGTCTTCGAACATGAATTCGAGGAACTCTTCCTGCGTGATCTGGAAGACGAACTCGTCCATGCCTTCGCCGGAATTCCCCGCCTTGCCCGGACCGCGTCCACCGCCGCCTCCCGGTGGACGAGCGATATGTTCACCGGACGTGAACTCTTTGTTACCGGGATGCACCACGGTCTGCTTGCCGCCGCGTCCGTGATGAAGCACCGGTTCGTCAATGTCGCGACCGGGAATGCTGATCTGTTCACCGTGCTCCATATCGGTAATGGAGCGGCGACTGACTGCCTCTTCGACAGCCTTCTTGATGTGGTCACGGTAACGCCGCAGAAAACGCTGGCGGTTTACCGTGCTCTTGTTCTTGCCATTGAGGCGTCGGTCGATCACATAGCTCAT